>NZ_JBHTCP010000011.1:0-67394 GCF_042665465.1 Fictibacillus iocasae | reverse complement strand
GGGGTACATACCGAGCAGGCTGCCTTTCAAGAGAGCGAGTACTTCAAAGTAAAGGCAAAAGAACGGTATAAAATTGAAGCGAAAAATAGCGAACTCAAGCACAGACACGGGTATGATGTTGCCTCATCCTCGGGTCTCGTTGGCATGGAACTGCAAGGAGCCCTCACCCTATTCGCGGTGAATTTAAAACGGATTCTTAAGCTGACAAAGTAAAAAAAACATAAGAGCAAGGACAAAATACGAGCTTCGCATGAAAAATCACATGCGAAGCTCGTATTTTTTGTCATTTAAAAGAAAAAACGGTGAAAATTAACCGGTTTTTCAGTGTCCTCCGGAGACCGTGGTGTTATTTTTCAATTTCAACCTGCACTGGCTTGCCATTTTCCTCTCTCATGACGGGTCCAAACAATTTATCAGACCATAGATCATACGTAAACATTGCAGCGATGAGCAGAAGAAATGCAGCAGCTATTAGCTTAATGAGAGGGAATGTATTTCGTTCCTGCAGCTCTTCTTTCGTACATTCTTCTTCCCTCTCGCTTTTCTTCCTTCTGCTATGAAACTCTCTTCTTGGCGGAAGAACATCTTTTTGCAAGGAGGCATTTTCTTCTGCAAGCTGTCTCAGTGCGCCTGCTTGGTCATCGTTCATCAATTTTTTCACCTCTGTTTCAATCCGTGTTCTTTTTGCTTTCTTTTGCCAGCAGCATCCCGGAAATGGCGTCAAATAAGAAATGAAAAAGAAAAGGCATCCAAATCGTTCCGCTGTATTCATATAAAACTCCGAGCCAGAGTGAAAGCAGCACAACGAATAAAAGGAGGTACGGCTTATTCACATACCTAAAATGCAGGAATGCAAAAATTAAGCTCGAACCAGTGATGCCAATCAGAGGCTGCAGTGCCCCTCTAAACAAATATTCTTCGCAAAAGGCTATTACGGCTGCCATCAGCCAAATGTGCCAGCCGCTCAAACTAGAAAACAATATTTCATTGATCCCGCCGTCATCCCACTTATCTCTCACAAGCCTTTTTTTCATGGCCAATGAAAGAAACAAAGCACACGCCACACTCGCGAGCACAACGGGAATAAACCCCAGTCCGTCCTGCTGTGGAACCCGCCATGGCTGCTCGAGCTCAAAGAAGATGGAAAGCAAAACAGCTGCAGCTAAAAAAATCAGCTGTGACACGTATACATTCCAAATGAGCTCTTTAGCTGTTAAGTGCTGCACGTTTCTTTGATTCACTTCCGCTACCTCTTTCTATAGAAAACATGGTCTTCAATTCTTCACGCCAATCGCCCACAGTTGCATTGACAGTGTTTGCTCTACCATAATAAGCGGTCAAGCTGATCTGACAGCTCGAACAGCAATCGTGATGCTGTGGATCTCCGCTTTCATCAAACAATTTAATGAGCGAGGCACGTTTGCAGTCCTCTCTTCGCACCCATGTCAATAGTTTGCGAAGCTGCTCGTGCTTGTCTTTTTTTCGTTTCACAATTTTCCTGGAAAGCTTATCTAAAAAAATCTTCTTGTTCTGGGTATCCATCATTAGAAGAGGCTCTCGATTGATATAATATTCTAAAAAACGGGCAGCATTTTCAGTGAACATGCCTTGATGAACGCGTTCAAGCATCGATTGCTTTGTTCCATCGCCCCCTAGAAGAACAGGCAGCAAAGAGGCATCCGGCAATTCTGCTTCAATAAAATGATACGGAATATCTTCATCTTGCGGATGATAGAGAAGAACGGCTAATGCCGGCTCGCCATCACGGCCCGCTCTTCCGATTTCCTGTACATATGCTTCAATGCTCGATGGCAGCTGATAGTGAATCACATACCGGACATCGCTTTTATTGATTCCCATCCCAAATGCATTCGTGCAGCAGATCAGGTCAAGCTGACCTAATAGGAACTGCTTTTGGATGAGCATCCTGTCCTGATGCTCCATTCCGCCATGATAAAAGGCAGTGCGGGCCACTCCTGCATCTTTGGCTAGCAGACATGCTGCTTCTGCCATATTTCGCGTTGATGTGTAGACAATGCCTGGCCCTTTAAGCGAGGTGACGAGATTCTGCAATCTTTTCTGCTTTTCCTCCTGCGATGAAGCGTACTCTGTCACGAGAGCAATATTCTTCCTGTTCATGCTCCCGATATGCAGTTTAACACGGGCAAGTCCAAGATACTTGATAATATCCTCCCTCACCTTTTTCCCAGCAGTTGCGGTCAAAGCGAGGCAAGGCGGATTTCCAAGTTCTTTTCTGATTTCTGCAAGGCCCAAATAATGCGGCCGGAATTCGTGGCCCCACTGCGAGATGCAATGCGCTTCATCCACAGCAAACAATCCGATGTTCACTTGCTTCAACATCTCAACGAGCTGCCTGCTCTGCAGCATCTCGGGTGAAACGAAGATGAACTGACTGTCCGGAAGTTTCTGTATTTCTTCTTTCTTTTCTTCCATCGACAAAAAAGAATTGAAAGCGACCGATCGTTTAAAGCCCATTCTCTTTAATTGTTCCGTTTGATCTTCCATCAACGATAGAAGCGGTGAAACAATGAGTACAGGCTTCTTCATCAGCACTCCTGGCAGCTGATAGCACACTGATTTTCCGGTTCCTGTTGGAAGGACGGCAAGAACATCATGTCCATTCAGCACATCAGCTATAATTTCTTTTTGGCCGGGACGGAATGCTGAGAAGCCAAAAAAACGCCTAAGCTCCTGTTCAAGCTGAAGCATATTACCCCCATCCTTCCTTGGCGATCGCCAGTCTGATCTTCAAGTACGAGAGCGTTTCTGCCTGATCTCGAATACCTTTTAGCTTCCGGTCTTTTAGTGTGCGGCTGATCTCTTTGACGAGCCGCAATTCCTCACTTGATATGAATGGCGAAATATCAAATCCTTTCACCGAGCGAGCGATCTCTACTAGGTGATCTTCGAGAGTACTTCGTTTGAGTTTTCTTAACCGTTCAATTTCATCAAGAGGATACCCTTCTTGCAGCAGGGAAAGGGTCGCTCTTGCAGAATTAGTAAGCGATTCGCTATGGCCAGGAGGAATGAACCTATGCAGTTCCTCGTACTCATGTGGATGCTCCTTAACTTTCGTCAAGATGAAGTGAAGCAAAGAGCGGAACATCATTCTTACTTCCTCTTCTGATGTCCCAAAATCATGAGAAAGCTGTTCGAATGTAGAACCGATCCTCTCAAATCTCGTTGCTCTTTGTAAGAATAAACTAGCGATCTGGCTGTTCCCGTAATTTTCAAGCAACTGTACCATTTCATGATACAAACGGACAGCTGATTCTTTTCTTTCTGCCTCGGTCTTAGGAAAGAGCGCCTTTACCGAGCGTACAGCTTGATAGTCAGTGACAACGGGTAAAAAGCGGCTGTTATGCGCAAGCATGTTGGAGATGGATTGTATGTATAGCGACAGCGACAGCCAAAAATGATGCTCGATGTTCCAATGCGCGAGGCCTGACAAATGACGCAGGAACGGGTAATGATTATACCCCACTATTTTTTCCCCTTTTTTTGTCACGATGAAAACACCGTTAGACAGCTCCTCTATCAAGCTTTCCGCGAAAAGAACCGCTGTCTTCTCCTCCAGCTCGTTCTTTTTCAGGCTGGAAAGGACAGCGTAATATTTTCCAATGCCAAAAAGCTGGGCATCTGCCAGCGACTGGGCGGTCTTTTTTCCTGAAAGAATATGAATGATACCTTGGGCGGATCTCTCGCCGTTCACGTTCTGAAAACAGTCTAACAGCATATAATCAACTACATTCATAGCGACGCACCTTTGTTTCTGTTTCTTTTATTGTAGCAAAAACTGCCGTTCATTGCCGTACTAATAGCCGGTGATGAATAAAAAATGACTTAGATAGGGTTTGGCGTGGACGTGGAGGGGTATGATTTGGTTATGTAAGAAAACACCTTAATATTAATTGTTGAAATGTGTTTGTGAAGTCTTTACAATATAACTAGTAGACCTTAAATCGTTTCAGGAAAATGTTGGATAAATATTTTAGCAATCGTTTTTCCGGTTACCAAATCAATTAGGAGGTAATTTCTATGCCAAAGTACACAATTGTAGACAAAGAAACCTGTATCGCGTGTGGAGCGTGCGGAGCAGCAGCACCCGACATTTATGATTATGATGATGAAGGTATCGCGTTCGTGACGCTTGATGACAACCAAGGAATCGTGGAGATCCCGGATGTGCTTCTAGATGATATGCAGGACGCGTTTGAAGGATGCCCGACTGATTCTATTAAAGTAGCAGACGAGCCGTTTGATGGGGACGCATTAAAATACGAATAGATGGCACAAAAGCAAGCCTTTAGGACAAAGGCTTGCTTTTATTTTATTAAGGATGATAATCATTGTCAATTAAAAATTTCCATCTGTTTTTGTTTTCATTTCCCGAGTTCGAGTTCTCTCTCACTATGAACAGCAAGAAGCCTCCGCATTAAAAAGCGCGGAGGCTTCTCGTCTCTTTACTCCATAACGGTTTCCCCTTATGTACGGTCTTTAAGCTCCCATCTTTGCAGTCAGAAAGAGCATTCCGATACAAAGAGTCAGAAAGAGCACAGCAGAAATTCTTAACATATAGTCGTTCATAGCAGCCTCCTTTGACATAACCTTAATAGTGTATGCCCTGCTGCCGAAAAAGTTGTTATAAATCTCTTTGACCTAAGCTGCTCCGGACTTTTCCTTAACATGCATCTGCTTATTCATAATGAAGAAAAGAGGTTTGGCGAGTACAGCATAAAATAGCATATTTCCAACAGCATGGTTCGTATCAAAGCTCAAGCCTGCAAGATAATAGGCCCATAGATGATCGAGATATGGAGCGTTGAACAACGTCATCACTATACCGAAATAATAACCGCACAATCCCGCGTACACAGTTAGTGCCCAGTGCGGGAGTTGTGTCCTTCTTTTTCCGATTAAGCCGCTGAATACCGCGATGCTTCCCCACGCTGCGATCTGGCCGATTGTCCAGATCCCGCTGCCTAAATAAAGATTGCTTGTGATGGTGCTGATTGCAGCAAGAACCAGTCCATAAGTTGGGCCCAAAACAAAAGATGCGATGATCAGTATGGCTGTATTCGGCTGGACATTAGGGATGAACTGGAACGATACCCTGCCTACCGTCAGCAATGCCGATAGAACGGCAAGCAAGGTCAGCATCTTTAATCGATTGCTATTCATATTTACGGAAATCGAAGCCTACTTTGTCGCCTTTCTTCAATTTGATTTCTTTTGCCCCTTTCATCGCTTCCTCACCGTTAACAGAGAAAAACCATGATGTTTTGTCTTTTTCATTGCCTTCTGTTCCGTTGATTGAACTGATGAATGAGTCTTCATACATGGTTTTCACTTCAAACTCTCTTTTCATTACGTCCATGACCGTTTCGCCTTCTTTGATCGAAACGTCTTTTTTCTCAATTTCTTCTTTTCCATTATCTTTTGTTAATACAATGGTTACTTGCTCTTGCTTATTATCCTGGCTTGCCGTTACGTTCTTCTTTTCAGCTGTCTCGGTTTTTTCCGCCTGCCCACATCCAGAAACCATCAGTATAGCTGCGAAAAGTAAAGGTAATAAATTTTTCATGCTCATCACTTTCTCCTTTGTTTTATGTAATAAAGAGCAAATAAAAAACCCATGCGGACAAACGCATGGGGAAAACACATGATGACAGAGAGTGCAAGTAAATACACTCGATCGGCCAACACCTCCCTATCCTCGTAGGTCATGCTGCAGTCTCGTAACAGGCAGGTCTCCTGGCTCATGGTCATTGTTTCTTAAACACCTTCCCATTCATTTGAACAGTGGCATCCTTTTTAAGAATCTCCCATTTACAGTGGCGGGACCGCAACGGCTTTTACCGTTTTCCCTTTTAAGCTAACCTGACTCTTGATCAGGCTGCACCTGTTAATTCGTATGCAATTCACATTCTTCATTATAGCCGAAGCTTCCGCTGCAGCAAAGAGTTAATTTTCCAATTGTTTCTTATGAAACAATAAAAAACGCCGTATTATGCGGTATTATTCCACATTTCGGGGCAGAACAAAGGAAAATGTCGTTCCTTCACTGATTTTGCTGTGGACTGTAATGATTCCATCATGAGCTTCAATAATATTTTTAGCTATTGCAAGGCCAAGTCCCGTTCCTCCCGATTTTCCCCTAGTCCTCGCTTTGTCGCCTTTATAAAAGCGTTCAAAAACAAACGGAAGATCTTCATCCGAAATGCCGCTCCCCGTATCCATAACATCCATTTTGACAGCGGAATCTGTTATATCTGCTTTTAACATGACACTTCCGCCTTCTGTTGTATGCCTGATCGCATTGTCGATTAAATTAGTTAGCACTTGCTCTAGTCTGTCAGCATCTGCATAAAGTTCATTCTGTACATTATCAATCTGCGTCTCAAGCTGCAGCTGAATGTTCCTTTCCTTTGCAGGCCCATGGAACTTGCGCAGCACCCTAGCAGCATATTCAGGAACGTTAATCCAGGACCGGTAAAGCTTCATCTGGCCAGACTCAAGACGGGCAAGATCCAGCAGTTCATTGACAAGCCTGCTCATTCGGCGCGATTCGTCCAGGATGATGCCTGCCAGTTCTTTCTTCTCTTCTTCAGACTCCGCAATATCATCGACGATCGCCTCACTATATCCTTGAAGCATGGCGATCGGAGTCTTTAATTCGTGCGACACGTTCGCGACAAAGTCCTTTCGCAGCTTATCCATCCTGCGCTCTTCTGTCATATCCCGCAAGACCGCAACAGCACCCCTGATCATGGATTGATTGTAGAGCGGTGTCATCACAACGACCCAAGAACGTCCTTGCAGCGTTACTTCGATCAGCTGTTCGCGCTCTAGGGTGACGACCTGATTAAATTGCAGCATGACAGATTCAGGCAAGCTCATCTTATCGTTCTCTGCCATCCCCGTCTCATAATAACACGCCTGTAAAAAACGGTCAGCCGGGGGGTTCGTGACTAAAATATTCATTTTCCTGTCAAACGTGATCACGCCGTCCGCCATCGAGCTAAGTACACCTGAAAGCTGTTCTTTCTCTTGGTTCAGTGCTTGAATGTAATTTTTCAACTGCCGGCCCATGCGGTTAAAGGTCATGCCGAGCTCACCGATCTCATCATGGGTCAGGATGGGCACCTTCGCATCAAACTCACCTTTCGCTACAAGCATAGCTGCTTCCCTCATTTTACGAAGGGGAGCTGTTATACGGCTGGATAAGAAAAAGGCAAACACAGTCGTGAGGATGATCGCGATTCCGGCGGCAATAAAGATCAGTTTTTTCGCATGATCCGTGGTTTTTGCAATATTTTCGATCGATTGGTAAACATAGACAGCACCCGTTCCGCCGCTGCGGTCTCGGTATGGCTCACCATAGATGATCATCGTATGATTTTCAGCTCTGTTATCTTCAACAAATGGGAACTCATCTTTAACAAAACGCTTCGTTTTTAATTCTGGCACTTCCTTTAACTGCTCTTCGGTAAGAAACACGTTTAGTGATATTTCGCTTTCACCGGAAGCTTCCAACACCGGCTGTTTTTCGCTGTCAATCATCATGACGGACATCGAATACACTTCTGCCATCTCTTTTGTGTTCCGGACGGCTTCAACGCTGTTCTCGTCACTTTCTAAAATGACAACGAGCCTGTCTGCCATTTTTTCCAGCTGGTCTTTTGCTTGATTATCATGAAACGTCTCAAAAAATTGTGTGAGCAGCATAGTAAGAATGATCAAGACAGCAAGCACCAGCAAAAGAATGGTCAGCCAAAGCTTGCCAACAACACTTCTCCAAAGCATTTACTCGGCACCTTCAAACTTATAGCCGACTCCCCATACCGTTGCGATCATCGCAGCCGCATCAGGCGATACTTTGTTCAGCTTCTCGCGCAGCCTTTTCACATGGGTATCGACCGTTCGCAGGTCGCCAAAAAATTCATAGTTCCATACATCCTTCAGCAGCTGTTCGCGCGCATAAACTTTATCAGGCGTTTTCGCCAGATAGTGGAGCAGCTCATATTCTTTTGGTGTTAGGTTCACTTCATTTCCATCAGCGATGACCTTATGTGCATCATGGTCGATGGTCAGGTGCGGAAATACGATAATGTTTTTGGATACCGTATCCGTCTCTAAAAACCGGGTAGTCGAAGAACGTCTTAACAGCGCTTTCACCCGCAAGATGACTTCTCTTGGGCTGAACGGCTTTGGAATATAATCATCCGTTCCCGCTTCAAATCCGGAAATCCGGTTCAGCTCTTCTCCCTTAGCCGTCAGCATGATAACAGGCGTCGCTTTTTTCTCGCGCAGTTTTTCACAAACTTCTATACCGTCCATCCCAGGCAGCATGAGGTCGAGCAGGATCAAATCAAAGTTCATAGACAGTGCCATCTGCAGCGCTTCTTCCCCGTTCTCTGCTTCTTCCGTTTCGTAATTTTCCCGTTCTAAGTACATTTTCAGCAATTTTCGAATGCGTTCTTCATCATCAACAATAAGTATTCTCGCTTCACCTTGATTCACGGTATCACCTGCTTCTATTTTGTAAACATTCCCTCTCTTATCATACAGCAACGCGCCTGAAACTACAAAAAAAGCAAGCCCTTATGAGGGCTTGCTCACCTTGTTAGGCGTATGAATGAAGGCCTGCAACGACTAAGTTTACAGCGATAAGGTTGAACATAATAATCACAAACCCTAAGACGCAAAGCCATGCTGATTTTGCTCCATGCCAGCCTCGTGACAGCCGTAGGTGCAGATAAGCAGCATAAAAGAGAAAGGTGATCAGAGCCCATACCTCTTTCGGGTCCCATCCCCAATATCGGTTCCATGCTTCATGTGCCCAAATCATCGCAAAAATTAATGCTCCGAGAGTAAAGACGGGGAAACCGATCGCGACACTTCGATAGCTGATCTCATCAAGCAGCTCGGGATTTAAATTCTTCAGCTTCGGCTGCATAGCTGCTGCCAGCCTTTTGCGTAATACTAGTCTAAGAAGACCGTATAACAGCCCTCCTGATAATAGAGACCAGATCATCGTGTTCAGCTTGACGGCCGCGTTCTCGCCGTTCATCCAGCCAGGAGCATCAAACAGCGGGCCAAATCCGCCCTTTTCTTCCACTGCGTCCGCCGGTCCAGCGATGACAGGCATCTCATAAACAGCTTGCACCGTATTTCCGCCTTTTGCAGTAAATGAATAGACAGCTTCGTATCCTGCGGATTTAAACGTGACCGAGACGATAATAAAGCCCAGAACACATAAAAGAAAATACAGCACAGCCTCAAGCCATTTCGTTTCCTTAGTGGAGGTATCTTGCTTGACCGTCCCGATCAGATAAATCAATCCGGCGACAAAGGAAATCGTCAGAATACCTTCACCTAATGCAGCCGTTGTAACGTGTATTTTCAGCCAGTCGCTTTTAAGCGCTGGAATAAGAGGAGAAATTTCCTTTGGAAACATGCCGGCGTATGCAATAACCAAGAGCGCGACCGGCATCGCGAATACCCCAAGTGCGTTTGTTTTATAAATGGCATAAAGAATAATAAAAGCAAACACCATCATCATGCCAAAAAAAGTGGTGAACTCAAACAGATTGGATACCGGGGCGTGGCCGCTGGCAGCCCACCTTGTAAAAAAATATCCGAGCTGCAGTGCAAAACCGGCGATTGATGTGATGTAGCCGATTCTGCCCCAGCGTTTGGAATAAGAAGCCGTTTTCTGTTTTTTGTCTGAAAGCGACATAGCAAAGAATAGCGTGCCAAACAAATAAGTGATAAACGCTGCATATAGCAGCGAGCTGCTGAGCTGAGCCATCATGTATTACCTCTCCCTACTTAAACTTATGCGCTCTTTGCCGCTGTGCGGTCCTCTGGCATGGGAATGCCTGTTTTTTCTGAGAGCGACTGCAGATCCTTTTTCAAGCCAAACCAGTTTTTATTCGTGTGAGCGGCAATCCAAAGGGTCCCTTCTTTTTCCTTCACCCATATACGGCGGTGGTTCCAATACAAACCTTGAACCACTCCGATCATAAAGATGATGCCCCCCATTGATACGATAGGCAAGGTATAATCTTTTCTTACAGTAAGAGCCGTAAGATTTTTCGTTTTAATTCCGGCAAACTCAATTTTGTAGCGGTTCCCGTCCATCTCAATGTTGTTTTTAATCGCGACGAAGGCCTTTTCTTTTTTATCGTTTTCAGGCGATGTCATTTCAAAAACAAAAGCGGGATTATCTGGAACATAGTTCTTCGTCTTCGGCACGCCGTCCTCAAGGAAGTAGTTAGGATAATACTTTCCAAGGCTAACGGTGTAGCCTTTACCTAGGTCATACTTTTTTTGTGGATTAATCAAGTCCACTTCAAATGTGCCTAGGTTTTTTTTCGTTTGTTTATCAAGAAGAGAAAATGACATTTTGTTCAGTTCATCCATCTTAAAATCTGTCTGATAGAGAGAGAAGGAGTCAAATTTCAACGGTTTATTGACTTGAATTTTTCCTTCTTTCACTTTTTTCAGCGGTTCTGATCCGCCTAGAGTTCCTTTGGCGGATGATTGATAGAGCACCGCATTTGTCTGGAAATTCTTTGGAACAGGATTAGAGGTGCTTTGCAGCGCGTCTTTAAATTGCTTATCATTTTTATCGTAAAATTCCAGGATGAACTTCTCGTTTTTCAGATAATATTGCCCTTCATCTGAAAGTGTCCCTGGAATGGCGGCAGTCTCACCTTCGCGCAGCCAGAGGACTTCTTCTACATACATGCCTGGGAAAAACCGAAGCATCGCACCAGCTAAGAACAAGACGAGTCCTACGTGGTTCACGTAAGGGCCCCATCTTGAAAAACGTCCCTTTTCAGCAAATAAACTGCCGTTCTCTTCTCTCACATGATATTTTTGAGCCAAAAGCGCTCGCTTCATCTCTGAGAGATCACCTTTCACGTCTTGAGCGAAAAGTCTTTGATGCTTCAGAAACTGATCATGACGGACGACCTTCTGACGTTTAAGTGATTTGTACAGCGGAACGCCCCTGTCGATGCTTGCTACAATGATGGAAAGAGCGAGCATGCCCAACAATACGATAAACCACCATGAGCCATAAAGCTGATGAAACCCAAGCAAGTAATAGATTTTCCCTAAATTTCCGTATTCTGATTCATAGTGCGATGCGGGATCTACGGTCTGCGGTATGTACATCTGCTGTGGAAATATGGTTCCTATTGCCGCAGCTACAAGAATGATAATAATAATCCAGATGCCGACTTTAACGGATGAAAAGAAATTCCAGACCTTATCGATCACCGTTTGATTATAGGTTTGTGATCTTCTCGCTGTTCCTTCATAACGCATGCTTGCTTCCATATTTTCCTTCGCTTCGGCAAATGGCTTGCCGCAAGACTGGCAGATCAGCGTTCCGGCAGGGTTATGATGACTGCATTCGCAAATCATAGTATCCATGTTATGAGCCCCCCTTCGGCAAACTTTTAAGGCTTGATTTTATTCATCATGCTAAGGATGTCATCGTTTGACAAAGAACGGCTTGTCTTTTCAATCACCTTTCCGTTTTTGTCAATCAGAAGCGTTGTCGGAATCGGACCGATGCCGTATGCCCTCGTTACATCCCTGTTCTTATCCATCGGGATAGGAAACGTAAGACGGTATTTATCCTGAAAATCTTCAACGGCTATGTTTGATTCTCCGACATTCACCGCTAAAATGACGACACCTTGCTGACTGAATTCTTTATATTGTCTTTCCATATACGGCATTTCGCGTTCGCACGGCTTGCACCAGGTTCCCCAGAAATTCAAGAACACCCCCTGGCCTCTGTAATCGCTTAACTTTATTTCCTTGCCGCTGACATCGGTCAGGACAAAATCAGGTGCCTTGTCGCCTGTGTTGACGAGCGTCCGCTCATCTTCAAAAAAACTGCTGTAGACCGTGTAGCCAACAGCCGCCGCGATGCATGCCAGCAATATGGATCGAAACCAAAATCGTCCGTTCCCTTTCAATGCGTATCCGCTCCTTTTTCCTTGCTGCCCATTTTAATGATAACGCTAAAAAAAGGCTGTTATCGGCCTTTTTTTGACGTTTGTGTGACAGCCGCGTTGCGAAGAAGCTTCACCTCATGCGGAGTCAGTTCGCGGAACTCTCCCGGGTTCAAGCCTTTCACATCCAAAAACGCGTACTTTTCACGCTTTAATTTTTGTACAGGGTGTCCGATATGCTCAAACATTCTTCTTACTTGACGGTTCTTTCCTTCTGATATAGACAGTTCAATGATGGCCGTCTGCTTCTTTTTATCCATCGACAGCAGCTTAGCCCGGGCAGGAGCTGTCTTTCCATCTTCTAAGATGACACCGCGCTCGAGCTTTTTCAGCTGTTCTCTTTCCGGGATGCCCTTCACTTTGGCGATATAGGTTTTTTCTACTTTATATTTAGGATGCATGAGCACATTAGCGAACTCGCCGTCATTAGTCATGATCAGCACACCCGTTGTATCATAGTCGAGACGGCCAACTGGAAACAGCCTCTCTTCCACAATATCCTTGAAATAGTCAGCGACTGTTTTTCTTCCTTTATCATCCGTGACAGCGGTAATGACTCCGGATGGTTTGTACATTAAGAAATACACAGGCTGTTCACGCTGCACTTGAACGCCGTCAACCTCAATTCTGTCTTTTGGAGAGACCTTCGTACCAAGTTCTCTTACCGTCGTGCCGTTCACCTTCACACGGCCCTCTGCTATCATTTCTTCAGCTTTTCTTCTAGAAGTCACACCGCTGTGGGCGATCACTTTTTGTAAACGTTCCATTCCTTCACCTCATCATACATCATACATCAAAATCCGCCTTTATCCAACATCCCCTCATGCAAAAGACAGCTGGCCAAAGCGGCAGCTGCCTGTGAACACGCTATCAAAATACTAAACTTACTACGACGATTGATGCTGCAAATCCAATCAAGTCTGCTAGGAGACCTACTTTTAAGGCATAGCCCATCTTCCGGATGCCTACTGCTCCAAAATAAACCGTCAGTACGTAAAAGGTCGTATCTGTGCTTCCTTGTATGGTGGATGCCAGCCTGCCAATAAACGAATCCGGTCCATACGTCGCCATCAGATCGGACGTCATGCCGAGCGCTCCTGTACCTGAAATGGTGCGCAATAGGCCAAGCGGAACAATCTCTGCAGGCACATGGAGCAATGAAAATAACGGACGGAATGCATCCAAAACGATGTCTAACGCTCCAGAAGCCCGAAAGACGGAAATCGCTACGAGCATGCCAACAAGGTACGGGATAACGGAAATAGCCATCGAGAAACCCTCTTTTCCGCCCTCAACAAACGTTTCATAAGTAGGCACCTTCTTCATGGTGCCATATAATAGAATGAAACCTATTAGTATAGGAATAAACCAAACGGAAAAGGATTGAACGGCAGCCATCAACGTGTCTCCTTCCTTACCGAACGGTAATAATAGTAACGGTCAATAAGAATCGCACCGACGGTCGAACAAGCCGTTGCCATCAAGGTCGGCCCGACAATGTCCGTAGGTGTCGCGGAATGGTAGCTCATCCTGATTGCAATGATGGTAGTCGGAATCAGCGTGATGCTTGACGTATTGATCGCCAGCAAGGTAATCATCGAGCGGCTCGCTTCGTCTTTTCCGCCGTTTAACAGTTTCAGCTGTTCCATCGCTTTAATTCCCATCGGTGTAGCCGCGTTGCCAAGTCCAAACAAATTTGCAACCATATTAGAAAGGATATACCCTTGAGCCGGATGGTTCTTCGGAACATCAGGAAAAAGCAGTCGAACAATAGGCCGGAACACAACAGCAAGCATCTCGAGCAGGCCGCCTTTTTCTGCTATTTTCATAAGACCGAGCCAGAAAACTAGAACACTGACCATCCCGATGCTCAAAGTAACCGCTTCCTTGGCACTCGTAAAAAGAGCTTCGTTCACTTTATCCATCGTTCCGTTCAGAGCGGCAGTTATAAACCCTGTAACCATAAGACCGACCCAGATGTAATTAACCATCGGTGCTGTCCTCTGCTTTCACAAAGAAAAACTGTGAGAACATCTGTCTCAGCGACTTCCATACCCCGATATCCTCTTTGATCAGTGCTTCTCCTTCATAATAGAGTGGTAGATTGCCAATCTCAACGCCGGCTAGTTCAATGAACAGCCGGCCTATTGGCTTTGGAGCTTCTCCATTTTTCCATTTACCGTCTTTTGGATAACGGTACACATTTATGGTAGAGGATATATCCTGTTTCTCAGATTCCTTTAACGGATAATAAAATGTGCGGTTTGCCTCTACCTTATTTTTATATGCCTTTTGAACGCCAGACACTGGCCCCTTTTTTACGATAGGGACAAGGTCAAACTGATGAAATCCCCATTCGAACATGCGTTCATGGTCATCCCAGTCGTTTGGATCATTGAGTGTGACGGCGATAAGCTCCATACCGTTTTTCTCGGCGGTTGAAACAAGCGTCCGCTTTGCCCGCTTCGTATAGCCCGTTTTGCCGCCTGTAGAATACTTGTAGTATTTAAGCATCTTGTTCTTATTTCGCCAAACACGGTCCCACTTTTCTCCTTCCTGTGGAGAGCGGTAAACCTCAGTCGCTGAAATTTCTTTAAAACGGTCGTTCTCCATGGCATATCGTGTTAACAGCGCCATATCAAACGCGCTCGAATAATGATCTTCATGATCATCCAATCCATGCGGGTTTTGGAACAGCGTATCCTTCATCCCGATTTCCCTGGCCTTTTCATTCATCATGTACACAAAACCGTCGAGGCTTCCGCCGACGTATTCGGCAATGGCCACCGCACTGTCATTTCCAGAACGTAGCATCAGGCCGTACACAAGATCTTTTAACAACACCGTTTCTCCCGGCTTTAAATAAAGAGAAGATCCTTCTGTTCCGGCAGCGCTGTTTGAGATCTTCACTCTTTGCTCCAGCTTGCCTGATTCCACAGCGATGATTGCCGTCATGATTTTCGTGATGCTCGCGATTCTCATGGGTGAATGCTCGTCCCGGCCGAAAAGCACCCGCCCTGATTCCTGCTCCATGAGCACCGCGCCGTGTGCAGAAACACCTGGTCCATCGGCGGCAGCTTTCAATGGGATGGCAGAAAACAATAAAATTACCGCTATCGTCATCTTTACAATCGTTTTATATCGAGACATCCATCATCCCGTCCTTTACTGCGTTTGTACAAGTTTATGCAATAAAAGACAAGTTATGAGTTGGAATTATTTCCTGCCAGCACCAGGCATAAATCGGCTGTTGCTGCCATGGCGGCTATCATAATCCGTAAATTCCTTCAGAGCATACTCTTCCGCTGGAATGCGTATTGAAAGCATCCAGACGTTTAATGCAGAAAAAAGAAGCGCTGTGACGTATGCGTTAAAAAGGAGCGGGACAAGCAGCAGCTCGAGAATGACCACCAAATAATTTGGGTGCCGCAAGAACCGGTAAGGCCCTTTTGCGATGACGTTCGCACCTGGAACAAGCAGAATTTTAGTGTTCCAATATTTCCCTAGTGATAGCAATGCCCATACTCTAAGACCTTGGACGAAAAGAAAAAGACCGAGAATAACCGGCCAAAAAGGATGGATCCCGCCTCCTAAAATGGCGACCTCAATAAGCAAAGAAACAAAAAACATGATATGGAGCCCGACAATAAAAGGATAATGAGAGGCACCAAATTCAACAGCCCCTTCTCTTTTAAGGAGTTTCTCATTTCGTTTGGCGATGATCAATTCCCCGATACGCTGAAATACGAGAAAGCCGAAGAAAAGATAAAATACCGTCATCTTCTACCACCTGACGAGCAGCTGCTCGGAGCTGAAGCCTGGACCTAATGCAGCGATTAAACCATACTCGCCGCTTTTTGGCTTTTGCTTCGCAAATTCACGGTAGACATATAAAACAGTCGCAGAAGACATATTGCCATGGTCTCTCAGCACATTCCTTGAAATTTCTGTACGGTTTGATTCAAATCCCAGGGCTTCTTCGTATGCCTGCAAAACTTTCTTTCCACCTGGATGGGCGATAAAATGCTTGATGTCCCGTCCAGTAAGCTGATGCGGGATGAGGAATTTTTCCACGTTCGGCTGCAGCCAAGTGGATATGATGTTCGGGATGTCTCTAGAAAACACAACATGAAGACCTTCATCTTTAATCTCCCAGCCCATCACATCTTCGGAGTGCGGCATCAAGGTGGACAGCGTATCAAGGATCTCAGGAATCCCAGAAGCATCCGCGGCTAGACGGGATTCATTCCCGCTGATCAGTGCAGCGGCACAGCCATCCGCGAAAAGAGAGGTCCCGACAAGGTTGCTCTTGCTGCGGTCATTATGCACAAACGTTAGGCTGCATAGTTCAACAGCAAGCACAATGACGTTGGCTTTTGGGTATGCTTTGCAATAATCATGTGCTCTAGCCAGGCCTGATGCTCCACCTGCACATCCAAGACCCCAAACCGGAATGCGTTTTGTGTGCGGAGAAAAGGGCAATTCGTTCATGAGCCTTGCTTCTATGCTTGGTGTGGCAAGGCCTGAGCTCGAGATAAAAAAGATAGCATCGATCGCCTCAAGGTCATTCAGTCCCGATTCAGCCATTAAATTTTCAATGCAGCTTTTTCCAAGCTGTATCGCCGTCTTTATGTAAAGATCATTCTTTTCCTGCAATGATTTAGGCTGCTTGAACCAGTCGAGCGGAGCGGCAAAGTATCGGTTTTCAATTTCTCCATTCACGAATACCTTCATCAGCCGGTCAATATCGGAGTACGAGTCCGAAAACAGCATTTTGGCAAACTCGGCCGTCTTTGTTTGAGGTATGCAGTGAGGAGGGTTCTCTACAGCGGCGGCAAGTATATAGGGCATATTATCAGCATCCTTTTCTGCTTTTGGTAAGTTTACCCTTAACTCGAAAGGATTACGCTTCATAATGAAAACTTGTCTGACGCCGAGCCCTTAATTCAGCCTTAGTCGCACGAATACTCTATTCCTGAACTTATTGACTGCGCCGAGTTCCTTCACTGTTAAAAAGTTATCCATTCTTTCTTTAAGTAAGATAAAAGCTCCTTTCATACTATTAGAAAGGAGCATTGAACGATTGCTTCTATTTTCTTTTCAACGTAAAAGGATAAACGATAAAACCAGCGAGGAATAAACCGATGCCTAGACCGAACGTTTTCATGTCAGCGGTACCCGATTTGATCACCCATAACGAATAAAGAAGAGCAAATAGCGCTATAACGGCATCTATTGTGCGTGACCCTTTTATTCCATTGATGCCGTATGTTTCTCCACTTAACGCCAGCTTTAAAAAATAAAGTGCCGAAACGAGGTATGGAATTAAATAAGCGAGTGTCGCAGATGTAATCAAAAACGTATACGCCTGGCTGATCGTTCCTGAAATGACAGAAAAGATAAAGATTTGGCTCATGACGTTTGTGACCGTGAGCGCGCGAGCTGGACTCCCGTTTTTGTTCAGTTTCGCAAAATAAGCTGGAAATATTCCAGACTTAGCTGCTTGAAATGGTACTTCCGAGCTGATCAGGATCCAGCCAATCGTGGCCCCGAAAAGAGATATTGCAGCAAGTAATGCCATAATGGTAGCACCTGTGCTGCCAACCATGACAGAAAGTGCGTCAACAAATGGCTTATCAGATGATTGCAGGACGTCCTGTGGCAAAATGCCCATCGTCAGAAGTGTAACACCCATGTAGATGGCTAAAGCGATGAATAGACCGAGCATCGTGGCGCGGCCCACATCTTTTTGAGATCTCGCACGCCCTGATAAGATGACCGCAGACTCGATCCCGACAAATGCCCAAAGCGTTGAGATCGCCGCTAGCTCAACTTGCTTGAACAAACCGTTGGATTCCGTTCCTTCACCAGGCACAGCCGAGTACAGCTCCCCGATGTTAGAAGCTTGAAAGGCAAACAGTGCTGCTACTATAAACAATGCAAATCCTGCCACTTTTGCTGCTGTAGCAGCAAAGTTGAGTTTCCCTGCACTGTTCATGCTTCGAACAAGAAGTGTGTGAGTTCCCCAAAGCAGGAGCGTGCATACGGCAAACGTGACAGCTTTGCCCACAGTCACATTTTGTCCGCCAACCTGGAACAATGGTTCACTTGAATTCATAACAGGGAAAAATGCGGATAAATATCCAGCGAAGCTCGTAATGATCGCTACGTTCGAGATCCAGTTGGCGACCCAATAGCCCCATACCATGCTGAAGCCTGCAAGCTTCCCGTAATTTTCATTTTTGAACATCGCTTTAGCGTAGCTTTGCGGTCCTGCCGTCAGTTCAGGCTTTCTCAATGACAGCTTTCCAAACACGAGAGCGATCATTAACACCCCGACACCAGTTACGATCCAAGCGATGGTAACACCGAGCGGACTCGCAGTTTGTGCGAGTGTACTCGGCAGCATGAATATGCCCGATCCGACCATGTTGCCTACTACAAAAGCTGTGAGCAGCCACATACCCCATTTATTTGATGACATAATAATCTCCTCCAAATTCTCTGTTTTTGGCAACAAAAAAACGCCCTCGCCAATAGGCAGGAGCGCGTTTATTTACAAAATAAACCCGCATAAAAATCTCTGATAGCGCTCCACGATAATATTCGTGACAGTCCTGCACCTGTTCGATACAGTCCCAGCCTATAGAGCGCTCCGGCGCCTGCAGACTTCGGCATTGTCCCCTTTCTAGCATCCTCAACGGCCCCGGGAGCCTCTGATGCTATACTCATGAATAATGCAACCTCTACCTCATCGAGATTAAAATGAGGATTTAACTATTTTTTTAGCCAACAGGTAGGAGATTATCAAAATTTACGCAAACCGTCAACCCGTTTTAATGATTTTTAACCAGTTTTTCTGCTGAAGCTAGCCTATTCTTCACTTCGATGACGTTTTCATCTTGAAAAAAAGAAGAAAACATGACGAAATCATTAATATATGCTTTTCTCTTTTTTCTTAAGCTTTCATCAGATAAAATGGCGGCAAGGGCAGCGATTTCTTTCATTGAATACGCCTGATTTTCTACAGTAAGTACAGCGTCTTTATTCCAGCCGGCTTGCTGCGCAAACTGTTCTTCGAAAAAACGGACATACAGCAGCTCAAAGGCAATTTCCCTTCCACCCTCCGTGTATATCACAGTTGAACGGTTAAAGAAATCTTCTGATGTGTTTGGCTTTTCTTTTACAAGTTCGACGCCTGTTATTTGCAGGACTTTCATTAGCTTTCCCCCTCGTTTTCCGGATCGAATGATGCTTGAAAACGTGAAAAGAACAAATCTGCTGCTTCCTCTTCTTCTTCTGTCTTTACACTGTCAGGCAATGGAGGAAGATCATCGATGGTTTTTAGGCCGAAATGGTCAAGAAACGTTTTGGTTGTACCATACAGAATCGCACGCCCCGTCCCTTCTGCACGCCCCGTTTCTTTTACGAGGCTTTTTGCCTGCAGTGTCTGAAGCGGCTTCTCGGTCTTCACGCCGCGAATTTCTTCAATTTCTGAACGTGTGATCGGCTGTTTATAAGCGATGATGGCCAACGTTTCCAGCGCTGCCTGTGACAGTCCGCTATGCTGCGGACTTTTGATAAGCCGTTCATAATAGACTGCATGCTCTGCTTTCGTCACGAACTGAAGCGATCCCGCGTATTCTGCAATCCTCATGCCTCTATCAGCCTTCTCGTATTCTTCTTTTAAGCTTTCTATGTAGTGGCCGGTTTCCTGAAGGCTGATCTCCAGTACTTGAGCAATCTGCTTGCGGTCGATGCCATCTTCTCCGCTGACAAATATCAAGCCTTCTACCGCACCTTTTATCGCTGCTTCGTTCAAACTGCTTTCTCCTCTTCGACTGCTTTAATTAGAATATCTTCAAAATTTCCATCCTGCACACAAATGATCGCTTTCACTTTCATCAGTTCAAGAACAGCCAGAAATGTAACTACAAGGTGATCTTTGCTTCCTGCAGAAAAGAGCTCGGTGAAACGGCGGCTGCCTCCTGTCTCCCATAACTTTTCTTTAATCTGAAGCATTCTTCTTTCTATCGGTATCTCCTGCCTCTCAATTTTGGCAGATACTGTTTTTTTCTCTTTTTTCTTGACCGCCAATTTCTGAAACGCCGACAGCATATCATAAAGAGTGACGTTTGAGATTAAACCTGCTTCTTCTTCTTTTTCAAATACTGCCAGGTCAACCGGCTGCCTGGCATAGACCTGGCTCCTTTCCGCTTCTCTATCTTTTAAGTCAAGTGCAGCTTGTTTGTATTTTTTATACTCCACGAGCCTTCGCACGAGTTCTTCACGCGGATCTTCTTCCACTTCGAGTTCCATTTGCTGGTCAAACTCTTCACTTTCATGCCTCGGCAGCAGCATCTTGCTTTTTATTGCCAGCAGTGTTGCAGCCATCACAAGGTATTCACTGGCCACATCAAGCTTCAGTTCCTTCATCGTATGTATATAATTCATATATTGTCCTGTGATGATGGCTACAGGAATATCATAAATGTCAATCTCGTATGTTTGGATTAAATGAAGAAGAAGGTCAAGAGGCCCTTCAAAGCTGTCCAGCTTCACATTGTATATCATGTCCATCCCAGTCCCCGCTCGTTTTAGATAATCTATTATATCATATATCGCATGCCTTAAAGAGAGTCAGTTTCCGCTTGAAAGCCATCTTAGCATGGTATACTTTTATTTACTAAACGCTTATGATGGCAAACCGTAATCCTGATTCAAGAGTTAAAGGTTTGCAAAATCAAACAAAATCAAGCAACCCACTTTTTTAAAAAATAGCCAAACAAAAAAACACTTTATGCAAAACAGGAGGTTGAGCCATGCTGCCTGAAGACTGGATCAATTATTTAGTGCATTTTCACACGACCCGTGATTATTTTGAATGCCATGAAATCCTTGAAGAATATTGGAAAGAACGAGGGATGAATGAGGAGGTTTGGGTAGGCTTTATTCAGCTTGCTGTCGCCCTTTACCATGAGCGCAGGGGTAACCGTAGCGGTGCTGAAAAAATGATGGCAAGCGCGCATAAAAAACTGGCTGAGGAACGGGAACATGCCACAACGCTAGGTGTGAACAGTGAACAGCTGCTCACTTCCATGAAAAACAGGCTCGACCAGATAATGGAAAAACAAAACTATATCGATATGTCCATCCCCCTCAACCAAGAAGCATTAGCTTGTTGCCAGCAAGTGTGCCGTAAAAGGGGTCTCACGTGGGAATCTCCTAGCGCTATGAACGATGAAAACCTTCTGCACCGCCATAAGATGCGTGACAGATCGGACGTTATCGCTGAAAGAAAGCGCCAGCTGCTGATCAGAAAAACGAACGATCAAGAATGCTGACATTTTTTGCTTCAGCGTCCTTTTTGCCATATTTCTTTCGTATTAATGAAACCTTGACGGGCGCCAAGCCTTTTTTGACTGCGTTGAATTTCTCCTCTGTTAAAAGGTTATTTTCTCTTATAGCGAAAAAAAGCCGCGATCATCGCTGGATGATCGCGGCTGCAATATGTTCTACTCTTCCCAAACTTTAACTTCTTTCATCACGTCGTTCTGCTTGATGCGAAGCACGCTGTCCATGCCTTCTGTTACTTGTCCGAACACAGTGTGAACTCCGTCTAAATGCGGCTGCGGCTCATGGACGATAAAGAACTGGCTTCCGCCTGTGTCACGGCCTGCATGTGCCATAGAAAGAGATCCCGCCACGTGCTTATGCGGGTTGCCTGACGTTTCACATTTAATAGAATAGCCTGGCCCGCCTGTGCCTGTTCCGCTTGGGCATCCGCCTTGCGCAACAAATCCAGGGATAACACGGTGGAATGTCAATCCGTTGTAGAACCCTTCGTTCGCAAGTTTCTCAAAGTTTGCAACTGTTCCTGGAGCTTCTTCTGGAAAGAACTCAATCATAATTTTTTCGCCGTTTTCAAATTCAATGCTACCTTTTTTCAAGAGGCAACCTCCTTTTATTCATCAAACTACTGTTTCATTGTAAGCAAAACTTGTACGTAATACAAGCAGAAGGGTGCCATTCGCACGACTCGCGTCAACTCATCAATCAATCCGGAATCCTCTTTTTGTATTCTCTAAAGAAAACCTGGCTGACTTCATGCCTGTTTAAGTCAGCCAAATTAAAAAATTAGAAAAGACCGCACGGCGCGGCCTGTTAGCTAATAAATTATCTTGTCATGCTATGTTTGCGCAGCGGCACGTCATGAAGTGACAGATCTTCATAGGATTCACGTCGGACCACGAGCTGAGCCTCACCGTTCTCCACAAACACCACAGCAGGCTTTGTCATGCGGTTATAATTGCTTGCCATGCTGTAGCCGTATGCTCCTGTGCAAAAGACTGCAAGCAGGTCCCCTTTTTGAGGCGAGGGCAGGAGTATGTCCCAGATGAGCATATCTCCGCTTTCACAGCACTTTCCGGCAACGGACATTAGTTGGCTGGCTTCTTCATTCGCACGATTCGCCAAAATGGCATCATATTTTGCCTGATATAAGGCTGGACGAATATTATCGCTCATACCTCCATCAACCGCAATGTATCGGCGGACACCAGGAATGTCTTTTTGGGTTCCAATCGTGTATAGTGTTGTCCCAGCATCCCCGACAAGAGAACGTCCAGGCTCTATCCAGATCTCTGGCATCTGACGGCCGGAGAAATTCGCCATCTGTTCCTTCACTTCATCGATCATCGCCTTCACATAAGTCTCGGGTGAGAGCGGTGTATCTTCTTCGGTGTAACGAATGCCAAAACCGCCTCCAAGGTTCAGGACAGCAGGAAAATAGCCAATTTTTTCGTCCCATTCTCCGATAAAACGGAACAATGTTTGGATCGCCATTGTAAAACCTGCCGTTTCAAAAATCTGTGACCCGATATGGCAGTGGATGCCAAGGACTTCGAGAACTTCCGAATTCAGCGCTTTCTTCAATGCACGGGCAGCTTGGCCATTCTGCACATCAAGACCGAACTTCGAATCTTCCTGCCCTGTTAAGATGTAATCGTGTGTATGAGCCTCAATCCCGGGCGTCACTCGAAGGAGAATGGCCGTTTCTTGCTGAGTTTCCTGGCAAATGTCCTCTAAGAGTGTCAGTTCATCTTCATTATCGACGACAAAACAGCCGATTTTTGAACGCAGTGCAAAGCGTATTTCTTCTTCGCTTTTGTTGTTCCCATGAAAATGTATGCGTTCTGGGGGAAAGCCCGACGCTAGAGCCGTATACAGCTCTCCTCCAGAAACAACGTCCAGACTTAGGCCCTCCTCTTCTGCCAGCTGCATGATGGCCATGCAGGAAAATGCTTTGCTCGCATAAGCGACTTGATAGGGTACATTTTCTTTTTTAAATACATTCTGAAAGCCTCGTGCCCGCTCTCTGATCAGCGCTGTATCGTACACATACAGCGGTGTGCCATATTCTTTGGCTAGGTCCGACGTATTCACTCCGCCAATCGTTAAATGGCCGTTCTCTTCTATCTTCATTGTTCCGTATAGATGCATTCTGTCTCTCTCCTTTTTGGATAAGAGAGTACACCGGCTGCTACAAAAAGAAAAAAGACAGCACATAATAAGGCAGTGCTGTCCTTTAAACCGCCCTCAATCGCCGGAATAGCTCTCCACTACATGTGTAGTGACAGTCCGATGCTTGCTTCAGCATCGGCCCAGCACGGACAGCTATGGGTGCCGTCCGAACTTCGGCAAATTGACCTTTCAGAAACCTTCTTCATGCCCATGCACTCTGGAATCATACTCTTTCGCTTTGCGCCTCTACCTCATCATGAGGCATTTTTTAATTAGTTAAGACTTTAACACAATCTGATTTTCCGTGCAAGCTATTTTCCAGAAGTAGGCTGTTTGTGCCTGTTTTGCGGGTGTACGATGCTTGGTCTGACATTCGAGCGCGGCACGGCGATCCTGACGACGACTTGCATGAACGCTTTCGCATTAAACGGGAGAAACGGCCATAAATAAGGCGTGTTCAAGTTCTGCACACTTGCCATGTAGATCAAAATAACCGTGATTCCGATCACAAAGCCCGGCACCTTAAACAGCATAACGAGCGTGATAAGCAAGAGTCGAATCATTTTATTGGCGATGCTCAGCTCATAGCTCGGTGTGGCGAAAGAGCCGATCGCAGCAATCGAAACGTAAAGGATGACCTCTGGAACGAACAATCCTACATCGATGGCAATCTGCCCGATAAGTACCGCTGCGATCAGCCCCATCGCGGTAGAAAGGGCGCTCGGGGTGTGGATGGCTGCCATCCTGAGCACATCGATCCCCATCTCAGCCAAATAAATTTGTACGAAAAGCGGGATGTTCGTTTTTTTGTTTGGCCCTATAAAGTCGATCGTATCGTTTAAAAGAGACGGCTCGACCGCGATCAAAAGCCAAAGCGGAACAAGGAGCAGCGAGGCGAGCATTCCTGCGAACCTTGTCCATCTTAAAAATGCCCCGATAAACGGTGTCTGTCTGTATTCTTCCGCATGCTGGACATGATGGAAGAACGTTGTCGGTGTGATGATGACACTCGGTGATGTGTCGGTGATGATAATAACATGACCCTCCATTAAATGCTGCGCAGCTACATCGGGCCGCTCTGTGTATCTGACAAGGGGAAACGGATTCCATCCTTGCTTGACGAGAAACTCTTCGATTGTTTTATCGGCCATCGGGATGCCGTCTATATCAATGCTGCTTAGTTCGTCTTTTATTAGTTTCACAAGGCCCGGATCGGCAACGTCTTGTATGTACGAGATGCAAATATCCGTTTTGGAGCGTTCTCCTACTTGAAGTATTTCGTGGCGCAGCCTTTCATCCCGAATCCTTCTGCGTGTTAAAGCAGTATTGACGATAATATTTTCTGTATAACCATCGCGCGATCCTCGGACGACCTTTTCGATGTCGGGCTCCTGCGGCTGCCGTCCCGGATAGCTTCTTACATCGATGACGAAAGCCTCTGATTCGCCTTCTAAAAAAATGACGATTAATCCAGACAGCATCCTGTCTACTGCCTCATCTAAGCTATCCGTCAGCTCCACCTGCTGATGAGCCAAGTGGTTATGTATGATGTCTCTCACCTTTCCAGGAGCTCGATGGCCGTGATCCATATCCATGATCTCGCGGTATATTTGAATAATATACATGCTGTCGCAAAGACCGGTGCAATAATACATCTGAAGCTCTTTTTTCAGCACGAAAATCTTCCGGACACCCACGTCAAAACTTACCCCGATCCCGAGCCGGTCTTTTAAGAACGCTTCATTCTGTTTAATGTCAGAACTGATAGGTGTTTTATTTTCTTTTTTTGTGGTCATGCTGTTCACTCCTTTCAAGTATAAGCTCAACGGCCATCTTCGTGATGGGAGATCCTTTATCTGCTGAATCGAAGCCCGCCATTTTTCCAATATCACCGATTCCAATCACGATCGGCAAGTTCAGCTCATCAAGGATATACACGGTGTCGCCATTAATCCTTCCGATCTCTAGGTCGGGAAGACCGCTTTTATCTATGCCGTACTCGGTCAGGTTGCCGTTCCTGTCGATCGATACATTCACACGCGCCCATTCGGCATGCTTCGTTTTCGCTGCAACGGCTATGGCTCCGAGCACATCGATCAGGGGGTTTGCGGCGATCGTTCTCATCGCCTTCTCGCCGGGACCTTCTCCTTTATAGCCGCAGTCATCAAACATAACGAGTACAGGCTCGGACGGAGCAGAAAGAATCATCTTGATCAAATCATCTGCCGGCCGCTTAGATGGGTTTCCATAGGAATTAGAAATGCACCTTCCGCCTATTTCTTTAGCGACTGCTTCCACGGCATGAAGAGCATATAAATCTCCATCCGTTACAAAAATGACTTTCTTGCGACCTGTCATCGCCATCACCCTTTCGGCTTAAAGATGACAGCTGTCAAGAAACCGAAAAGAATGGCCGATGAAATGCCTGCTGATGTTAATTCAAAGATCCCCATGGCGATTCCAATAAATCCATGATCATTCGCTGATTCCATCGCTCCGTGCAGCAGCGAATGTCCGAAGCTCGTTATCGGCACGCTGGCTCCTGCTCCGGCAAAATCAATGAGCTTGTCATAAATGCCAAATGCATCAAGAACTGCTCCGAGCACGACAAACGACGTGGTCACATGTGCAGGTGTCAGCTTGAATACATCCATCAATATCTGGCCTGCTACACATATTGCTCCTCCGACTACAAAGGCCCATAAATATTCCATTCTCGCTTACGCCTCCTTCACATGTTCCATGACTACCGCATGCGCTACCGTCGGGATGGACTCTTTTTGCTGAATCATCGTCGGGTTCAGCAGCGCGCCTGTTGCCACCACCAGTATTTTCTTCAAGCTGCCTTTTTCAAGTTCTTTTACAAGGTGTCCATATGTGACGACAGCCGAGCAGGCACAGCCGCTTCCGCCTGCAAAAACAGGCTGGTCCGGCCGGTATACCATCAGACCGCAGTCGCGGTGGTTGTTTGATATATCAATTTCTTGTTCGTTTAACAGCATTTTTAAAATAGGGCTTCCAACCGCCGACAAATCGCCTGTCACGATCAGATCGTAATCACTGGCACTGGCGTTCATCTCTTTCAGATGAGCGGCAATCGTATCAGCCGCAGCTGGCGCCATCGCCGATCCCATGTCAAACGGGTCCTTTATGCCTAGATCTTTCACTTTACCTATTGTTGCTCCGGTTAACTTAATACGTGACTTTTCGCGGCTTACTAGTGCTGCTCCCGCTCCGGTCACCGTAAACGTTGCCGTATCCGGTTTCTGGCCGCCATATTCCGTCGGATAACGGAATTGTCTCTCAGCCGTTGCATTATGGCTGCTGACAGCTGCAATGATGCGGTCGGCGTAGCCGCCGTCAACGAGAGCAGCTCCGAGTGCAAGAGATTCCATAGATGTGGAACAAGCTCCGAAAATCCCCAGAAAAGGGATCTCATTCGCTCTCGCTGTATAGTTCGATGAAACAATTTGATTCAATAGATCTCCTGCTAAAAAGAAGTTGATATCGTTTTCAGTCAGCCGGGCTTTAGATAGACAGACCGACACCGCGTCTTCCATCAATCTTCTTTCCGCCAGCTCCCAATTTTTTTCGTTGCAATGCAGGTTGTTATATGCCTTGTCGTATAACGCCCCAAGCGGCCCTTCACTTTCCAGCGGGCCGACAGCTGTGCCTGCGGTGTTCAAGTATACATCCGCAAACTTCCATGTTTGTCTTCCTAACAGTTTCATTTCGCTGCCCCCTTAAAATAATGTTGCGAATGCATAACGCAGCATACCAAGTATATAAGCAGCTACTGCCCCGAAAACGATGACCGCTCCCGCTAATTTGAACAGATTGGTTGCCACCCCAAGCACCAGCCCTTCGCTTCGATGCTCAAGCGCTGCACTCGTGACCGCGTTGGCGAACCCGGTTACCGGCACAACGGATCCTGCTCCCGCAAACTGGCCGATCTTATCGTAGACGCCTAGACCCGTAAGGAGTGAGGCGATCAAAATGAGAGTGGCAACAGTCGGGTTCCCTGCTGTCTGCTCGGTAAAATCAAAAAAATACATGTAAAATTCCATCAGCGCCTGTCCGATTATGCAGATCAGCCCTCCTGTCAGAAACGCCTTCAAACAGTTCTTTAAAAGCGGCGGCTTAGGCTGAAGCGGCTTGATTTTTTGTGCAAACAGCTGCTGTTCTTCTTTAGATGAAGCCATAGAGCACCTCCTGATTAGTGATTAACATAATACATCCAATGAAATAAGGAACCGGTGATCTTTCCAAGCACGATTGCCATTAAGATGAGAAGAATCTTCTGTCCAAATCCGATCCGTTTCGCAAGGATCGGCAGCACGTTGAGCACTTCAGTCAGCGCTGCAGCCAGCATGCCCACAAACACACCGCAAAAGAGGCCGATCGGAACGAGCAGGAATGATGCCCATGGAATGGAGAGGGTCGAACCGGACAGAATCATCCATCCTCCTGCCACACTGCCAAGTATGATGCTCCATTCGTAGCTTCTGGTAGCATCGTACGTTTTGGAAAGCTGCATCAGCCTTGGCACGATTCCTAGCACGGTCAGGAAGGCAACAAGTCCGGAACCGACCGCTATCCCTCCGCCGAGTCCAATAAACATGATAAGCAGCACTTTAATCCCCATTGATTTTTTTTTCACTTTCTTTGTTTTCATGAACGATCACGTATTGATCAAGATCCTGCTGGTAGTTGAACATCTCCACTTCCAGAGGACTCGGTTCTTCGTTCAGCCGCTTACGGAACAAATGGTTAAAAAAGAGTATCATACCGAGCCCGAGGCCGAAAGAATACGGTATTTGAAGCAAGAGCGGCTGTTTTTTATCATGCCCGGTAATCATGTAATAAATTTTTTGGTGAACGGTCTGCATACTGACGTCTTCATGAAAGTTCATGATCGCAAGTGCCGAGCCGATAAAAAGAAGCAGCCAGACAAGGATAAAATAGACGAGCGGTGTTTTCTTTTTAGAGAACTGAATCTCTAAAATAGCTTGTGCCGGTCCGATCGTTTGAACATCCGCTTCTGGCAATGCTGCTGAGAGCTGAGCGATCACCCGCATGACATCAACCACGACGAGATGTTTGTCTTCTGGCGTCACTTCATGGATCACGAGTTCAGAAACGATCCTTTCCCATTTGGGTGGAACGATCACTTGCGCCGCTTCATGCAGTGTGACATGCTGCCCAAGCTTCACCTGTACTTTTTGCCTCATCCGCAAGTAAACCGTGTTCTCCACATCCACCACCTCATCCAACATTTGTGTTTAGTATGCGGCGCTTGTTTTACTGTCATTCCATTCCAAGCAACTTCCTTCATTTCCCACCAATCGTTTCATCGAATCCTATATGAAAACAGCCAAAATAAAAAACCAGAAGCAGCCGTGTTTACGACTCCATCTGGTTTTTCATGAACTGCAATATTTTCTTTTCTAAGCGAGAAACTTGGACTTGTGAGATGCCTAGCCTCGCTGCTACTTCTGATTGAGTCTGATCCTTGTAATAGCGCAGCATCACAATTAATCTTTCCCTCTCATCGAGGCTGTCCATCACATCTTTGATCGCGATTTTGTCGAACCATTTCGTTTCTCCTGGGTCGGATATTTGATCTAACAAGGTGATCGGGTCTCCGTCGTTCTCGTAGACCGTTTCGTGTATTGACGCCGGTGCCCTGACCGCATCCTGTGCCATGACCACATCCTCTGGAGAGATTTCCAAAAATGCGGCCACTTCAGAAATAGTCGGAGTCCGGCCAAGCGATTTTGACAATTCATCTTTTGCTTTGCGCACTTTATTTCCGGTCTCTTTGAGCGAACGGCTTACCTTTACTGTGCCGTCATCTCTTATGAAGCGCTGGATTTCTCCGATGATCATAGGGACGGCATAAGTGGAAAATCTTACGTCATACGAAAGATCAAACTTGTCAACGGATTTAAGCAGGCCGATGCTTCCTATCTGGAACAGGTCATCTGCTTCATATCCTCTGTTTAAAAAGCGCTGCACGACGGACCAGACGAGCCTCATGTTCTTTTCGACGATCAAGTTGCGGGCATCCTGGTCTCCTTCTTGACTTTGTTTTATCAGTGCTTTAATTTCCTCATCCTTTAAGAACGGTTCACCTCTGCTGCCTTTCACCTCGACATCCATTAGGCATGCTCCTTAATTGCACAACGCTTTATTTTTAGTCAAGTATTTCGTCAGGTGGATCGTGGTGCCGTATGACGGTTCTGATACAATCTCAACCTCATCCATAAAGTTTTCCATGATCGTGAATCCCATGCCTGACCGCTCGAGTTCTGGCTTTGATGTGAACAAAGGCTGCCTCGCTTCATCGAGGTCGGGGATGCCGATTCCATTGTCGCGGATCGTAAGCTTGATCATGTCTTCATCAAGTACGGCATGAATGTGCACCACACCGTCCGGACGTCCTTCATAGCCATGAATGATAGCATTTGTGACCGCTTCTGACACAACCGTTTTAATTTCTGTCAGTTCGTCGATGGTAGGGTCGATCTGCGCGATAAACGAAGCGACCGTCACCCTTGCGAACGATTCATTCTGGCTCAGTGCCGAAAACTGCAGCTTCATCTCATTTCTCATTTTACGCTACCCCCAATGCTTGCAATGCCAACCGCTCGTCTTCTTCAAGCCGCATGATCTTAAACAGCCCAGACATATCAAACAGTCTTTTCACAGCCGGAGAAATCGCACAGATGACCATCTCGCCTTGATGGCTCTTGATCTGCTTGTAGCGGCCTAAAATCACACCTAATCCAGAGCTGTCCATAAACGATAAATGTTCAAGATTGAGTACAATATGGGCAATAGGGTGTTTCTTTAATGCATCTTCTGCCTTTGTACGCAGTTCGGCTGCAGTATGATGGTCCAGCTCCCCTTCAAGGCGGATGCATAGAACATTCCGTTTTACTTCCATATCTATTGCAAGACTCACGTACCCTCTCCTCCTCTAATTTGGATACGTGACAGTTTCGATAAAAAAAGAACGAAATCCTTCACCATGACAAAACTAGTGAGGATTCGTCCGTATTTGCCAAAATTAGTGCGAGCTTTTCACCATGCTGCCTACCGTTCGTTTCATCAAGCTCCACCAAGAAGCTGTGCCTATATCTTCAGAAGCTAAGAGAGGCGACTTCACTGCCATTTTCTTTCCATTAGAGATCGTGATCGTCCCGACCTTCTCACCCTTTTTAACTGGCATAGCCAGCTTATCGTCCATTTTCACGATTGTTTTGACATTCCCGCCTTTTTCTCCTTTTTTCATGAGAAGCGAGATGCTTTCACTCGTGACAACAGAAAGCTTCGGCTTGCTTCCTTTTTGCACCTTCACTGATTTTACGATCTCATGGCGATCGTAAAGTTTTTTCGTCGAATATTGTGCGTACGCATAGTCGAGAAGCGACGTTATTTGTGCGTTTCTTTCTTTTGGAGTCGGCGCTCCCATGACCACTGCAATGACTCGCATTCCATTCTTTTGGGCTGTTGCTGTCAGGCAGTATTTCGCTTCATTCGTGAATCCTGTTTTCAGTCCGTCAACACCTTTATAGAACTTGACAAGACGGTTCGTGTTCACAAGCCAGAATTTATTGTCTGTGTCTTCCCGAAGATAATCCTCATACAATCCTGTGAATTTCGTGATTTCTTCATGCTTCAGGAGTTCACGGGCCATGAGTGCCATATCATGAGCAGATGTATAATGACCTTTTGCCGGGAGTCCAGTCGGGTTTTTGAAGAACGTATCTTTACATCCGAGCTGGGCCGCTTTTTTGTTCATCATATCAACGAAATTACCCTCCGAACCTGCAATGTGTTCAGCCATTGCAGTAGACGCATCGTTGGCGCTGCCGATCGCGATGCCTTTGACCATATCGTGAACAGTCATCTCTTCGTTAGGCTCTAAGAAAATTTGAGAGCCGCCTAAACTGGCCGCGTGTTCACTTACTCTGATTTTATCGTTCCATTTGATTTTGCCTTCATCGATCGCTTCCATGATCAGAAGCATCGTCATGATCTTCGTCATACTGGCAGGCGGAAGCTTGCTATGACTTTTTTTCTCAAAAAGGACACTGCCTGTATCTCTTTCCATCAATACAGCGGAAGATGCTTTTTCTGCTAATGTCAGCCTTTCAGCCGCCTTCACGTTAGGCACGAAAAAGACTGCACACAGGCAAAAGCTTATGATGACCGCTACTATTTTTTTCATCTCAATTCCCTCCATTCATATGCTATTATTTTTTCCATAATTTTTCTGTTTATACGGTGAGGGAATGAGTTGATGTTTCTGCAGCTCATCCGAAAATAAACAAACTCCGCAGACACCAAGCCTTTAAGTGAGTGAGCCTTAGTTGTACGTATCCTTTATTCCTAAACGTTTTGACTGCGTCAAATTTCTACCCTTTTAAAAAGTTATTCTTCCTTTAAGCGAAAAAAAGCCAGCTTCGAACGCGCAAGGTGCGGTCGGGCTGGCATTCATCCATTATTCTTTGATTTCTTTATAAACGAGCGGAGGTGCAGTTACAGGTTCTTTTCTGATACTGTATGCTGCATAAATTTTCTCTACAACGGCCTGTGTATCTTCATTATTGCTGTACATCGTCACAAGCGCTTCTCCTGCACTCACTTGCTCACCCACTTTTTTGCGGAGCATGAGACCTACAGCAAGGTCGATTTCAGATTCTTTCGTCGCGCGTCCAGCACCGAGAATCATGGCTGCCGTACCGATCTCGTTCGCAACGATTTCGGAAACATAGCCATCTTCCTTAGCCGGAATATCTTTCACAAATTTTGCTTGCGGCAGCTTCTCTGGTGAATCAACCACACTTCCATCTCCGCCCTGTGCTGAAAGGAATGTCTTAAACACTTCAAGTGCTTTACCGTTTTGGATCACCTCTTGAAGCATCTGGCGTGCTTCTTCATGCGTCGATGCTTTTCCAGCAAGGACGACCATGTGGCTGCCAAGAACATAACAAAGCTCTTCAAGATCTTTAGGACCTTGACCTTTTAATGTATCGATCGCTTCTTTGATCTCCAGAGCGTTCCCAATCGCAAACCCAAGCGGCTGGCTCATGTCAGAGATAACGGCCATCGTATTCCGTCCTACTGCGTTACCGATTCCTACCATCGCCTTTGCCAGTTCTTCTGCTTCTTCTACTGTTTTCATGAAAGCGCCAGCACCTGTTTTCACGTCCAAAACAATCGCATCTGCTCCTGCGGCAATCTTTTTGCTCATGATCGAGCTGGCGATCAGCGGGATCGAGTTAACCGTTGCCGTAACGTCTCTCAATCCGTAAAGCTTTTTATCAGCAGGTGTTAAGTTTCCGCTCTGTCCAATAACAGCTACTTTATTTTTGTTAACAAGGCTGATGAACTCTTCGTTCGTTATCTCTACGTGGAATCCCTCTACCGCTTCAAGCTTGTCGATCGTGCCGCCAGTGTGGCCAAGTCCGCGTCCTGACATCTTGGCAACAGGCACATCTAGTGCTGCAACAAGCGGAGCGAGAACAAGTGTCGTCGTATCGCCGACACCGCCTGTAGAATGTTTGTCCACTTTAATGCCTTCGATCGCTGAAAGGTCGATCTGATCACCAGATTCAACCATTGCCATTGTAAAGTTAGCACGTTCTACTGTCGTCATATCTTGGAAGAATACAGCCATAGCAAAAGCTGACATCTGATAGTCGGGAATATCACCGTTCGTGTAATTTTTTATGATAAAATCGATCTCTTCTTTGGAGAGCTCCTTGCCATCACGCTTTTTTTCAATTAGATCCACCATTCTCATGTAAACGCACCACTTTCTTCTTGTATCATTTTTTTCAGCTTACTGCCGGATTAGTTCATTTCCTTAACGATTCCTTTTACAAGAGCAAGGAAGTTCGCTTTGACCATTTCAGTTGTTTCCATGACTTCATCATGTGTGAGCGGCTGGTCAAGAATGCCCGCAGCCAGGTTGGATATGCATGAGATTCCAAGGACTTTCATGCCAGAATGCCTGGCGATAATGACTTCAGGAACCGTGGACATGCCGACTGCGTCTGCTCCAAGAACACGCAGCATCCTTACCTCAGCCGGTGTTTCATAGCTTGGGCCGGAATTGGCCACATAAACACCTTCCTGCATCGGAATGTTAAGGGCTTTTGAAACGCCGCGAGCTGTATCCATCAATTCTTTAGTGTACGCTTCTGACATATCAGGAAAACGGACACCAAACTCAGCAGTGTTAGTTCCGATGAGAGGATTATCTCCAATATTATTAATATGGTCGGTAATCAGCATTAAATCACCTGCTTTAAACGACGTGTTTACACCGCCTGCAGCATTCGTTACGATCACACTATTTACGCCGATCAGCTTCATGATGCGCACAGGGAAGGTTACTTTTTCCATGGAATAGCCTTCATAATAATGAAAACGACCTTGCATCGCGATAACCATTTTCCCTTCTAATTCTCCGATTACAAGCTGGCCGGCATGGCCTTCTACTGTAGAAACCGGAAACCCTGGGATATCGCTGTATGGGAGAACGACAGGTGACTGTATTTCGTCTGCCAGCACGCCAAGTCCCGAACCGAGAATAAGCCCTATCTCTGGCGCTTTATTGATTTTTTCTTTGATATACGCTGCTGCTTGCTGATAGTGTTCCATTTATAGCACTCCTCTAATTATAAATTCTTCTCTCTTGCACGATAGGTTATATTTGCTGAAGGAAGCTTACACCGTGTTTTGGTGTCTTCACCCCATAAATATCCGCGACCGTGGCACCGATGTCCGCGAACGTCGGTGATACATGAAGTTCTTTTCCTGCTTTAATGTTTTTATGGAAAACGATAAGCGGCACATACTCACGCGTGTGGTCAGTACCGTGATGTACAGGATCGTTGCCATGGTCGGCTGTGATGATCAATAAATCATCATCTCTCAGCTTAGAAAGCACCTCCGGAAGCCTCGCATCAAATTCTTCAAGGGCTTTGCCGTAACCAATCGGGTCTCTGCGGTGCCCGTAAAGCGCATCAAAATCCACAAGGTTCAAGAAATTGAGTCCTGTAAATTCGTTATCCATTGATTGTATAAGCTTGTCCATACCATCCATGTTTGACACAGTACGGATGGCCTCTGTCACGCCTTCTCCATCAAATATATCCGATATTTTCCCAAGTGCGATGCTGTCTAATCCCGCATCCTGCAGTTCATTCATCACGGTGCGACCGAAAGGCTTCAGTGCATAGTCGTGGCGGTTGGACGTCCGTTTAAAATCCCCTGCTTGCCCTTTGAACGGACGGGCGATAATACGGCCAAGCATATACTTGCCCTCTCGTGTCATCTCTCTCGCCTTTTCACAAATATCATACAATTCTTCAAGCGGCACGATATCTTCATGCGCAGCTATTTGGAGGACGCTGTCAGCAGATGTGTAGACGATCAGCTTGCCTGTTTTAACATGCTCTTCACCAAGCTCATCCAATATTTCCGTGCCAGATGCTGCTTTATTGCCGATGATACCGCGACCCCAAGCTTCTTCAAGCTGTGTGATCAGTTCTTCAGGGAAACCGTCAGGGAATGTCTGGAACGGTTCGTCAATACGAAGTCCCATGATCTCCCAGTGTCCAGTCATCGTATCTTTCCCGTTGGATGCTTCCTGAAGCTTTGTATAATGGGCTTTGGGAGTTGTTACAGGTTTGATCCCCTTTATATCTCCGATAAGTCCAAGACCAAGGCTTTCCATAGCCGGCATATGCAAGCCATCCATTTTCTCGGCGATGTGACCGAGTGTGTGCGCTCCTTTATCATTGAAACGCTCCGCATCGGGCGCTTCACCTATACCAACCGAATCCATTACAATCAAAAACGTACGTTTAAATCGATAATCCATTCTTCCGTTCCTCCTATAAAAGTGCCATTCAATTACTATTGCCTCGACAGAGTCGGTTCAAACAGACTGCCAAAGTGGTCAGAAGTCTGACCTCTTTAAGCATAGAAAAGCAGCCGACAGGCTTTTCTATGCTCTTGGGTGAAAGGCAGAATAAACATCTTTCAGCCTCTTTTTGGTGACATGTGTATAAATCTGTGTAGTCGAAATGTCGGCATGTCCGAGCATCTCCTGAACAGCTCTCAAGTCAGCGCCGTTTTCTAAAAGATGGGTAGCAAACGAGTGCCGCAGCGTGTGGGGAGTCAGTTCTTTTTGGATGTTTGCCTTTTGCGCGAGCTGCTTTAATAGTTTCCAGAACCCTTGCCTTGAGAGCCTGTTTCCATGGTGGTTCAAAAAAAGAGCCTCCGTTTTTTTCCCCCGCCTGAGTTCATTCCTTCCCGAAGAAAGATACCGTTCAACGGAGGTTTGCGCGATCTTACCGAGAGGAATAATTCTTTCTTTATTGCCTTTCCCTCGGCACTGGATAAACCCCATTTCCAGATGAGCATCAGCAAGGTTCAGATCAACAAGCTCCGTGACACGCATTCCTGTTGCATACAAGAGCTCCATCATCGCCTTGTCGCGCTGCGCGAAGGCATCACTGCCTGATGGCGCCTCAAGCAGCGCCTCCACTTCATCTGTTGACAGAACTTTTGGCAGCTTGCGGTCTGCTTTAGGCGTTTCAATATGTACAGAAGGATCCTGAGTGCACATTTTTTCTCTTAACAAGAACTGATGAAACGAACGGATCGACGCAATATTCCGTGCCAGTGTGGCGGACGCTTTCCCTGTGTCTTTTAAATGATGAAGATAAGACAGGATGCTGCTGCGGGTTATCTGATCTGGTTCTGTTATTTGATCGACTTTTGTAAGGTACAGGGCATATTGCGACAAGTCTCTTCTGTATGAATCTATCGTATTGCGGGAAAGCCCCCGCTCTACTACTAAGTATTGAAGAAAATCCCGAATTTGATCTTTCATATCAATTCCTCATTCGCCTGATTGATAAAAGAATTTAAGCCGTTCCAACAGATGGCCTTCCGTCTCGCTTGTCTGATTGAACACTTTGACAGCGCGGCCATTTGGCTCATCATATCTGTGATAGTTTTCGTATTCACGATTCAGCCATTGCAATCCGAAATAGAACATGAGGGTGCATACGGAAAAGGCAAGAAACACCTTAGACGTTTGCCACATCAGTTTCAGCCAGTCCAGCATGATACAAGCCTCCCTGTCAATCTCTTTTTACAGGTTATGCCTGAGTGGACGTGCTTTATACTACCAAATTCATTGATATTCTTATAAATTTTACGTTACCGCATGAAGCCTTTTTTGTAAACAGCGTTTATCCTCTTTTGTCAGCAAAAACAAAGGACCATGAGCGCGTTCTCCTGTCAGGTTATTATCATCTATGTAATCATCAGCAAAAAAACGAAAAAAGAAAACCGTCTATTCCTGGTTTTCTTCATCAACTTCATTATTATGGCAGCGGTGGCAGATTCCATGAAACGTTAAACGGTGATCTTTAATTTTAAAGTTCCAGCCTTCTTCCACTACTTTTTCAACATCTCCTAAAAGGTCTTCCTGTATTTCATCAACGGCACCGCACTCGATGCACACGAGGTGATGATGAAAATGGTCAGCACCTTCTGTACGCAGATCGTATCTAGAAACACCGTCGCCGAAATTAATTTTATCGACTACTTTCAGTTCGGTAAGAAGTTCGAGCGTACGGTATACGGTAGCCAGTCCAATTTCAGGCGATTTTTCTTTCACTAACAGGAAAACATCTTCCGCGCTTAAATGATCTTCTTCATGTTCAAGGAGGACTCTGACGGTTGCTTCACGCTGTGGAGTCAGCTTGTAGCTCTGAGAATGCAACTGTTTTTTGATGCGGTCAAGTCTGCTTTCCATACGTTCTCCTCCTTATAATATACACTCATATTATAAACAGCGAGAATAACAGTGTCAATTTAAAATAATTACAAATAAGACGTGATAATTATTATTAAGAGAAAATAATTATCAAGAAGTGGACCACTGGATTACCTGCTTGATGAGCGGCGGTGACAGCAGCGCTTCAAGGCTGACACCTGCCAATACGATAATTCCCGCAGCCGTAACAACGAAAGTATAGGAAAACAGCTGATGCAGGAAGGGAACGCTTGTCCTTTTTCCCGCAAGCTGCATAATAATCCGGATTGAAAACGAGACAGAAGCAGCGGTGATGAAAACGAACGCAGGAATGAGCAGGATATTTTGCGGAAGGACGGCTACAAAAGATAAAAGAAATCCATGCCAGCTCATCTGGTTGATCAAAAAACCGACAGTGAAACCGACAACCACTCCTTTTAGAAACAATAGGACCAAAATAATTGGCAGACCGATAACGGAAAGTCCCAGCAGCCAGATGAGCATGATGTATTTAATATAATGGCTGAATCCTTGCTGAAAGATTTCTGACCGCTCAGCAAAGCTCCCATCCAGCGCCTGCATGAAGAACCTGGACAAATACGTATACAAGTCTTCTTTTTGGGCGAAAGAAAGGCTGTTCACCACTACCGCTCCGAAAATCACTCCCATTAAAAAAAGAACCGTGACAAAAGCATAGAGCGAACTATTGTCTTGAATGTGCTTATGGACTGCTCGTTTAAAAGAATGCATGCTATGCCCTCCCTGAAATCTCTTAATTCATTCTATGAATGTCTTTCAGGAGGTATGCAATATTTATAGAATCATTCGATTGTACCGTACGATCCGCCGCCGCCCGCTCGTATGAGGAGCTGTCCATTTCTTGCTTTTATGACGTTCTGCGTTGCTGCATGTGGCAGGATACGGCGCAGTTCCTCTTCCCTTGCATGGTGAAGGACGTACATATCATTTCCAAAATGAACCCTTAGCTTCTCTAGCGTTCTAGCTCCAATACCCGGTATGAACTCTAGAGGAACTTGATGATGATACGGCGGCCTTTGGCTTTTCTCTTTGTTCACCGCTTTAAGCTCCTCTATTCTTTTACTCACGCCTTTGATTTTCTTGACTGACCCGCATACGGTGCATGCGCGTTGATCCGCCAAAACATTCAGGCAGTCCGCGCATACATTTTCATAATATTTTCCGAGCAGCGGATTCAACCCAAAATTCGCGGAAATCATACGCCCATCTTTTCGTTGGATGGCCATCTTCAGTTCTTGAAAAGAAAGCTGTGAAACGAGCAGCTCCATATGCTCCCTTCCGATCTTTTCGAGCGAGTGGGCATCCGAACTCGTTAAAAACGGATAGCAGCTTAACTCCATAATGCCGTCAGCCATCATCGTATCAGAGCTTAAGCCAAGTTCAATCCCATCAATTCTGCATGGGTCAAACACCTCGGTGAGGGAGTTCTTCACCCCTTTACCATACATACTCTTGAAAGGAGTAAACACATGTGCCGGAACAAACAGGCCGCCTAAGTCAGCCGTCTTCTGCTGCACTTCCGTCGCCTCTGCATAAATTCGCTGTGAGCTTAGGGTGATATTCGACATCCTTTGTGCAAGCCAGCCGCTCCATTCCTTCAATGCCGACAAATCGGGCAAATAGACGAGTACATGGATCGGTCCTGAACACGATGTGTCGTTTATCTCTATTTCAGATCCAGGTATGAGACATAGATCACTCCCATAAAGGAATCCGCCGCCTTCTGCTTCTAGAAGGACACCATCCTTTATCATGTCTTCTATCTCGGTGATCACTTCCGGTGAGTGGCAGTCAATCACACCAACCATCGACAATCCCTTGGCATGTTTAGAGAACGTCAAGATGTTTGGTAGAGTCAATGATCTTGACCCTGTTATTTTCACCGGTCGCCCGGACATCGTCCTTCCGATATGAATGTGAAGATCGGCGTAACAGCTTGTAATCCCGCCGTTATCTGCCATACTTCAGCTGCAGGTACATGACCGCATACATCGTCTTAGCATCATGGATCTGCTCGCTTGCAGTCAGCTCCCGTATATCCTCCATCGTCAGTTTCAGCACATCAAGAAATTCATCCTCATCTGTTTGCTGCTCTCCCTCATAAGTGAGAGAATCAGAAAAATAGAGGTGTATGATTTCGTCTGCGAAGCCAGGCGATGTATAGAATGATCCTACCTTTTCAATCTGGCGGCAGCTATACCCTGTTTCCTCCAGCAGCTCCCGTTTTGCACATGCGAGCGGATCTTCCCCTTTTTCCAGCTTTCCGGCAGGGATTTCGACAATCGTTTTTTCAAGCGCTTTTCGGTATTGCCTGACCATAAGCGCTTTCTTGTCATCGGTCACCGCAATCACGGCAACAGCTCCCGGATGCTTTACAATCTCCCTGCTGCTTGTCCCGCCATTTGGCAGCTCGACCTCTTCAATCTGCAAATCAATGATTTTTCCTTTATAAACACTCTTAACTTGTGTTGTCTTCTCTATTAAATGGTCCACTTTACCGCTCCTGTTCTATTTCTTATTTTACCTACATAAAGTCTATCATACTTTGGAATACTGAAGAAAAACGTTGAGAAGGAGCTGTTTCTTTGAAAGTATATGTTCAGTCTAGCCGAGTGACGCTAGTTGGAAAAGGATGGCAGATCAAGCACATGCTCAAGACCTATGCCTCTCAGTTTGAAACAGTTGAAGAGTGGATCCAGTCCACTCAGGTAAAAAACAAACCCCATTTAAAACTCCTTCCATAATGTTGGAGGGATTTTTTTTATACATGTGTTCAATATGGTACAGTTTTATAACAGAGAGGGTGAGTAAAGTGGAAAAAAGGCAGATTGGCAGCTCAACACTTCAAGCAAGCGTGATTGGACTTGGGTGCATGTCACTTAAACCGGAAAATGAAAAAAAGAATGAGGCGATCATTGAAAAAGCGATTGAGCTTGGCGTCAATTATTTTGATACGGCTGATCTTTATGACTTCGGTGCGAACGAGGAGGTTGTCGGACGAGCTTTGAAAAGAAGGCGCGGCGATATTATTCTCGCCACGAAAGGCGGAAACCGATGGAACGATGATAAAAGCACATGGCGCTGGGATCCTTCGAAGGTGTATATAAAAGAAGCTGTCAAAGCAAGCTTGATGCGTCTTGGTACCGATTATATCGATCTTTACCAGCTTCATGGCGGCACGGCAGAGGATCAGATGGACGAGACGATTCAAGCTTTCAATGAGCTTGTCCAGGAAGGCGTGATCCGTTATTATGGCATTTCCTCCATTCGGCCGAACGTTATCCGCTACTATGCAGAGCATTCCGGCATCGTGTGTGTGATGATGCAATACAGCTTGCTTGACCGTCGTCCAGAAGAACTATTCCCGCTTCTCAGTGCAAAAAAGATCAGTGTTATTTCGAGGGGAAGTGTGGCGAAAGGAATGCTCTCCGAAAAGCTTTGGGACATGGACGATGAGAAAACTTTTCTCGGATATCGGGCAGGATATGTGAAGGAGTGCATGAAAGGTGCTCTGAAAGAAATTGGTCCTGCCAAACTAAACGAGCTTGCCTTACGATTTGTTTTAAACGAGAAAACGGTCGCGTGTGCCGCAGCTGGTGCCAGCTCGATTGAACAGCTGGAACAAAATGCTTCAGCCGGCTCTATGCAGCTTTTGAAAGAAGAAACTCTCGCTGTTCTCACCGCTTTGTTTCCTGCACAAAAATATGACGAGCATCGTTAAACCGATGTTGCTCAAGCAGTGAAACAGCAACGAAAACTTATTGCTAAAAAGACGATCACTGCAATGATCGTCTTTTTCAAATCAATTATTAGTGTGCCACGTTTTCAATGACCATCGCGATCCCTTGCCCACCGCCGATGCAAAGACTCGCCACACCATAACGCTTATGCTGTCTTCTCAGTTCATATGCCAGCGACAGAAGCAGCCTTGCACCGCTCGCTCCGACCGGATGACCGAGCGCGATCGCCCCTCCGTTCACGTTTGTGCGTGCTCTGTCGAGACCAAGTTCTTTCTCAACAGCTAGATATTGCGCACTGAACGCTTCGTTCACTTCAACAAGATCGATGTCTTCGATGCTCAAGCCAGCCTTTGCAAGCGCCGAATGAATTGCTGGAACGGGGCCGATTCCCATGATCGATGGATCAACACCGCAAACAGACCATGACACGATTCTCGAGAGCGGCTTCATATTTCTTCGGAAAACGGCTTTTTCTCCTGCAAGGATAAGCGAAACCGCACCGTCATTTATCGTACTAGAGTTGCCGGCTGTAACTGTGCCTGCTTTATCAAATGACGGACGCAATAACGAAAGCTGATCTGACGTAGTCTCACCGCGGATCGATTCATCTTTCATCGCATCACCAGATTTCACCGGTACCCCGACGATTTCTTGAGCGAATTTTCCTTCCATCGTCGCCTTTTGAGCGCGCTGCTGAGAGAGTGCTGCATATTCATCCTGCTCCTGTCTGGAAATATCGTATGTGCTCGCTAAGTTTTCCGCTGTTATGCCCATTCCGATTCCAATATGCTGATCAGTAAGTGTATGAAGCAGCATGTCTTCAAACTGCAAGGCACCGTATTTTTGCCCGCCAAACCGGTGAGAAAACGACGCATGGGGGCTCATCGACATATTTTCCGAGCCGCCGCATAGTGTAATGTCTGCATCACCTGTCATGATTGTGCTCGCTGATGTAACAGCAGCCTGAAGTCCAGATCCGCATAAACGGTTAACAATCATCGCCGGAACTTCCTGCGGGACTCCTGAACGAAGCGCGATGTGCCGCGCCAAATAAGCAGCGTTCGTCGAAGAATGGATCACGTTTCCGTATACTACATCCTCGATTTCGCCAGGCTCCACCCCCGCGCGCCCCATCGCCTCGACCGCCGTTACAGATCCGAGCGTCACTGGAGATATATCCTTAAATTGCTTTCCGAAGGCACCGAACGCTGTACGTGCCCCTTCCATCAGGAAAACTGACTGCATACCTTTCCATCTCCTTAACTAATAGTAAGCCCGAGATCATTAGCAGATACACGAGTTTACCACATGCATCTGCCATGATTTAACGCAGCTGTTATCCTATACCCTTTTTTACTTAGTAAGCATGCAATTGCAGCTTATCAGAAATAGTAAGTGCTGCTTCTGTACAATTTTGGATGTCTTCTGCGCTGAATCCTTCTGCTGTTTCTACTAAAACGAGACCGTTGTCCGTCACATCCATCACTGCACGATCAGTAATAATGCGCTGCACGACGCCTTTTCCTGTAAGCGGCAGCTTGCATTCTTTCAATATCTTGCTTTCTCCTGCTTTATTCACATGATCCATTATCACAATAATCTTTTTCGCACCATGAACAAGATCCATCGCACCGCCCATGCCTTTGATCATCTTGCCTGGAATCATCCAGTTAGCGAGATCGCCAGTTTCCGAGACTTCCATCCCGCCAAGAATGGCGATGTCGATATGCCCGCCGCGGATCATGCCAAAAGACTCGGCGCTGTCAAAGTAAGAGGCGCCGGGAATAGCGGTTACCGTTTCTTTCCCTGCATTGATCAGATCAGGATCGACTGCGTTTTCTTCAGGAAACGGACCGATTCCAAGAAGGCCGTTTTCCGATTGCAGTACGACTTGTTTGTTATCAGAAATATAGTTAGCGACCATCGTCGGGATGCCAATGCCGAGGTTCACATAAAAACCTGATTGAATTTCTTTTTCCGCTCGTCTTGCAATCTTTTCGCGCGTGTTCATATATGTATCTCCTCTCTATCCTTGTTTAACAGTCAGACGCTCGATTCGCTTTTCCTGGCGTCCGACAATCATCTTCTGCACATAAACACCCGGAGTATGGATGCTGTCTGGGTCAAGTTGGCCGATCTCCACAAGTTCTTCAACTTCTGCAATCGTTGTTTTTCCCGCTGCCGCAATCATCGGATTAAAGTTTCTTGCCGTTTTGTTATAAATCAAGTTGCCTGCCTTGTCGCCTTTTGCTGCACGCACTAAGCTAAAGTCAGCAGTAAGACCGTATTCCATCAAGTATTCTTTTCCATCAAACGTTCTCGTTTCTTTTCCTTCTGCCACAGGCGTTCCTACGCCTGCAGGGGTGAAGAATGCAGGAATGCCAGCACCGCCGGCACGGATGCGCTCGGCAAGTGTTCCTTGAGGAATCAATTCGACTTCCAATTCTCCTGCGAGCACTTGGCGTTCAAATTCCTTGTTCTCTCCTACATATGACCCTATCATCTTTTTAATCTGCTTATTTTTAAGCAATAGGCCAAGCCCCCAGTCATCCACACCGCAATTGTTCGAGATTACGGTCAGATCTTTTACCCCTTTCTCCTCGAGTGCAAGAATTAGGTTTTCTGGAATGCCGACAAGTCCGAATCCTCCGACTAGCAAAGTCGCACCGTCTTGAATATCTTTTACCGCTTCACGTGCACTGTCTAGTATTGGTTTCACTTTAGACTCTCCTCTCTATTTAAGGACGCTCAATAATTGTTGCTACACCTTGGCCGCCGCCGATGCATAATGTGGCAAGCCCATAGCGTGCTTCCCTTTTTTGCATTTCATGTACGAGCGTCACGAGCACGCGTGCTCCGCTCGCTCCGATCGGATGACCGAGCGCGATCGCGCCGCCGTTAACGTTCAGCTTGGCAGGATCGATTCCGAGGTCTCTTCCTACAGCGAGTGACTGGCTCGCGAACGCCTCATTCGCTTCAATTAAATCCATATCAGACAGATTGAGCCCTGCTTTTTCCAGCGCTTTATTTGTCGCAGAAACCGGACCTATCCCCATCACGTGAGGCTCAACACCGGCACTCGCGTTCGCCTTTATAACAGCGAGCGGCACGAGGCCAAGCTTCTCTGCTTTCTCGCGGCTCATCACGACAAGCGCTGCCGCTCCGTCGTTGATGCCTGATGCGTTGCCTGCGGTTACCATTCCATCTTTCTTAAAAGCAGGACGCAGCTTGCTGAGTTTTTCAGCTGTTGTTCCTTTTTTCGGATATTCATCTTCTTTCATGATGACCGGATCGCCTTTTCGCACGGGGATTTCAACCGGAACAATCTCGTCTGAAAAGCGCCCCGATTCCATAGCAGCCGCCGCTTTGCGCTGGCTTTCCGCCGCGAAAGTGTCTAATTCTTCTCTTGTGAGGCCATGTGTTTCACATAAGTTTTCAGCCGTCATGCCCATATGAAAATCGTTGAACGCACACCATAGTCCGTCATGAACCATCGTGTCCACCACCTTGCTGTCTCCCATACGCAGTCCGCTTCGGGCATCTTTCATGATGTATGGCGACTGGCTCATGTTCTCCATTCCTCCGCACACAGCGATATGACTTTCACCAAGCCAGATGGACTGGCACGCAAGATGAAGCGCCTTCAGTCCGGATCCGCACACTTTGTTGATCGTCATGCTCGGCACTTCAACCGGAATTCCTGCAGTGATAGCAGCCTGTCTTGCCGGATTCTGGCCTAGCCCCGCTTGCAGGACATTGCCCATGATCACTTCATCAACATCTCCTGGATTAACATTCGCTTTTTTTAGTGCTTCTGAGATAACGAGCGCACCAAGTTTTACGGCTGACACACTCTGCAGAGCACCCATAAAATTTCCGATAGGTGTCCTGACAGCGCTTACAATTACTGCTTCCGTTTTTTTATACATCTGGTTCCTCCCTCTCTATAGATAGTCTGAATATTCCCCATTATCATAACATAAGTGATTAAAATATATTGCAAGGTAGGTTGCACTGTATGTAAAATAATTTTAAAGCGCTTACACTTTAAGGAGGGTACACATGGAACTTCCAGAACGAGCATCCATCATCGAAGTCGGTCCTAGAGACGGCCTGCAAAATGAGAGGAATTTTGTTGAAACAGCTGCCAAAATCGAGTTTATTAAAAAACTAAAAAAAGCTGGTTTTCAAGAGATGGAGCTCACGTCTTTCGTTTCTCCGAAATGGGTGCCGCAAATGAAGGACTCAGAAGAAATCTTGGCCTCTTGCCTGGATGCCACGCGAAATTTTGTCCTCACACCGAACGAACGCGGCATTCAGCGGCTCTTGGAAACTTCCTGCCGGAACACAGCTGTCTTTGTCGGAGTCAGCGACACGTTCAATCAGAAGAATATCAACAAAACGACTGCGGAAAGTCTGGACGAATTAAAACCTCTAATTCGTGACTTAAAGAATAAAGGCTATTTTGTGAGAGCATGTATCTCAACAGCCTTTTATTGTCCTTATGAAGGAAAAGTGGACGAGCAGGACGTTCTTGCGGTATGTGAAAAATTTGAAGAGTTCGGGGTGGATGAGCTCAGTGTAGCCGATACGATCGGCATGGCTACTCCTAAAGAAGTGTTCGAATTGTTCAGTCTCTTAAAACATCGTTTACGCTCTGCCACACTTTTAACCGCACATTTTCATGATACAAGAGGTCTTGGCCTTGCTAACATCTTCTCTGCTCTTCAGGCCGGCGTGAACCGGTTCGACGCATCTGCCGGTGGGCTTGGCGGATGCCCGTTTGCTCCCGGAGCATCAGGGAATGTCGCGACAGAAGATGTGTTACATATGCTCAGCAGCATGGGAATCCAGACAGGCATTCAGATGGAGCCTCTGCTAGAGGCAGTCGACTATATTTCTAGACATGTAGCGAAGCCGATCGAAAGCAGACAGTACAGGCTCGCCCGCAATGCCGGCATTTTTAGTTAGACTGAAGCGCATGTATTTATCTTTTTCATCACCACACACCAAAACAAAAGGTGAATGGCAGACGCCAAGCCTTTAATGTCAGCCTTAGTTGCACGTCTAATTCATTCCTAACTTTTAGACACCGTGGAATTTCTCCTCTGTTAAAAAGTTTTTTTCTTAAGGCTGTTTTCGTAAACATTGTTGCTTTTAGAATTCGAGAAGAGGTTGATCTCCGTTACAGGTGCACGCTTTCCGCGGGGTGAGCGGTGAGCCCCTTCGTCGCACGCGCCATTGAAGGGTCTCACCTTCTCACTCATCCCGCAGGAGTCGGCACCTTTCACTGCGATCAACTTGTCAATGAAGTATTCAATGTCGATTAAGGTAACGATTTAGAGGAAGTTATTTTATGATAATATACAAGCAATCCTCATAGATAGCGTATTGAGCAACAGTTCAATGCTTCTCATAGTCGTTCAGTCATTAGCAACAATCTCTGCGAAAAGAGCCTTTCTTAAAGTTTAAAAAAAGTCAGAACTCCGCATCGGAAACCACATGCGAGCCTCTGACTTTTAGTTTTTCAGCGCTCTCCGTTTGTTTCGGCTGCTTTTCAGCATGCTCGACAGAGGGGCTTTTTATTTATTGCGAAACGGCCATCATTTTCATGCGCGGGTTCAATATTTGGCTTTTGCTTTTAAGCATGAATGTTCCGCTCGAATTCAAGCCGATCAGCAAGGCTTCATCAAAAAACACAGACGTTGTTTTGTCATAATAAATAGCAGGGTCAGCACTTTCGGCAAGGACGTCGTTCTCACCTGGTCCATCCACGAGCCAAAGTGCGGCGATCCCGCTCACGAGGCAGCCGCAGCCTTCTGTGTCGTACTGCAGCTTCAGCACGCCTTTCTTTCCCTCAAGCCAAGATACTGCTTTTTGTTTCGCTTCATTGCTCCATTCTATTTTCAATTCTATTCATCTCCATTTCGTTTTTCCAGTTCTGTAATAGCCCAATCGCACCACTCTACCCAGCTCTCCATATATTTCAGACCAAAGCCGCTCGTCAAATATTCTCCGAGGTCGCTTTTCTTATACAAACCATCAGGATAGTTCATCCCGCGCCATTCCTTCATCATCTGTATTCCCTGCTTGTGCTGCTCCTTGCTCGTCTGCAGGTACTCGACTGCTTTTGCTGTAGGCAGATTTTGGAACAGGGATACCCTCAGCAAGAATTCATCTTTCAGCTTCGGAGTGACAGAAGGCTGCTCTAACAGCCATGCTTGAAGCACTTCACGCCCTTTTTCTGTGATGCTGTAGATCTTTTTGTCGGGTGCATCAGTTTGGTGGACGTGTTTCGACTGCGCGAGGCCGTTTTCTTCGAGCTTCAGCAGTTCCCTGTAAATTTGCGTGTGATGAGCACTCCAGAAATAAATCATCGTTTCTTTAAACTGATGGTTCAGTTCATATCCTGTCGCCTCATTTTTGGCTAAAAGCCCCAGCAATGCATAACGTAAGGCCATAACGCCCCTTCTTTCTTCAAAGTGTCTGTTTTGCATTGTAACATATTTTTCACAAATCAAACGAGTAAAATACTTGAAATATAGTTGTCATATTTATTATATTAAACTTATACATATGTGAAAATACACATATAAACTATTTTAGGAGGAAATCATGATCTGGCTAACGAAATTCAGTTTAAAAAATCCGTTTGCAGTTTTTATCATTTCTTTTCTGCTTATTATTGGCGGCCTCTTCTCATTCCGGTCGCTTAAGGTAGATCTTTTGCCGAATGTTGAGTTTCCGCAGCTTACGGTGCAGACCGTCTATCCGGGCGCCTCACCGCAGGACGTGAACAAACAAGTAACAGAAGAGCTTGAAAAACAGTTTAAGAGTTTAGAAGATGTAAAAACGGTTAAAAGCTCCTCACTAGAGAGCGTCTCCATCATTTCAATGGAGTTCCCGTTCACTGCCAACATGGATGATGTGGAAGACGAAGTAAACGCACTCGTGAAGGAAGCGAAACTTCCGGAGAATGCTGAAGTTGAAGTGAACCGTTTTTCATTCGGTTCTGTTCCGATCTATAATATCTCTCTTTTCCCTGCAAGCGGCGATGAAAACATCCAGCCGTTTGTTGAGGATGAACTTGTTCCTGAACTTAAGAAAATACAAGGCATCAACAACGTCTCTGTCGGCGGTATAAAAGAAACCTTCCTTTCTGTCTCGGTCGATAAAGAAAAAGCGGCACAGAACGGCATCACACTAAACGCCATTAAAGAGGCGATTGAAGGACGCGGCCTTTCGTTCCCTGCCGGCACGGTAACGAAAGACTCCATCACCGTGCCTGTAAGGGTTGAAGAAAAGGTTGAAACAATTGAAGAACTGAAATCCATTACTCTCTCGTCAGCATCACAGCAAGGCCCGCCTGCTCAAGGGCAAAGTCCCGGCGGTCCTCCGACAGGTGCAGCACCAGGAGGTCCTCCAGCAAGTGCACCGCAGCAAAATGCTGCACCAAAGAGCATTTCACTAAGTGACATCGCTGTGGTAAAAGAAGCAGATGATGTCAATGAGATCACGCGCTACAACGAAAAACAGTCGCTTTCTATGGCTGTAACGAAAAAACAGGATGCCAACACAGTTGAAGTGGCTGAGAAAGTTATCTCTGTACTGAAAAAAGATAAATATGATGACAAATTGGATTATGCGATTGGCTTCGGCCAGGCAGAAGGCATCAAAGATTCCGTCAACACTCTTGTAAAAGAAGGCTTGTTCGGTGCACTCTTTGCTTCTATCGCCGTGCTGATCTTCTTGCGCAACGTGCGGGCGACGATCATTGCCATCATCTCGATTCCGCTCTCTCTATTAATTGCGGCCATATTCCTTGCCCGTCTTGATATTACGCTAAACATCATGACGCTTGGCGGAATGGCTGTAGCGGTCGGCCGTGTCGTGGATGACTCGATCGTTGTCATCGAAAACATATTCCGACGAATCCGCAAAACGGACGGCGTGTATGACCGAAATGAGCTTGTCATTAACTCGACGCAAGAAATCCTAAAAGCGATTGTCTCGTCTACTCTTACAACAGTAGTCGTGTTCCTTCCGCTCGGCCTCGTTGGCGGCATCACCGGAGAATTCTTCCTTCCGTTCGCCTTGACGATCGTGTTCGCGCTGCTAGCATCACTGCTCGTGGCTGTAACCATTGTGCCGATCCTAGCCAAATTTGCTTTCAAGACCGTAAAGCCGGAAAACAACGATGGCCTGTTGCAGCGCTGGTATGAAAAAGCGATTTCTGCATCCCTTAATCATAAAGTGCTTGTGCTGATCGTGTCGTTCGCGATGCTTGGCGGTTCATTCTTCCTTGCATCCGGTCTTGGCATGGTGTTCCTGCCGAACGAGGAGCAGAAAACTCTGACCGTTAACATTGAGCTGCCAGCGAGTACGAATGTCGATAAAACAAACAGAATTGCGCTTGAAGTAGAAGAAATGTTCGCTACCCGCGAAACGATCAAAGACGTAACGGCCGGCATCGGAAGCCGTGACTTCCAGACCGGATTGAAACGCCAGAACGTGGCTAACTACTTCATTAACTTAGAAAAAGAAGCAAGTGTAGAAAAAGAACTGAAAGAGCTCGAAAATGAAATCAAGACAATCGTGACAGCTGAAGAAAAAGAAGCGGTCATCTCGCTTCAGGAGCTTTCTTCTGGAGGTCCTCCATCCAATAATGAAGTTACGATCGACTTGTACTCCAATGATTTGGATGCTCTGCAAAAAGCAGCTAGTGACGTGGAAGAATACATGAAATCTAACGAAGATTTAAAAGCGGTCTCCAACAACTTTGAAGATAAGCAAACTCAGTGGGCAGTGTCCATCAACACGGAGAAAGCTGCCGAAAAAGGCGTCTCCGGGTTCGCGATTCTCGGAGCCGTGAGCGATGCGACTAAGCCGGTCGACGCGGGTACAATGGAGATGAACGGCGAGGAGAAGAAACTGCGTTTATCCTACGACCGTGATGTCACTTCGCTCGATGAGATCAAAGACATGACCGTCTTCGGCAGTGCTGGCCCGGTTAAGATCTCTGATGTAGCTTCTGTAGAAGAAAAAGAAGCCGTGACGAGTGTACAAAAGCTCGACGGAAAAGTATACGCCCAAGTTTCTGCACAAGTAAAAGGCGATAACGTGCAAAAAGTGACGGCTGAAGTCATCGATGATGTAAAAAAGAAAATAGATCTTCCTGAATCTGTCTCTCTCGAAGGCGGTGGCGGAAGTGAAGAAACGATGGATACGTTCCTTGATCTTGGTCTTGCGATGCTTGTTGCGATCGGACTCGTCTATCTGACGATGCTGATCACATTCGGAGCAGCACGTATTCCTTTCATTATTCTTTCATCCCTTCTCTTCGTGCCAGTGGGCGCGATAGGTGGATTGTACTTGATCAACGAGCCGCTTTCTGTCAGTGCCATGATTGGTGTGCTGATGCTGATCGGGATTGTGACAACTAACGCGATCGTACTCGTTGACCGTATCGGACAAAACCGCGAGTTGAAAGGCATGCCGATACGCGAATCACTGCTTGAAGCTGGGAAGACGCGCCTTCGTCCGATCCTGATGACAGCTTTCGCGACAATCGCAGCACTCATCCCGCTGGCGTTTACGACTTCTTCTGGAACCCTTATTTCTAAAGGGCTTGCCGTCGTCGTAATTGGAGGACTCACAACATCCACATTGCTGACATTGATCATCGTTCCTGTTCTTTACGAGATCTTCTATCGCAGACAAGTAAAGCGTGAACTAAAGCAAAAAGGAACAGCACTTTAAACTTTACAGGAAACTATCGTACGGCCCCGTTAAAAGGCAGTATCCACTCGTTCGAAGACGAGGCGATGCTGCCTTTTTTCTGTTAGCCGGCGCTTTCCCCGTTTTTTAAGGCGTAATTTTTTACAGAAATCTTATGCAGGCCCTTTAACAGCATATTTTACTCCCGCTGCCGGTTTATGCAGAACTAGAGAAGGGTAGAAGTGATTAAGACGATATTTTTAGGAGGACATCCACAATGAAAAACATTTCTTCACGAACCTACTCTGCCAACGACCGCATCACTGTCGCCAAAGCTGTAAGCTTAATGAAAACAGCCCATAAATACAAAAGCAAAGTCTTTATCTCAAAGGAAGGGATGACACTGCCCGCACAGCACCTCGCAAGCCTCGTCTCTTTTTTTCTGACGCTGAAAAAAGGGGAATCCTTTCTTGTCATTGCAGAAGGCAGCGATGCGGATGCGTTTTTGGACAGACTTCAGCATCAGCTGCAATAATGTTATAAAAAATAAACGCGCTGCTTCGCAAAGGAGCAGCGCGTTTTAAAGACCAATTTTCTTTTGCATTCTTTTTTTTAATAAAATAGGGATGCCGACAAGAACGAGCAGTACACCGACTCCTGCCCAAACAGCTCCTTTATTCCCGCTTGTTACTGATGTACCAAAATACGTATAAGCGAGCGTGCCCGGTATGATACCGACCGCTGTGGCCAGCGCATAATCTCTGAACCTCACTTTGGAAACAGATGTAAGGTAACTGACTAGATCGTAGTTTAAAACTGGCAAAAGGCGGAGGAGCAGCACATAAATAAAGCCTTCTTTTTTAATGTTTTCTCTGATCTTGCTGTATTTCCCTTCCCACTGCCCTGCTTTTTTAAAGGTCCCAAAACGAGAAACCGCAAGATAGGTAAGCAGCCCGCCTGCAAGCGAACCGCAATATGTATACAAACTTCCCCAGCCAAATCCGAAAGCTAGTCCTGCGGTCATTGCAAAAACGGATGAAGGAAACAAAACGAACGGCCGAAAGGCATAAAGAATGATAAAAACAGCAGGTGCCGCCCATCCCCACGAAAGAATCCAATTCTTGAAATCTTTAGGCGATATGTGAAAATACTTATCATGAACAACATACAGAGCCAGCCCTGCACAGACAAGCAGGCAGGCAGCCAGCACTCGTTTTTTATGTTTTCTTTCCATCCGCTCAACTCCAAGTTTTATGGCAAAATAGGTTATACGTGTCATTTTCCCTTCTTTTAAACATATCCATACATTGAGATATGCTACTTAGGAGGCTGTTAAAATGAAAGTGATCTGCACCGCTCCGCTTTTTGCGGACAATGCCGGGAAAGTCGTCCGTTTCTTTGAGAAATATGAAGAAAATGTCTATGTAAAAAAAGGCGGACATACCGCCAATGGAAAGAGCTTGCTCGGTCTTATCGCACTATCCATCTATCCTGACAGTGAACTGGAAATCATGTGTGAACCGCATAATCCTTCGTTTTATCAAGAGTTGATGAATCTGAACTTTTTCAGTGTCCGCTAGACTAGTTTACATTTCATCAATTTGTTTCGTCCAGTCTTTTTTCCAAATTTTGCACACGGTTCTTCAACGGCTGAAGAACAGATGAAACCATCTGGCGGTGAATAGCCAGAATTTGCTCTGCATATCCGTTCCCTGGAACGGCCCACTTCCCGTTCAGCTGCTTCCATGAGACCGCGCTTCCTCTTGTCACATAGCGAAACCGTGGATCGATGAGCGGATAACCAGAAGGGAGCGGCTTCACCGTCGCATAAGCGAACAAATGCTGAATATGAGCGAGAACTCCTTCTTGAGGATTCTTGAACACAGCTGATTTTCCGTTTTCATACGCACCAAGGCCTGCATAGTTATGCTGCTCAGCCTTCACACTGCCCCCGAACCTGAAATAGCCTGTCTCTTGAATGGCTTGAGCAAAAGCGATATCTGCTTTTATGCCGTAAACTGCACCAATCTGTATATACAGGTGAGCGAGCTTTGGAGCATCTGGATTCGTGCGTCTGACGAACGCGTCCATCTCCTCTGCCGAAAGTGCCGTTACGCCTTCAATTGTCAGTCCGTCAGGATTCACTGGCTTCGGTTCTGGCTTCGGTTCTGGCTTCGGTTCTGGCTTTGGCTTTGGCTCTGGCTGCGGTGACGGCTGTGATTCTCCTTTGCTTATTATATACGCATCGCTTACCCCAGAGGCTTTTATCGTCCTTACGTGGTCCTCCGCAAATTTTCGTTCAGCGAATGCACCGGACTGGACACGGTACAGCGTTTTTCCGCCTGCTGTCTCTTGGTCGATGTAAGAATTGATCTTTTTAGCCGCGAGCATACGCACCCTTTGTTCAGCGAGGCTCTTATCTTCAAATGAGCCCGCGATGACCGCATAGATGACCTTATTTGCTTTGCGCGGCAAATTCAGCACTTTCGCTGTACCTTCTGCTGCCGCTTTTGCCACCTCTAGCTGAAACGTTTCATTTTTTAAAAGCGCCAGATTCTTTTCATTGTCCAAAAACAAGACTTCTAGCAGCACAGCCATCATGCGCGTCTCTCTTAATACATGGAAATTAGCACTTTTTCTTCCTCTGTCGCTCGCTCCATACTTCTTCAGGACGGGAGCGATCTCGGCGTGCACCGCTTGCTGGAAAGCTAATGTCTCTTTAGAGACCCCGCCATTATATACATAGCTTTCGAATCCTTCTCCTCCGCCGCTGTTCTGGTGGATGGAGAGAAACGCATCTGCATTGGCCTCATTCGCTTTATCTGTTCTTTCTTTCAGCTCCATTCCAACATCTGTGCTCCTTGTCATCTGCACATCCACTTCGAAATGATTATTTAAATAGTTTCTTATTTTTAAAGCGATTGACAAGTTGAATGTTTTCTCTTGCGCACTTTTATTGACTGCACCCGGATCGCTTCCTCCATGGCCTGGATCAATCATTATCTTTTTCATTTGTGCATCACGCACCTCACTTCCATGTTTCAAACGTGTTTACCACGCTTACTTCTATTAAAAAGCAATTCACGCTATACTAAAAGGGACAAGCACCCATTTTTCTGTAAATGGGCATCTTTACTCCTCAAGGAGGTTCATACATATTGGAATCCGTTTTGCTCGGAAGCATTCTTTCTGCTCTCGCCACCGGTGCGGGAGCTTTGCCGGTTCTTGTGCTGAAAAACGCTACCCACAAATGGCGGGATATCCTTCTTGCTTTTGCAGCCGGCATCATGGTGGCCGCTTCAACCTTTAGCCTGATTCCTCAGGCACTTGATATGTCTAATCTGTTCGTTTTGACGGCCGGAATCGCAGCCGGCACGCTGACGCTTCTTTTATTAGAACGTTTCGTGCCCCACATGGATCTTGATCATTCAAAAACGTTTCACGGAATCGATGCGAAGGCCATCTTGATCATCGCTGCCATCACTCTCCACAACCTGCCTGAAGGCTTGGCTGTCGGTGTCAGCTATGCGACTGAAGACAGCTCGCTAGGCGGATTAATCGCTTTCTCCATCGGTCTTCAAAACGCACCGGAAGGCCTGCTCGTCGCACTGTTTCTTGTGAATCAAAACATGAACCGAGTTAAAGCGTTTCTTATCGCAACGATGACCGGGGCAGTCGAAATCATCACATCACTCGGCGGCTATATGCTCACTTCTTACGTGGAAAATCTTGTACCGTACGGTCTTTCGTTCGCTGCCGGCGCCATGCTTTTTATCGTCTACAAAGAACTCATTCCAGAAAGCCACGGGGACGGCCATGCCCGCTCGGCTACCCTTTCCTTTATCACAGGACTTCTTGTGATGATTTACTTAACAGAAATCTTCGGCTGATCAGCAGGCTTTACTTTTCTTTAGAAAGACTCTTTTCGAAGAGATTGTTGCTTCAGAAAAGTCGATTGTGCAAATTTTAGGCTGGATCTCCTCTTTGTAGTACATCCTGTTTCACTAGTTTATCTATAAGGATTGTTTGAATGTTATCTTACAGTGACATTTAGATGGCCTTAACTTTATCTGCTTTGAATACCTCATTAAAAAGTTGATCGGAGTGAAAGGTGCCGACTCCTCGAAATGAAAGGCACATTTTCTTGCGTTTGATGTCTTGCTGCGACGCCTTCCTTATCCAGCTAGTGGGAGTGAGACAGGTGAGACCTTCCAAAGGCGCTTGGCTAGCGGATGGCGTGCACCTGTAACGGAGATCAACAGCTTCTTAGAATTCTAAAAGCGAAAGCAGTGTAAAAGGTTTGTCTTGTCAACGCTTTACATTCAAAAAATGAGGTTCAGCGCTTATTCGCTGAACCTCATTTCTGTTATAGACGCGGTCTTGACCGCTGCGCGCTGCCCGGAAACCGTTATGATCCGGATCTCTTTTTTTATTTCATCCAGAAAATGGACGGCACCCTCTACCTGAACGATTCTCCCGTCTTTATAACAGTCAATGCGAAGCATGCGGTTTTCTGCCATCGCCTCGCACAGCAGCTCCTCCCATTCTTCCTGCTTCTGCTCATCCATATGCGGCTGTTCCATTCTGTCCGCTTCCTCTTCATGTGTCCGCAGCAGCTTCACATGCTCAGGAAGCATCATGGATGTCCATTTTATATTCCCTCTGTCGCGGATCATCCTGTTTTAAGCCCCCTTCATGCCTTATGGCCGCCAAGAAGCGTGCTTCTATGGCGCGCTGTTCCCGCTTTCGTGTATGAAACAGCTCGCAGAAGCGACGAATAGCCATGCTTTTGCCGGATCTCATCCATCACATATCCAAGCTTCCTCTTTTTCGGCTGATCAAGTTCGAAGAGATTAAGCTGTGTTTCGCTGTCTTGGCAAACGTTTGATAAAGAGATAGATATTTTTCGAACCGTCTCATTCCGATAAAAAGCATGGAACAGATCGAGGCACACGCCGTACAGATCCATCGTAATGTTCGTCGGCTGCTCCATCGTTTTTGACCGGTAAAAACCGCCTCCGCCTTCATCGCGGCTGTATCCGATTCCGAGGCTGACCGTACGCCCGGCACGGCCTGCGCGGCGGGCGCGCCGTGCCACCTCTTCACACATCTCTAAAATGACATGCTTTACTTCTTGTGGATCATGATAATCACGCATCAGAATCTGGCTTTTCCCATAGCTGATCTGCCCTTGCAGAATCGGCGCTCCGATTTCAGAAAGATCAGCACCCCATGCATGATAATAAAGCTGGCTTCCCATAATGCCGAACTTCTTTTCGAGCAGATCCAGCGGGTAATGAGCCAAATCCTTGACGTTCATGATTCCCATCCGGTTCAGCGTTTTCTCTACCCGAGAGCCAATTCCCCACATTTTGCTCAGAGGCGAGATGCTCCAAATTTTATTCGGCACATCATCATACGTCCATTCAGCAATTCCTTCTGCTTTTGCCTCAAGATCGAGACAGAGCTTTGACATGAGCATATTTGGTCCGATGCCAATGGCACACGGCAGTCCAAACTCCTGCCAAATATCCCGGCGGATGCGTTCGGCGAGCATATGCGGACTCCCCCAAAGCCTTTCTGTCCCATCTGCTTGGATGAAGCTCTCGTCCACACTATACGTATGAATGGATTCTTTTGGCACGAACCGGTTCAACAGCTTCGTAATCTCCATGGAACGCTCCAAAAAGAAGGCCATTTGAGCGTTCACGACGACGATGCGCGGGTCTTTCGGCAGCTCGAACAGCCGGTTTCCCGTGCGGATGCCAAAGTCCTTCTTCATCATCGGAGAGGCAGCAAGCACCACACTCCCCTGCCGCTCTGTATCCCCGACCACCGCCAGATGACAGGTAAGAGGGTTCAGCCCGAGGCGTACCGCCGCACAGCTTGCATAAAAACTTTTCATATCTAAACAAAGAATTGACCGCTTCGGAAGCTTACTATAATCAAGCACCTTGCCACTTCCTTTCTAAAGAACACTTTTCTGCCGCCTTAATAGACTTTTGATGGCTGTTCCCCTTTCAGCCATCAAAGTTGCCAGTCGAAAGGGGAACGCTCGTTCTTATTATTATGTATACCCATTTTAACCGAATATATGTTCTTATCACAATGGAAAAATTTTTCACCTTTTTTTCTTCTGCTTGATGAGGAAAAAATCACGGCGAAACCGAGAAGATTCTGCTGCTAACAAAAGAAAAAGAAGCGTTCTTTTCTGATGAGAAAAGAACGCTTCTTTCATTTTGCAAGCCGGGTATCTGTTCGGCTGAAATAATGCTTCCATCCTTCCAGTATGCCAGCGGCACAATGACCTTTCGCACGGTAGATCAAATCGCCGCTCACATTTTTCAGCTCCTCCTGGCAGTTGCCGACAATGACAGCAGGATAGGGCAGCAACAGCATATCAAGGTCATTCCCAGAATCACCAGCGATCAAGACATTCGCGTCCTGCCATTTTTTCTTTTGTATCAAATAAGACAAGGCTTTTCCTTTACCAGCTTGTAAGGGAAGAATATCGACATCTCGTCCCGAGCTGTAGACAAACTGATGAGGGATGCGGGAAGAACGAAGAGCTTTTTCTAACTCCTCCGCACACGTATGATCTTCTGCGAAAAACGAGACACGGCACGAAACAGGAAGCTCCTGTTCACGAAGTCCTTCTATCTGTCGGGCAGCGGCGCGCACCCGTTCAGGCTCCCATCCTTCCTCGATCTTCGCTTTCCACTCGTTTCCGATTTCAGAATCAGAAAAATCATGAAGTGCCGACCCGACGTCTGTGATAAGAACTTCCGGAAACGGCAGTCCTTCCTCGTCAATCAGCTGTTTTGCAGATTGCAAATGGCGGCCCGTTACATAGACAAGAGTGACATTCTCCTCTAGACTTTCAAAGTGAAGAAGAAGCTTGCGAAGCTCTTCTCCTTCTCCGACAAACGTGCCGTCAAGGTCAGTAGCTAGAAGATGTGAAACGCTTTTTTGCGGCATGGGAGAGAACCTCCTTGTAGCTTGTCTCAATTTTCTGCGCGATTGCAGGCCAGCGGAACACATGGTCAGCACGTCTTGCTGCCTGCTTGCCGAGCCGGCTCGTGATCAGTTCGTTCTGAAGTAGGATTTCGAGGGTAAGAGCAAGATCTTCCACATCATTCGGACGGACAAGCAGACCGGTCTCTCCTTCCGCGACGACATCCTGCAGTCCGCCCACACGAGAAGCGATTACGGGGCATCCGCATGCTTGAGCCTCAGCTGCCACCATGCCGAACGATTCATAATACGAAGGAACCACACTGCATGTTGCCGCACTGAAATAAAGAGCAAGCTCCTCTTGATTTTTCGGTCCTAAAAACGTGACCTTATGTTCTAATCCTTTAACGAGCGCGCGATATTCTTCATGTACCGGCATCCCGTCCGAGTCAATCTGATCGCGGTCTCCGCCGATCAAGTATAGCTTCGTTCCCTCTGGCAGATCGCCGACCTTTACAAGATAGCGGAATGCGTGAAGAAGCGTCTTAACCCCTTTCGTCTCTTCTAGACGCCCTGCGTAAACGATATTCTGTCCAGTGATACCAAGCTCCTGTCGGACATTTTTTTGCGGATAGGGCTTGAATGCCGGAGACACCCCGATTGGGATAATATCAACGGGAGCAGGCTGTTTCACGAATTCATAGATCAGTTTTTTTTCATTATCCGTTGTCGCGATCACACGGTTTGCCGAACGAAGGATTCCTTTTTCATAGGAAAGCCTTCGTTCGTCTGCCTCACCTGTCGCCTTTTGGCGTGCGATTCCGAGAGAATGCGACGTATGGATGAAAGGTATATTGTATTTTCTGCGCAGCTGCCGCGCAAGAATTCCAGAAATCCAATAATGCGAATGGATCAGGTCATATTGATCGAGGGGAAGAATCTCTTCCATCTCTTTGAAAAAAGCGGGCATCATCTCAAATAGTTCATTTTTGGATACAAAGCCTTTATATCCAGCCATTATGCGGATAACACGGGACCGTTCACCGAACGCCTCCACTTGAGGTGCGTTCTTGTCGCACCAATGAGTCGCGACGTCAACTGTCCAGCCTCTTTTTTCAAGCGATAGAGCAAGCTGGCGAACGTAATTATTCTGCCCGCCGGCTTGGCTGCCTCCAAGTTTTGCAAGAGGGTCACCGTGATCGGATATCATAAGCACATATTTTTTCATCGTGTTTTCCTCTTTTCTCTCTGTCGGTTATAAGCTACTTATTCCCTTTTCTTCAAAATAACAAACGTTAAACAGTATAATAGCCCTATGCGTTTAGGACTTTTTTCCTTTGCTCGCTGCAAAAAAGCCGCCGACTGTCTGTCGTGAATCGTAAATAGACACATAGGCAGAAGGGTCAATTTTCCCGATTTCTTTAAGCATGGCATCAAGCCATTTTCTTTTAGCGTGAACGTTGATTACTTTTTTAGGGCCTGAGAGACCTTCCGCAGGAATGACCGTAACTCCGAGCCCTCTATTGCGTGCCATTTGAATCAAACTTTCGGATTCTGTTTTCGAGATCACTTGAACAAGCACGTTTCCGAGTGCTGCCTTACCTTCGAGCCACCCTCCAACATAATTGCCAAACGCGAATCCTAGACAATAAGCGAGGATAGGCAGAGGCGAATCCAAACTGTTCATCACCTTGCTCAATACGACGACAAAAATGAGCACTTCAAAAAAGCCGATAACCGCCGCTAGAAATTTCTTTCCTCGTACAAGCAGGATTGTCCGGAAGGTAGCGAGACTCATGTCGCATACCCTAGAAAGAAAAATGGCAATAAGCCATACCACGTCTCCCACATGACCACCTCCATAAGCAGTACGTACCCTGCTCTCATCAAAGAAAACCTAGGTTTATTTGGAAATCCCAATGGCGCTAAAAAATTTTAAAGAAAACTTGGCTGACGCCAAGCCTTTCGCGTCAGCCTAAGATACACGTATACTTTACTTTCCTAATTTTTTTGACTGCATCAAATTTCTTCTCTGGTAAAAAATTATGCTTTTTTAGCGTGTAAAAAAGCAGCCGTGACTTATTGCATAAGTCACGGCTGCTTTAAAAATGCGCCCTTACAGTTAACATAATAAAATTATAGTCACTTTTGTTTGAATGCTTTTCCGCCTATTTTTTCGACAACTGACGGCATAAGCTGATATAGGCGGCTGCCGATGCCCATCCAGCGCGGCAGGTTAATCTCTCGAACAGGCTTTTCGATTGCCTTCATGATCTCATGGGAAACCGTTTCTGGCTTGAGCATGTATCTCGCCACATTCTTAACATAGTTTCCAGATGTGTCTGCAATAGTGAAAAAGTCGGTCGCGATCGGTCCTGGATTGACGGAGGTAACCGCGATGCCACGATCACCCACTTCCATCCGCAATCCGTTTGTGAAACCTAACACTGCGTGCTTTGATGCGGCATAAACGGTGGATTTTGCCGTCGATATTTTGCCCGCCTGTGAGGCGATGTTAATTATATGTCCTCTGCCTTGTCTGAGCATCACCGGAAGCACTTCTTGCGTGCATGCCATCAAGCCGAGCACATTTGTCTGAAACATCCCTTCCACACTGTTCCATTTCGCTTCATGAAACTCTTCAAAAACCCCAAAGCCGGCATTGTTGATCAACACATCTACTGACGGAAGATTCTTTAGAAGCTGCTGAAACACGTGTTTCACTTCGCTGCGGTCTGTGACGTCCAGTTTTATGGTGATCGGAATGGTGTTGGTATGATTTTGTATTAGGTGTGCCACTGTATCTAATTGTTCCGCTCTGCGCGCGAGCAGAACAGGAATGGCCCCTCTTTTTGCACAATCCATGGCGATCTGAGCGCCAAGTCCGCCAGAAGCGCCCGTAATGATAACGTGTTTTCCGTCTAACGATTTTTTCATAGCTTCACCCCTGCCGAATAGTGCTTCACTTTTTCTATCGTAAGCTCATGCATTGCGAGCTTTCTTTCCTCAAGCAAGTCCAGATGCCCAAGGACCTCTGACAGCACAAGCCCCGCTTCTTTTTTATACAAGCGGCCAAACAGTTGAGCCGCGGCCGAAAATGCTGTACTTGGCTCTTCTGTTATGATTCTGAGTATATGCTGAGCTCTTTGTTCATGATCGTTCAGTCTTTGCTCAATAAGAGCGGCAGCATTATGGAACACGTCGCCATGTCCAGGATATACTGTCTGCGGTTCGAGAGTCCGAATATGTTGAAGAGTTTCTCTGTATTGCAGCAATGTCTTTAGCCTTGTAGAACCGTCAAGGTCAGGCTCTATGAGCGCATTGGATGATATGTGCGGCAGCAGGACATCGCCGCCGATCAGCTCGCTGGAAGCCGAGTTATAAAGCGCTATATGATCAGGTGAATGTCCTGGAACATAAAGAACCTCCCACTCTGGCAGGATCGAGAGTGATGAGCCGAAAATAATCATGTCAGGAAGAAATGACGGGCAGAAGCTTCTGTAATGCTTCAACTTCTTCAGCTCATGTTCCCCAAGGTCTTGCGGCATTCCGTGGGTCTTGTACAGCTTGCTGTAAAACGATAGCCGGCTTTCGTAAAAGGCGGAATCATCGCTGAAAAAAGGGACACTACCCGAACTAGCCACAATTTTCGTCCCAAATTCGCTTTGCAGCCAATGAGCGAGGCCCGCGTGATCTGGGTGATAATGTGTTATGACGGCAGCCTTGATGTCCTGCATCTGATACCCGGCGTGGCATACTTCCGCAGTGAGTGCTTCTTTTGCATCTTTTGTAAATGGCCCGCCATCGACTAGTACTAGCTCTTTTCCATCCACAATCAAATATGCGTTTACGTCCCCTACGGCAAAAGGGGTGGGAACCGTTATTTTAATAATGCGATCCATGATTTATGTACTCCTTTACCAGCATTCCTGAAAAGCTTTAATGATTCTAAAGAAAAGTATACCATTCTTAGCCCAGATAAACGTTAAAGAGAGCTCCTGCAGATACAGGAGCTCTCTTAGTTGTTATTGAGAGGTTTCACGAAACGCGATACGTTTAAGGACACCGCTTTTGGTTATGGTGATGGTCACAATGACTCCCATTTCTCTGCCGTCTTTTCTGAGCCACAATTTAAACGTCTGAATATCGGAATCGGCGTTGGCTGATGTTTTACCGACGTATAAATAATCGACGATATTCCATGCTGGGTATCGTTTCCCTGTTTCAAAAACAGCTAACCGGCCCCATTTTGCGTAAGCCGGCTCCACATAATCAGGCGGGTTTGCTGCCGGAATTTCCTCGGCTGACAGCGGTACAGGAACAGAAAAGAACAAGACGGCGGCTATTGCGGATAAGATCCATTTTTTCATCTGCTTGTCACATCCCTTTTTTTATAGGGTGCGCAATTTGTCTGATATCCAAACTTCTTGTCCCACGATTCGAATTGACATTAACTGGAACGCGCTTTATCATTAAAAGCAAGAAGTTGACCAACAGGGAGGTTAGCCTATTGTCTTCACATACAACAGCGACCAGCCGGATTTCTGAACTGCAAACACAGTTTGAACGTTTCACGAAACGGTCTCTCACGGAAAAGGAACTTCGATTCATTCATTGGATGGCTGAAAAAGGGGCTCTTATTGAACAGCCCACTTTTAAAAAACGCTCGTAGACTCTTTATCCGACTGGATGAAGAGTCTTTTTCTTCTATTTGGGGTACATTGTAAAAAAATGAACTCGTCAGGAGTGAATTGGGATGACACTCATCTTTTCCCATCGGGGAGCATCTAGGGAAGCTCCCGAAAACACGATGTCGGCTTTTAAAAAGGCGCTGGAATGGGGTGCAGAAGGAATTGAGATGGATGTTCAGCTTTCAAAGGACGGCACTCCTGTCATCATTCATGATGAAGTGTTAAAGCGGACGACTGGTGCAAAAGGATCCGTGTGTGACTATCGTGCGAACGAGCTGAGGAAACTAGACGCAGGGAGTTGGTTTCACCCTGACTATGCGGGTGAAACCATTCCTCTACTTGAAGAATTCTTATCGTGGTGTGCGGCTACTCCTCTGCAAATTAACATTGAACTGAAAAACAACATCATCCCTTATGAAGGATTGGAACAGAAGGTGCTTGATCTTGTCCGCCACTATGGACTTTCTGAACGAGTCACATTGTCTTCCTTTAACCATTACAGCATAAAAACACTCCGTACTCTTGATGAGCATATCGATCTGGCACCGCTCTACTCGTCAGGCCTTTTTGAGCCTTGGCATTATGCCCGGTTTTTAGGTGCTCGCAGCGCGCATCCTTATTATAAGACCTTATTCCCTGAAATACTGCAAGGCTATAAAATCGCAGGAATCAATGTTCGCCCTTATACCGTCAATAGCAAAAAATGGCTTTCTTATTTCTTTAAATGGCAGACAGACGCAGTGATCACGGACGACCTGCAGACGGCCATCGAGTTGAGACAAAGAATGAAAGACGCCGCACGTGTTCTGTGAAAATCATGCATATTTTTTTGAAGCAGGCGCTCTTTATGATACGGTAAAAGAAAAACACAGGGAGTGGAGCAGTTGTCAGCTTTATTATTTGAACCGATTACCATCAAACATGTCACGTTGCCAAACCGCATCGTCATGTCCCCGATGTGCATGTATTCTTGTGCCGATGAAGACGGCCGAGCAACAGGATGGCATGTTACCCATTACCAATCGAGAGCAATGGGGCAAACAGGGCTCATTATGCTCGAAGCTTCAGCTGTAACGGAGCAGGGACGAATATCAGCCAATGACCTTGGCATTTGGGATGACAGCCACATAGAAGGATTGAAGATGATTAGTGATGCAATCCACAGTGCTGGCTCTAAATCAGCGATTCAGATTGCTCACGCCGGCAGAAAAGCGATGATCGACGGTCCGATCATCGCCCCTTCTCCTCTTGCGTTCGATGAAAGTATGAAGCAGCCTGAAGAAATGACCTTACAGCAGATCAATGAGACAGTCGCAGCGTTTAAAGAAGGGGCGAGGCGCGCTAAAGAGGCCGGATTTGACGTCATTGAAATTCATGCGGCGCACGGCTATTTGATCAATGAATTTTTATCGCCGCTCACTAACAGGCGCAGCGACTCCTATGGGGGCAGCCAGCAAAAAAGGTACCGTTTTCTTCAGGACATTATCGGTGCGGTAAGAACCGTTTGGGACGGCCCGCTATTTGTCCGCATATCAGCGCATGATTATCATCCAGATGGGAGCACGATTGAGGATTATGCTGTTTTAGCACAATGGATGAAGGAAGACGGCGTCGACCTGATCGACTGCAGTTCCGGTGCCGTCGTGCCAGCCAAGATTCCGGTATTTCCGGGATATCAAGTTTCATTTGCAGAAAAAATCAAAACAGAAGCACAAATTTTAACAGGAGCGGTTGGCTTGATTACGAGCGGACTGCAGGCAGAAGAAATCTTGCGCAACGGCCGAGCCGACCTTGTATTTATCGGCCGCGAGCTGCTTCGCAACCCATACTGGCCGCGGCAGGCAGCCATCGAGCTCCGCACAGAACTGGATCCTCCAAAACAATACGAACGCGGGTGGTAAGCACCGCTGAATGTGAACAGGAAAAGACCGCCTCAGTCTTGATTTTTGACTCTGAGACGGTCTTTTCTTTATACACAGCCAAAAACAGAATACGCAGCAAAATGATGAGCAAGATACGGATTGAGAAATAGAAAACGCACCGATAGATGAGTTGACATGAGCTTTTTGGCTTACGCGGAAACAGCGTTCTTGCTTCTTTTCACTCGTCCTGAAAAGATATGCTTTCCGTTTCGGAGAGCTGATCTTTTCTTCCATTCGGAAAACGGACGGACGAAGAAATACAGAAAATAAAATCCACTTTTTTCCACCTATGCATGAATATACGCTTTGATTCCTTCTGGACCGTAAATCTCCCTTTCATCCTCAGCTTGCATAAAAGAACGGCTGCCTAGTAGTCCAGGCAGACCAAACAAATGGTCACAGTGAAGATGTGGGATCCTGATTTTTTGATTATCCGCGGTGCTTTACTTTTCCTTCATCATTGGCTTTAATCATTCGGTTTTGGCAGCCGCCTGTAAACAGATAATGAAAGCATCAGCCACACTGTTCCGGCTATGAAACCGGCGATGACATCGCTAGGATAATGAACACCCAGATAAACACGGCTCAGTCCCACTAAGAATACAAAAATTCCTGTCAGCACTAACGCTGTTTTTGCTTTCCATTCCGTAAGACAAATGATATTCGTCAACACGATGATGAGAAGGAAAAAGAAAGCCAGCGAGATCATCGCATGTCCGCTCGGAAAACTATAGCCAGGCGCGTCAATGATCGGCTGAAACGCTGGCCGGTCACGTTCGAAAACATCCTTCAGCCAGCTGTTCATATATCGGACTCCAACCAGTGCAGCCGTTAAAAGCAAGGGTTCCGCTGCTCTTTTTTTGACTGTTGCACACCATATCGCAAAGAGAGTCAGCAGGAAAAATTCAGCCGGACGAGAGGCGCTGTCAGATATGAGAATAAATACTTGATCTAGCATTGGGGATTGCAATTGCGATACAGCGTTCATCAACAGGAGGTCATATTTTCGTAAAAAAACGGACTCATAGTATAACGCGAGCAGTGCAAACAAAAAAACGAGTGCACATGCCCCTAACATAGAACGAATACTAGGCATTTTTCTCATGAAAATCCCCCTGTTCCTTAAGGTGACGTCCTCTCAAACTCACTTTCCGTTTCGTGAACGAAGGAATACAGACACAATGCTTACATGGCTCGTTAGTTACCATTGAGACCGCGAGTAAAAACGTCATCCCTTATGATCTTTTCTTCGGAAAATGGAGCGGTCGCCGTGCTTTCTCTTGATCTCTTCCATCACTTCATGAAGGCGGATATTCCTTTCTTCCTTCTCAAGTGTAAAAAGATCAAGCTGATGAACAGCATCTGAAATCGTCTGTACTTGTGAGGCCGAAACCCCGAGCAGACGGACAGGCTCGCTATTCCAATGCTCTTTAAAAAGTCGGACAGCCTCATGCTCAATTTCCTGAGCGGAAGAAACAGGATTTAAAAGCTTCCGGCTTCTTGTAATCGTTTTACGGTCTCCGTATCGAATCGTAATGGTGATGGCAAGACATACAAGCTCTTTGCGGTGCAGCCGGACTGCCAATTTTTCAGATAACGTTTTCAAAACGGGAAGCAGTTCGTGTTCTTGTTCAAAATCGTGAGAAAGAGTGGTTGAACTTCCGACAGACTGATGATCGCTTGCCGCTTCAGGATCAACAAGACGCCCGTCCACTCCGTTTGCCCGCTCTACCATCTTGATTCCGTTAATGCCAAACCGCTGTTTCATCGCATACACATCGGCTTTAGCCAAGTCTCCCACTGTTACGATGCCATACCGGTTCAGCTTTTCTTCTGTCTTTCTTCCGATTCCGTGCATCTCGCCTGTTTTAAGAGGCCAAAGAAGCGACGGTACATCTCTCTTTCTTAAAATAGTGATGCCCATCGGCTTTTTCATATCCGAAGCGGTCTTTGCTAAAAATTTATTGGGTGCAATGCCAATGCTGCAAGGAAGCTGCAGTTCAATCATCAGCTTTTCTTGTATTTTGGACGCGACGTTGACAGGATGATCATCATGTTCGGTAATATCCACGTAACCTTCATCAATGGAAACCGGCTCCACGAGGCTGCTGAATTCTCGCAGCACATCAAACATCCGTGCTGAATAGTCGCGGTAATGTTCAAACGATGGGGGTCTCACAATAAGAGAAGGACACAGCTTTTTCGCCTGCCAAAGCGGCATCGTAGCTTTGATGCCCATCGCTCTTGCTTCATAGCTGCAAGTCACGATGATGCCTTTGCGCTCTTGCACGTTGCCGGCGATAGCAAGCGGCTTTCCTCTGAGCTCCGGATGCAGTGCGGCTTCCACCGAGGCATAAAAGCTATTCATATCAACGTGAAGGATGACTCTTCTCTTTTGTTTGATTCCTTCCATGGTGCATGGACTCCTTTTGCTCGTTCTTTCATTTAGGGCAACATTCTCTACGAAAAGAGCTTTCATTTATTATATGATAGTACCACTTCATCTATATCCAAAAAACACTTCTGTAAATACACTTTGCTTTCTTAGCAAGACATCGCATATATGCTATATAACGCTGACTCTGACTGGTGCAAGCTGAACAATCCTGTTAGCCGCTGCACACTGCAAAAGCGTGTATTTTCGGAAAAACGTAAAGAAAACTTGGCTGACGCCTTTAGTCAGCCTTAGTTGCCCTTATACTTTATTCCTAAGCTTTTTGACTGCGTCGAATTCCTTCCCTGTTAAAAAGTTACCTTTCTTAAAGTGTAAAGAAAACTTGGCTGACGCCTTTAGTCAGCCTTAGTTGCCCTTATACTGATATGAACGAAGCTGTCAATTTGGCCAGCTTCAATAGAGGGAGCGTTTATAGCTTCCTCTATTGTTGTATTTAAGGTTG
>NZ_JBHTCP010000010.1:0-68892 GCF_042665465.1 Fictibacillus iocasae | reverse complement strand
CATGCGGAAAATAAAATAGCCGTAGATCGGATAAGAAATCTATCCTCTACGGCTATTTGTCACGCGCACCGAAGGGTGTGCTTTATTTTATATTTCGGGCTTACAATAAAGTTCATTATTCGGGCTTTTTTTATTCTTTTTTATTATAGGTGGTTTATTTTGACAACAGCGGCCTACTTTTCCCTAATTTCTATTTCATTCTTATCTTCTGCCTCATTAGGTAGGGCCGCATGCGGCTTAACTGGGCAATGGTATAAGCAGAAACCAATCCTTGTTCTGCCATGATTCGGCCAATACGCCTCCTGGACACTTGATGGCCAAGCTTCTTTAACTCATGCTTAATCTTTCGTGTTCCATAATTTTGTCGGTTTTGGTGGAAGATCTCAATGACAAGAGACGTCATATCGTCCTCTGATTTTCTTTCTTTTGCTTCATAATAGTACGTACTTCTTGGAAGTTGCAGGACTTTGCACATTGCTGATATCGAGTATTTGTGTTGATTGTTCTTGATCACATTTACTTTCGTCCTAGTATCAGCGCAGCTTGCTTTAAAATGTCGTTCTCCATTTGAAGCTGCTTATTCTCTTTCCTTAATTGATTCAGCTCTTTTTCTTCTGGAGTTAAATTATCTTTTTCTTTGAATGAACCGGACTTCTCCAACTGATTGACCCACTTGTCCAAAGATGATGGAGTAAGGTCATATTCTCGAATAATATCCTTCCTTGGCTTTCCGGTCTTATACAGCTGAACGATCTGTTGTTTAAATTCCGGAGTGAAAGTCCGGCGTTCTTTTTTAGTCATCGTAGATTCTCCTCTAATAGATCTCTGTCTCTGTAGTCTACTTGACCTTAAAATTTCTGTCTAACTGAGTGTAGCCGATACAAAATGACTCATTTATATTATCGCTTCTATGAACACCTATCAAAAAGAACCACAAAATGACTTTAATGGTCATCTTGTGGTTCTTTTAGTAAGGAGAGGGGGTGCTAAATTAAGATACATAATTGATCCTTAAGTTTAGCACAAACCCTAACTTCTATTTAATTACTTGACTAAAGTTACAGTAATTGATACTGGAGCAGCTAACAAATCAGCATTAGCAGAAGTTGAAACTGTTGGAACTACAATTGTTACACTTCCTGTTTTTGAAGCATCAGTAAGTTCTAGTACTCCAGCATTATTTGTAACATTACTTAAGTTAGTTAGAACTGGAGTAGAAGGTACAACTGTTAATCCGTTCTTTAAAAGATCAAGACCATTTGCAATGTCATAATCCATAGTTTTTCCGAATTGATCTTGTACAGTTAGAACAGGGTTTAGCGCATACTTTGTTCCAGCAACATTAAGTTTACCGAATAGAAGTTCATCTACTGATACAGTTGTTCCACCAAGAACTGATAGGTCAACAGTACGGTTAGCAGTATTAACTGCTGCTTTAGTAGCTACAGAATCTGTATTCTTGTAAACAACATCTAGAGTATCTACAGCAACTCCACCAACTTTTGCAATAAACTTAACTGTTCCAGTGTTAGTAAGTTTATTAACAGCATCTGCTGTTAAAGCGACAGTTCCTGTGGTTGATGCATAAGATACAGCATCAATGAAATCTTGATCTTTAATGTTAGATGTAGTAGCAGTAATTACTGCATCAGTACCTAATGTCTCAGTGCCAATAACATTGCCATACTTGTCTAACTGCTTTAGAACAAAAGTTACTTCATCATCAAGATCTACACCAGTTTCATTAGCATCATTATCAGCGTCTAAAACTGAGTTTGAAGATGTTAAAACTAAGTCATACTTAGCAACAGCACTATCAAAGTCACTAGCAGTTACAGCGATTGATTTTGTGAACACAACTTTACCAGAAGCATCCTTAAATTCTACAGTAACAGTGGTAGAACCTTTAATACCATTTTGTGCTGGTAATGAAACAGTTACTTCACCGTTGTCAGCAACAGTTGCCTCAGCAACACGAGTATTCCCAGACTTAACGCTTAGTTTGCTTCCATCATCATACGTTACTACTGATGCAGTATCAGCTTTAGATGGATCAATATTAGCCGGATAAACAATGGCATCTCCATACTGATCTTTCAGAGAAAGAGCTACTGTCTCAGTAGTTGTTATAGCATTTGTAGATGTATCAAGAGAAACTTTATTGCTGCCAAGAGTTCCTTCTGCAATCTTTTCATTGGCAATAACATCAAATGTTACAGTTGTTTCAAGATCCCCAACTTTAATCTTAGCTTGTGCCTTACCTGTAGTAATAGTATTGATTACAAATTGACCGTTAACTTCAGTAACGTTTGCAACAGTTGGTGTTAAATTTGTAATTTTAAAATTCAAAGGAGAAGCTACTGGGCTTAAAAGAACAATGTTTCCATCAACATCTTTAGCAAATAGATTTAGAATTTCCCCATTTTCGTTAACTTTTAACGATGAGTCTAATTTATTTGCTTTCTTTGCAGTTTCATATTCGGTTGCTTCATCACCTAGTGTCAATGCTCCGATATGAAGTCCATCGAAACCAGCTACTTCTAGTTCTGGTGCAATATCAACTTTAACTGCTCCAGTTGTTGCCAATACTTCAGATCCATCTTTCACTTTGATTTCAACATAGAAAGATTTAGTAACAGCAGTTGTTACATCACCTGTAGTTGTATTAACTGCAGAGTCTGTTGAAGCGATTTCAATGTCAAGTGTGCTGTTCTCTAGTACAAGACCGTTTGTATCTTTAACAACTACTGCATCAAGAATGCTGTCTCCATCATAGAATTTAGTTTTAGATAATTGTACTGTTTTTACAGCAGCAATTTCATACTTAAATTCTACAGTTGCAGCTTCTTTCATTGCAGTACCAGTAGCAGATTTCACACCATCTACTGTTACTTTATAAGAATCGTTATCGATTAGAGATTGATTGAAAGTTAACGTTACTTCCTTTTTGTTAGAAGGATTAACTTCAGCTTTAATTACTGTTACGCTTTTGTCTACGGTAAAGTTGCTTGCTGCAACCTCACCGATCTCTCCAGCGAAAGTTACAACTGCTTGAGTAGCGTTAATCGCACTTACAGATTCAACCTTTGGAGTAGCAAGAGCTGCTTTAGCTGCAACAATCTTAGCTTGAGCTGCATCGATCTTAGTTTTAAGACCAGCAATTTTCTCGTGTCCAGCTGGTAGAGATGCTACTGCTGAGTCAGCTGTTGTTTTAGCTGCTTCTGCTGCTTTTACAGCGTCTTCTGTCTTCAATTCAGCAACCTTTGATTCAAGAGCTGCTACTGCATCTTCAGCTGCTTTTACTTTAACTGCTAGGCCAGCTGCTTCTTTAGCTGCTGCAACGTGCTTAGCAAGCTCTGCACCGTGTGCGCGGAATGCTGCACGTACAGCCGGGCTGTAAGCTTGGTTGTAAGAAAGCTCAGCTGCTGCGATTGCATCTTCAGCACCTTTAAGGTTTTCTGCAGTGTAAGTAGCTTCAAGCTTTGCTACCGCAACTTTAGCAGTGTTAGTCGCTGCTACAGCTGCAAGGAACTTTTCACCGTGACCGATTTTGTCTACAGAAGACTGAAGTTTAGAAGTGTAAAGGCTTCTTTCTTTAGAAGTCTTTAGTGTTTTGATAGCTGCTTGTGCTTTTGCTACTTCTGATTTAAGTGTAGCAAGGCGAGTCTTAGCAGATCCCCATACTAGGTTTTGAGCATCATCAGCTTGCGTACGAGCACGAAGAGAAGCCTCAGCTTTCTTTGCGTTAGAAACAAGCTTATTTACTTGTGCTGCCGTGTAAACTGCTGCGTCTGCTGGAGCTGCTGCTACGAATGCGCTAGCGGCAACTGATCCAGCTGTTGCGATTTTGAACATTTTCTTTGTGTTCATTTTAAAATTTTCCCCTTCCTTATTGGACAATTTATTTTTTTAAAAACTAACTCCAGATTCGATGGTTTCCCTATGTATATCTGAAAATAGTCTTAAAAAACGTGGTGATGTTCTTGCTGCGGTGTATTCCACATCATATACAAGTAGTACAAAACTATTATATTAAAATAGTAACATATTACCTAAAATGGAATACATTTCATATAATAATACAAAATCTGATAAATTACTAGCATTTTTTTGTAAAAATGAAGTAATTTTTGTAATTCGAGGAGAAATCAAGAATATATTTTACTAGTATTATTTCTAGTAATCTTGTCCTTGTTTGTCGCTCAAATTATTTATCGGAGAATAACGTTTAATGTTTAGTGTTTTTTTATTTTTATTGCGAATATTTTTTATTTCCTTTTTGTCGACTTCTTCTATATGCCAGTGGTACGTGCATAAATGGCTATAGATCACCCTTTACTAGACAAAAAATGACCATAAAAAGAGCACCTGCGATCTGCAGGTGCTCTTCATTCTTTCTATTAACTTACAATACTTTTTTCGCTCCCATATATCGTGGGTTCCAGTAGGAGTTCCCCATGCTGTCGATTTTCACTTGGCTGCCGGCTGCATGAATAATTCGGCTGTTGCCAAGATAGATGCTGACGTGCGAGACGTCGCGCTTGCCGTTGCTGTTTGTATCATAGAATACAAGATCGCCTGGCTGCGGAGTCATGGCTGGTGTGCCTCTTTGGAACATTTCACGTGACGTTCGTGGAAGGCTGACTCCCTGCTCGTTCATGACGTAGCGGACATATCCGCTGCAGTCAAATCCAGTAGATGGGCTCGTCCCTCCCATGCGGTAGCGCACACCTTGAAGGCTCAACGCGAAGTCCGGATCGAAAGAGGAAGCAGCTGCCACTGGCTTCAGACTTTTAAGCGTTGCGGCCTTCTTCGTGATCGCCTGAATTGTTTTCGTATCAGCGACTCCGGTTACTTTCAGCTTGTTTTGTTTTTGAAACCCGCTTACGGCCGTTTTCGTATATGTACCATAATAGTTCGTATAAGTAGGATATGTAAAATGCCCTGTTTTCTTTAGTGCTTTCTGTAGATCGGTTACATCTTTATGTTTCACGCCATAGCTTAGCGATTTGTCTCCCAATTTTGCTTCAGCGAAAGAAGGTTGTCCTATTAAAATGGCTGCTGCCAATGTTAATGCCCCGATTGTTTTTGTGTAAACACGCTTCATCGTTATATGCCCCTTTTTCCCTAAAATTCTACAAGATCTTTCATCTCTTTGTATTTTATGGAATACTGTGTTACAAATCTAGTTAATTTGTATTACAGTAATGTTACATTTTCAGATAATTTGTATTATTTTACGAGAAAACGGGTATTTCATAGGAGTTAAGGTATGTCTAATCGCACCCCACCCTATGCCTTTTGATGCAATAAATACTAATCTTCTTTTCTTTCATATAGAAAATAGCCAAGGGCAACTCATGTGATTTTGAGTTGCCCTTGGCTTTTGGTTTTGCCTTTATTGTTACTCGATTTTTTATAACAAAGCTATGGAAAGAACTATGAAACGATTCATACACGCCCTCTTTAAATGGGTGGATTGGAGCGTAAGGGTGCGAGACTCCTCGAAAATGAACTTCACATTTTCTTCGTGCGATGTCTTGCTGCTGCAGCCTTCCTTGTCCTGCGGGACGAGTGGGCAGGTGAGACCCTTAATGTCGCTTGCGACGAAGGGGCTCACCGCCCGCCCCGCGGAAAGCGAGTACCCTGGAGCGGAGATCCACCCATCCTCTTACAAAGTGCTTTATATACATGGTTGTTTTTTTCTTCTATTGTATAACACGTCCGGCACCAATGTACCGTTCACTCCAATACTTCGAGTTCATGCTGCTGATCGTCACACCGGTGTTGGATCCGCTATGCACGAACTGGTCGTTGCCAAGATAGATGCCGAGGTGAGAGGCGCCTGGCTGATACGTTTCAAAGAATACAAGATCTCCGACTTCTGGTGTGTCCACTTTGGCGACGGCGTTCCACATTTGCCCGACCGTTCGCGGCAGCTTCACGCCTTCCTTCGCGAAGACATATTGAATGAAGCCGCTGCAGTCGAATCCTGCTGTTGTCGATCCGCCCCACACGTAAGGCGTCCCCATCAGTTCGGCCGCATTGGCGATTACGTTAATCGCGAGCTCCTGTGACACAGGAGGAACAGACGGCGTTGATCCGAGTTTCTTCGTTTCTTCAGCTGTGATTCTGTCGCGCACCTCTTTTGTCACGATGCCCGTAACCGGCAGCTTATGGAACTTTTGAAAACTTTTCACCGCTTCTGCTGTTATCGGTCCGTAATATCCCGTGATTGTCGGGTATGTATAGAACCCTAAGGTCTTGAGCTGTGATTGCAGCTTGGAGACGTCCGCGTTTTGCATACCGAGCTTCAATTCTAATGTTGCCGGCTGAGGTGCGGGTGCTGGCGGCTGGGCTGGTTTCATGGGTGCAGGGACCGGCTTTGGCGCTGGCGGCTTCTGTCCTGTGTTCAGCGTCGTCTTCTTTTTTACTTCCGCAGCAATTTTACTCGCCGTTACTGTATCCACGACCGCCGTTGCTTTTAGTTTGTGCTGCAGCTGAAACTTGCGCACCGCTTCGGCTGTGACCGATCCGTAATATCCGGTCGTTTTCGGATACGTGAACAACCCGAGAACGCGCAGGTTGTTTTGTAGCTGCTTGACCGCATCGCCTGTTGAGCCCATCTTTAACAACGGCTTCACTTCAGGCTGTTTGTTTTCGTACGTTGGCGGCGTTGGCGCGCTTTTTTTCGCCAGCAGGACACTGTACGTCTGTTTGCCCGCGATGCCGTCTGCTGTCAGCCCGTTTTTCTGCTGAAATTCCTTTAGCGCCTTTTGCGTCACCGGTCCAAAATAGTTGGTCGTCTCTTCGTGAAAATAGCCTTTTTCCTTCAGCTGTTTCTGAAGCTCCTTCACGTCAGGATGAGACGTTCCAAGGGTCAGCGTCTGGTCGCCTAATGCCGCCTCTCCGATTAGAGGCACAGCCAAAAAGGCGCCAGCGAACGTGGACGAGATGATAAAGCGCTTGATAACCTTTTTCTTTCTCATTTGTTACCTCCCTATGAAACCATATTCTCTTATATCGGCATACAGCTGCAGCATATTAATAGGAAAAGAGCGGCATCATTTAGTCTGTTTTTAGAAATTTCTACAAATTAATGCTAGTTCCTTCCTTTTTCTACAGTTCCAATGGAGGATTTTTCGACTATTTCTTTCATAGGCAATTTCACCTATGAAAATCACGTTTTCTGTCGATAATAAGAATAACAACATCGGTGAAGGTAGGTGATGCGAGAATGGGTAAGAAAAAGGCCTTGCTATTGGTGCCCGTATTTATGGCTGGCGCGCTCGTCGGGGTTGTTCAGAACGAAGATCAGAAAACGTATGTGGTGCACGACTCCTCCTTCATCACACCAGTAATACCTGCTGTGAAAAGTGAGATTAAGCTGAACGTACCCCGCATAGGGCAGTATCCAGAGCTGCCGCGCGGGTGCGAGGTGACCTCCCTTGCTATGCTCCTTCAATATAGCGGTGTGTCTGTGGACAAAATGCGTCTCGCTAAAGAAGTGAAGAAGACGACCGAGCCTTACGTAAATAAGGACGGTGCCGTTTCTTATGGACATCCGAACGAAGGCTTTGTCGGGGATATTTATTCACTCAACAACATGGGTTACGGCGTCTATCATAAGCCGATTGCGATGCTCGCAGAAAACTATACGCCAGGGAGGATTTTGGATCTCACGGGTGCGCCTTTTTCACAGGTGCTATCGTCATTACAAGACAACAAGCCTGTATGGATCATCACAAACGTGACGTATGATGTGCTTCCAGACAGCGAGTTCCGGACATGGCAGACACCACAGGGGATAGTGAAAATTACGTGGAAGGAGCACTCGGTTCTCATCACAGGCTACGATAAGGAATATGTCTATTTTAACGATCCGCTGCTGAAAAAAGAGCGCGCACCAAGGGATAAATTCATCGCCGCATGGGAGCAGATGGGCAGCCAAGCCATCACGTATAGCGACTAATTTAAACACCTGTTTAAGCAGGTGTTTTCTTTCGTAGTAATATGGACACATCCACGACAAAATTTTGTCGAAATTCCAGTTTTTATCGTGTAATATAGTGTTGAATGGGGGGATTTAGAAATGAAGAAAATATTTGTTATTACAGGGATCACAGCCGCTCTTCTCCTGCTCGTTGGCGGAGGCTATGTGTACTACCTTTTCAATATAAAGACCGTCAAAGTGACAGATGAAAAGGTAAACGCAATCACGAAGAGCGACTATAAAGTGAAGGTGCCGAAAAAGGTGGAAAAGCCGAAGCCAGCAACCGAGCAGGAAATTATCGCAAAGTACACGCCAGCCTTTGAGGGTCTTGAGGCTGAGGCTGACAGCAAAATAGTGCAGGTTGTCGAGGTTGCGAAGAATGAATACATCCAAAAGAAAAATGCGGGCGATACTATTTCATACAAATATTTCGCGTTAAAATACAAATCGGCAGCCGCCACGCTCGAAGAAACAACCGATAACGCTTTTTATGAAATCTACAACTCGATGAGCGATGAACTGCGCAAGAACGGGCATTCCAACACGTCATTGCAGCAATTCCGCGACACGTACGAAGCGAAAAAAGAGGCGCGAGAAAAAGAAATTTTGAAAAAAGCGATGGAGTATTTGTAAACTCTCTCTTTTTTACAAATTATGCTATGAAACTATTGTCGAATATTGTATCTGTTGGTACAATGAGTAAAGTGAAAAAATAAGTAAAATATTACTATACGGGGGCTACATCAATGAAACCGGCAACAAAGTACATAGCAGTTGGTTTAACAGCACTTGGACTAATCGGTTCTGGAACCTTTTATTTCATAAATCATGAAACAAAGGTCGCTGACAACAAAGCTAAGATCACATCTGAGAAAGAATCAGACAGCAAGAAGTCTGCACAGAGAGATGCTGCGAAAAAGGATGGCAGTGCGAAAGCGGACAGTGATGCTTCTGGCAAGAAAGGCGCGGAAGGCAACAGCGGTTCTGGTGAATCAGTTGGTGCTGCTGGAGAAGGCGCGGCGACGGCATCAGCTGGTACTGAAGGATACACGGCCGGTGGCAAGATCAGCGGCTACACACTTACGTCATCAGGTTCTATTTCTGGTGGATCTGGTTCAGGTTCAAGATCAGAATCAGGTTCGGCAGGCGGCGGATCGTCAACGGTTGCACCAAAGCCAGCGGGTAACGGCGGCAAAACGGATGATTACGACACAACAGCTGGCGTATCTGACGAGAAAAGCCGCAAGACGATCGAGAAAATCAAGCAGAACCATCTGCCAGCCTTCTTGAACCTGCAGGCAAAAGCAGATGCCGAGATCAACAGCATCCTAAACGCAGCATCGGCTGAATATCAAACGATGAAAAACAACGGCACACCGATGTCATTCGACTATTTCATGAACAAGTACGAACCCCGCGCTTCCGCAGCGGAAGCGAAGATCGATGGTCAATTTTTTGATGCGTACAACGAAATGCGCGATGACTTGATCCGCAAAAAGGTGTCACCTGCCGCAGCGGACGAGTTCCGCCAGGTGTACATGGCTGAAAAACAAGCACGACGCGATGCGATTTTGGCTCAGGCATCTGCATTGTTTAACTAAATGAAAGTAACGAACAGGTGTCCCCAAGTCAGGAGGCACCTGTTTCGTTTATTCCACGCTGTTCAATTGAGACTGGCGCGTGTTTCTTTTATATGAAGAAACGTGATTCAATGCGTCATCATACTCACGCTCGAGTTTCTCGACGATTTCCTCCACCGGCTTCACGTCCTTCACCGCGCCTACTCCCTGCCCTGCTGACCAGATGTCTTTCCACGCTTTCGCTTTTGTTTCCGAAAACGACAGATCAATCGTTTCCTTTCGCTTCAGCTTGTCCAGATCATAGCCCGCCTGCTGCAGGCTAGCTGTGAGGTAGTTGCCGGAAATGCCGCTGATCGCGTCAGTGTAGATGATGTTCTCGAGTGTCGATTGTATGAGCATCTGCTGGTACTCGGTGCTCGCAAAGCTTTCCTTGGCGGCGATGAACGAGGTCCCCATATACACTAGGTCCGCTCCCATCACCTGTGATGCAAGAATGTCCGATCCGGTTGAAATGCAGCCGGCAAGAATGACTGTGCCATCATAAAATTCTTTGACTGCCGAGAGAAACGCCATCGGATGAAGCGTCCCGCCGTGCCCTCCCGCTCCTGTACAAACAAGGATGAGTCCGTCGATGCCTGTTTTCGCCGCTTTTCGTGCATGGTCGAGGCTGATCACGTCCGAATAGACGAGGCCGCCATATTCATGGACCATTTCGGCCACGCTTGTCGGGTTGCCGAGTGACGTGATGACGATCGGCGGCTTATATTGTTTGATCAGCTCCATATCCGCTTCAAAACGCGTGTTCGTCTTGTGCACGATCAGGTTAACCGCCCACGGCGCGATCTTAGCATCCGGATCATTTTGCTTCGCGCTATCCAGCTGTTCCGTAATCGTTATCATCCACTGCTCCAGCAGCTCGGACGTTCGCGCGTTTAACAACGGAAACGAGCCGATAATGCCCGATTTACAGCTGTTGATCACAAGCTCAGGACTGGAAACGAGGAACATCGGTGCATTAATAACCGGCAGCGAAATGCTGTCTGCTATTTGGTGAGGCAATCTTGACGTCATAATTTGTCCACCTTTCAAGGATAGTGTCTTATAGACTGTATTCCACAAAGGTCGATGATTTCCTTTTCAAGATGATTATTGAGGTATAGGATTGCGCGATTGCAGTTAATGAACGAAAAATGCCCCCTAAAGGATGAAGATCTTTAAGGAGCATTCGTGTATGTCGTTTCTTTGTTCACTCGTCTCGCTGCATACCAGACAAAGCAGGCACACGCACCGGCGGCATCAATCGCTAGATCATACACCGAGCCGCTGCGGCCTGGAATAAAGGTCTGGTAGTATTCGTCCATCCCGCCGATCAGGATGGTGATCAGCCAGGATAACAGACACGCTGATCTTAAGTGATGCGGAAAGCTTGTGACAAACGCTTTACAAAGTATGATGGACAGCCCGCCATAAAAAAAGAGATGCACCCATTTTCGGGCAGCGGCATTCCAAAAATCCATCTTCTCCCCTGCTGCCGATTGCAGCAGGAAGCTGGTATGCTCGCCGGTAAAGTACGATGGAAAAGCAAAATAAAGCATGATAAACGCACAGCTCAATGATAGATAGATCGTGTTCATCATATTCTTCAATGTCATGTTGTCTCCCCTTTTTACAGAACATTGTTACCATTATGAGGAGAAAACAACCGTTTCATACGGCATTGTATTTAAACACTTGTTTAAAATAGATACTTGCTGATCATGAAAATGATGACCGCCCAGACTGGGAGAGACAAGCCTACTCCCCACAGACAGCCTTTGGCAAATTTCGGTTCACTGTTCATACTGCTACCACTCCGCTCACTGCGTCATATAGCTATTATATCGGACGGTAATCGCAAATATGAAGAATGCGAACCGGGGTCCGGTACACTTTTTCCACACATGCTGATACAGCTGGATGTATGAAAACGTGTACCGGACCCTCACTTAATCATTTCCTTAAACTCCTCAAAGGTTGTGGTGGAAAGAATTTGATAGCGGGGGATTTCGTAGATGTGGTCGCCTGGGCGTGCTTTTTTGTTCTCGGTTGTAAACGCCATCGTGAGCCCTGTTTTTCGCAGCGCATCCATTGATTTCACCGTATATTCTCCGTATGGATAGGCGAATGCCAGCTTTTCTCCGCCAAGCTGGAAAATACTCGTGTTTGTATCCCGTACGATCTCTTTTTCCGATTTCGTCACAAGATACGACATCCTCTTGTTCGTGACGTCCTTCCCTCTTTTGTGATAATCGAACGAATGACTTTGAAACTCGAACACATCACAAGACCTTTGCATTTCTTGTATGCTGAAATACTGCACATACTCTGGCGTGTAATCGGCGACCCGCTTCGTTATTTTCGACGTAATGATGAAATTCGCAGCGTGAAAACGGTATTTTTTCAATATCGGATACGCTTCGATATAATTGTCTTTATAGCCGTCATCGAACGTCAGGACCACACTCTTTTCTGGAACCTTCAGCCCTTGCTCGAGGAAATGGTACACCTCTTTCAAACTCAGAGATGTGTAGCCTTCTTCTTTTAAATGATTCATCTGTGTGGCGAACTCCTGCTTCGTGACGACCATGAGATTTCTTTTCCCTTTTATCATGTGCGTGCTGCCAAGGTCTTGTTGATCCACAATTCGGTGGTAGGTCAGTATCGGTACAGCGGAAGCGTGAGGACCTGTTGGAAAGCTGCGAATCTCACGGTCTGATCCGCTCACACAGCCACCTAGCGGCAATGATTCGTCTGGCGGAAAGATTTCCTTGTTCTCAAGCGCGAGAAGGTTGTACTCGTCTACGGCAAACAGAAAGCCGAACCCGATCGCACCTAGCACCGTGAAGAAACCGGCTGCCACCGCACATTTTATCAATAGATGCCGCATGATTTATACCTCCTTCCAGCTCACCACGCCCGTCCTCTCCATCTTGTCCCACGTCTTCGGTTTGCCGAAATACGAAAGAGTGCCATACACCACAAAGGAAAGGTTGATCATCCGGAAAATGAAGATCTCAAACGGCAGAAACGCCAGGATCTTCACGATGTCCCGTTTCCGAAACACAACGCCATGCATGCTGCTGACAACAATGGTGGTCAAGCTTTGATACGTGAACAGAAAGACTGCACCAAGGCCAAGCAGGACGAGCAGGATAAAGTGGCTTTTATAAAAGAGTAAAACGAACGGTGCGATGACGACGGGAAACGCGTTCAACGTGCCGATGATAAATTGGTCGATCAGAAAGAAGATGGAAAAGCGCGCTGTGAACTTGCGAAAATAGCAATCCTTATAATAGAAAAGACAATCGATGAACGCCTTTTGCCAGCGGACACGCTGCTTGAACATATCCTTAAGCGTTCCCGGACATTCGGTATAGCAGATCGCATGTGGCTCGAAAGCGATTCTTTCGTTCTGGTTGTTCTCTTTTATTCGTTTATGAAGCTTCAACGTAATGTCCATGTCCTCGCCGATCGTTTTCCGAAAGCCGCCGATCTGAAACAGGACCTCACGGCGGAAAGCGCCAAACGCACCGGCAATCACGGTAATCGCTCCAAGTGCCGCTTGCGCACGCTTATGCAGGTAAAAGGCGGTTAAATATTGAAGAAACTGAAACCGAATCACTCCGTTAATGTTAAAGGTTGGCCGCAGTTCACGCAGACTGCCGCCGCTGAAGCCTTGGGTAATCAGGACATTACCGCCGCAGGCAATCACCTTCTCATCCTGAAAGTTTTCGTTCATCTCCATTAACGAATCGGGTGCTAAAATGCTGTCCGCATCGAGTGTGACGACGAGATCATGCTGGCTGAAATTGATGCCGGCGTTTAACGAGTCTGCTTTCCCGCCATTATATTTATCGATCACGTATACGTTTGAAAATTTGGAGGACCTGTAATAGCCGCGGATGATTTCATGAGGAAGCTTCTGGCTGAAAGGCTGCGACACAGCCTCAAGATCGAGCAAGACGCGTAAATAGTCCATCGTGTTGTCCGTAGACCCATCATTGATGATGATTAGCTCGGCATGTTCGTAATTCAGCTGCCGGAAGCCAAATACGCAATGACCGATGACTTTTTCCTCATTATAAGCGGGCACAAGCACGGAAAAGCGGTGCTTCACAGCGGACGGCAGTCTGTTCTTCTTCTCGTTCTTAAACAGAGGAATCAAGATATACAACGTCTGAAAACCGACAAACGCGAGAAAGATGAATAAGCTGATATATAGGAATAACATCGTCCACTCCCCTTGCTGTTATTTTTGGTAGATTCTCACGTAATCGATCAGCATCTCTTTTGGATACGCATCTTTCGGATTGGGATCTCCGGGCCAATTGCCGCCGATGGCTGTGTTCATGTATAAAAACAGTGGCTGTGATGGACTGAACTTGGTCGTTTCAAACACCTTCTGGTCGTCCACCGTCCACGTGATTTTGTCCTTTTCCCAGATGAGGCCAAACCTGTGGAAGTCTTCGGAATAGTCGGTTTCGCTTGTATACTTCGAATAATCCCTTTGCTGCCGGCCATTCTTGTCGATCCAATGGACGACCTGATGCACGACGTTCGGCTCGTGGCCGAGGTTTTCCATCATATCGATCTCGGGCAACCACTTCTTTTTCTGTTCGGTGACCAGCCAGAACGCCGGAAACACCCCCTGCCCTTTTGGCAGCTTGGCACGGATCTCCACTTTTCCGTACTGAAAGGAGAATATATGCTGTGTAGTAACCGCACCGGATGTGTACGTTCTGCCTTTAAGCCGTTCTCGTTTGCTGGTGATCTTCAGGAATCCATCACTGACCGTCACATTCTCAGGTGAATAATACTGCCATTCATTGTTCTTATCAGATGCCCAATCCTGGATGTTCCAATTGTTTAACGAACCCGACTGCCTGAACTCATCGTTCCAGACAAGGTGATACCCATCACTCGTTTTCGTGTGGACCGCCACAGGAGTGCTGTAGCCCATTGCCGGAATGATGGAATGCAAACCAAGAACAATCCAGAGCCACCGCATCTGTTGTCTCCTCCTTTCATCTGGCTTGTTCTTTCGTTCTTTAAAAAGAACGCACAGGCGCAAAAAAACCAAACGCAGAAATCGTTCTTTAATAAGAACATACCCGTTTGAACCGTATTGTAACACGTTTGATATATATATTGTAATAAAATGTAGAAATGTATTTATTTACAACTATATTCTCGTTATAATTTAGAAGAAGTTGGAAAAAGGAGGAATATAATGGTAAAGTTTTTGAAGTTCCCTTTCGCGTTGGTGATACTTTTCGCTCTCTGCTTCTCGTTGGTAACTGGGCAGTCTGAAGTGATCGCAGCTGCTGCCTCAAAACCTGCGGTAACATTAGAAAAAATTAATGTCCGCAGCGGTCCGGGAACGAATTACAAGATTATCGGCAGCATGGCTAAGGGACAAAAGGTCACGGTGTACAGCCAAACGAAAAGCGGCTGGTCAGAGATTCTGTACAACAAGAAAAAAGCCTATCTGTCTACGAAGTACCTCAAGTTCACGCCTGTTGGTGTTCAGGTGAAAAAGCATTATTACAATAACATCAAGGAGCTTTCGTACCCTCAGGTAAAAGGGTTGGCGAACAAAGAAGCGGAAAAGAAAATCAACGCCAGTCTGCTGACTGAAGCGGTATTGTCCTATAAAGCGTACGTTCAGACAATGGAAAATGAAAAGGACATGCAAGATGATGAGCTATGCACAGATTTAGGATTTGCGTGCGATTTTGACTATGAAGCGCACTACACCATTAATTACAACGACGGCAAAACGCTTAGTTTGTTGATCTATAACTATATGTATGAAGGCGGTGCGCATGGCATGGGCGGCGTCACTGGCAAGAACTTCAGAGTCGCGACGGGCCAGGAAATCAAGCTCACTCATATTCTGAACACATCTGCCAAAATCAGCAAAGTTCAGCAATACGCCTTCAACTATATGAAGAAGCACCCTGAAACCTTTTATGTGACAAAGGCATCTCATGTTCCTATTAACAAGAACACGACCTTTTACTACGGCCATGACGGGATTTATTTAAAGTTTCAATCCTATGAAGTCGGTCCTTACTCATCCGGCTATCCGGTTGTCAAAATACCGAGTTCGGTTTATCGATAAATGGGAGGTTTTATGGAACCAGTCATTGGATGGCTTGACCCAGAAGGGACTTTTTATGAGTGTAAATATGGGGATCATAAAATTTTGGCGCAAGAATTAACAACTAACAAAGTTGCGTCTTCTCCACAAGATGATTTGTGGGAAAGGTCGTTTATCAATATTACCACTGATGTAATTGGTTGGAACTGCCAGAATAAACCAACAGACCAACAAATAGCTTGGCTATTATCACATGAGCAAAACTTTGATTCCGGACAGCTCGAAGATCTTGCAGAATGTCGAGATTTCTACAAGTTTTAAGTTATTTAAAAACCCGCAAGATGTCCATCTGGAATGGACTTCTTGCGGGTTTTGTCTTTTTGGCGTACCGGACCCCGAACGTACCGGACCCCGAACTTAATGAAAGTTACTCTGCCCAGTTGCCGTCTACGAATAGCGGGATGCGGCGGCCGTCTGCGTACTCGGCTTCGATCTGCAAATCGGCTGATCCAATCATGAAGTCGGTATGGCCGCGGCTTTGGTTGACTTCTTTCGCCTCAAGCTCATCCTTGCTGAGCGAGCCGGCGCCTTCTACTGTCATCGTGATGGCCATTCCGATCGCGAGGTGGCATGATGCGTTTTCGTCATACAGCGTGTTGTTGAACACGATGCCTGAGTTTGAAATCGGTGAGTCATGTGGAACGAGCGCCACTTCACCAAGATACAGCATGCCTTCATCGATGCTGAGCAGCTGCTTGAGTGTGTCCTCGCCTTTTTCCGCTTTGTATTCGACGACTTTTCCGTCTTTAAACGTTAAGCTGAAGTTCTCGATCATGTTCCCCATCGCCGATAATGGCTTTGTGCTGGAAACTGTTCCGTTCACGCCCGTCTTGAGCGGAGTCGTGAATACTTCCTCTGTCGGAAGGTTCGGGATGTAGTACGTGCCAAACGTCGAGTGATGGCCTCCCCCTACCCAAACGTGATCCGGGTGAAGGTCGATGCTTAGCTCTGTCCCTTCTGATTTATAATGAAGCGTTTTGAACTTTTGCTCATTCAAATAATTCATTTTCTCAGTCAGGTTGCCAACATGCTCTTCCCAAGCGGCAACTGGATTTTCCGTGTCGATGCGCACTGTTTTGAAAATTGCTTCCCAAAGAGCATCCAGTGCTTCTTTTTCATTTTTATCCGGAAAAACAGACTGTGCCCATTCCTTCGTCGCCGCACCTGCGATCGCCCAATGAATATCGCCGCGAAGCTGTGAGGCTGAGAAATCATGCAGCTTCTCGCCGCGGTTTTTCTGAGCAAGCATCATGCGCTGCGGCGGAATGCCTTTAAAACCGTTCGGGTCAGATCCTGTTACCATCAGCAACGCATCATGGTTTTCAGCCAAGCTGTTGTATTTATCGATCTCCCACTGCGGCAGATCATCGGCGAGGACATCCTCTGATGCTCCGAGCAAATGATAACGCTTCGTTTCAATGTCTCCCCAGTCCACGAACACCTGCTTGCAGCCTGCTTCATACGCATGCTTCACCACAAGGCGAGTGAATTCAACCGTATCAATGGATGTATTAATCTGTAAGCGCTGTCCTTTTTGAATATTAAGACCGACCTTGACCACAAGCTCAGCATACTGATCCAGCTTTTCCTCAAACGTCTTCATGTGCTTAGCCCCCCTTTAATATGTATCTAAATACAGTATACAATCACTTCCCATAAAAAAGAAATAATAAATAGACTGATTAGTTTTTTTTTTCTTTATTTTTTTAGTGGGTTTTGTATGAAACTCATTTTTGGGGTCCGGTAACGCCCTTTAAGATTTGCTTTGTGGCGCAGTCTCCCCCTCTTGGGGGTACGGTACCCGCCTCCCATACTATGGAACGTTAATTCACGGAGTGCAGGCTCTCCAAATCATACACGATTGTTGTTTTGCCGTTTTTGAACGTTAGCTCCCGCACGACAGCCGTACCGGCTTCGCCGCTTTTTTCATTTTTGCGCACATTGACCGGCACATCGAGCAGGAACAGCTGATAGCCTTCGAGATTTAGTTCAAACAAATTTCCTCCGAGACGCTTCTCTTTTCCGTTCGTCACAATCGTCCCTTGCAGTGTTAATGGCATAGGCATTAATCAACACTCCTTCGCTTATATAGATTACTAGTAGAATACCATCTCACGCACGAAGAATACACATTTACCGCCCGTTGCGGTGCGTAATCCGCACGCATAGCTGTTGTGACTAACTAGCAAACTCGTTTATTACCAAACTCTTAAAGTGGCTTTCATTCTTTATTTTAAGAACACGGCAGAACTCGTGAAGGATTTCATGCTGTGCTTCTTCGGTAAAGAGATTGTATCTGCTGCAATACGAAACGATCGTTTTCGTATCAGGGTAGCCTTTTTTAAAGGTTTATTCGTTGTCATCGTTCCCGTTGTTTCCTTCTGCATACATCAGGGTTAAACTGTTTTCCACCTCGTCAGGAGTCAGATTTGCCAATTTTCGGCCTTCGATGTTCGCTCTTAGCTCGGACAAGAGAATCAGGGCGGATGCTTTTTTATTGCCGCAGAAGCTTAATAGATTCTGCTTCGCCCGATTCCATCCGGTTTCCCGATAATGGATATGAATCAGCTCATGCGCGATTACGAAGGTGATCGCTGCCGGTGGAAGTGTCTCGTTCTGTAGCAAGCCGCTTCGTAAATAGATCGTATTCCCCGACGCACGAGCGCCTGGAACACGGTTTTTTTCTGTTTTGAGCTTCACCTGCTGCGTCATTTGAAGCTTTTCTGCCATATGACACATTTGGTTTATATACTGTGGATTTATTCTCAAGCTGCTGCCCCCCTCACTAACGCACACTATTAGGGGTCCGGTACACCATGTCATACAATGCTGATGTATTCACGTTGTTATCTCTTTCGTACCGGACCCCAGACGGTGTTGGACCCTCAACGTCCCCGGCCCCAGACGGTGTTCAAAGGCTATCCGTTTCCACCAGTTCAATTAGGGTTCTTTCTTTTTCGCCTTTTGCCTGGCTTGTCGTTTTGATCATGCCAACCTCTTTGGCATAGTAGGTCTTCTTCTTTAACCCCGTTTTTTTATCCACCGAAACCACGAGAACACACTCTTCAAATGTGCCTGCTTTTACTTTTACTGTCTCGTTTGTGCTGACCACATAATGGCTCCAGCCCTTTGATTTCCACTTTGTTTTGTTCATGAGCAGAATCTCGCCATCTTCTGTTTCCAGCGATGTTTTGGTTACCGTGTATTTGACAATTTGCCGCTTCACGTCATTACTGTTGGAGGCTTTGTCAACATTCATTTTCTGCACGAGGCGTTCCGTGGGAGAGGTGCTCTTCGCAGCTGATGTGGTCATTAACGTCGTCTTGTTCATGCCCTCCTCAAACGGCGAAACGTATTCATTAACACTTTCAGTCTTCTGAAAAAATGCAGTGACGTCCATATCCACTTTTGACGCCTTGGACGACTCTAACGACTTGATATCCGTTTTGTTGTCATCTGAGCATCCCGCGAGCAGGACAGCCACCACGAGCAATCCTAGTAAAATTCGTCGTTTCAACATGATAGATCTCCTTATCGTGTATTGTTAAACCTTAACAAAAGCAGCGAATGTCCACCTTGGATGGAATTTCGCTGCTTTTTGTCTTTTTGGCGTACCGGACCCCTTTACTTCCCTGCCAGCACGTCCACGAAAGCTCTCATGTAGTCGGGGAGATCGGGTGGGCGGCGGCTTGATACGAGGTGTCCGTCAACGACGACGGCCTCGTCCAGCCACTCGGCTCCGGCGTTCTCCATGTCATCGCGGATGCCTGGTGTGCTTGTCACTTTCTTTCCTTCCAGCACTTTAGCCGAAATGAGCACCCAGCCGGCATGGCAGATCTGCCCGATCGGCTTCTTCTCTGCTTCCATATGACGCACCATCTCCAGCACCTCAGGGAAACGGCGCAGCTTGTCCGGTGCCCAGCCGCCAGGTACCAGAATAGCATCGTAATCCTCTGCTTTCACGTCGCCGAACGCGTAGTCGCTCTCCGCTGGCACGCCGTACTTGCCGATGTACGTCTCTCCTGCCTTCTCACCGACTAGATCGACCACCGCACCTTCTTCACGCAGTCTCAGAACCGGATACCAAAGCTCCAGATCCTCGCAATCGTGATGCACTAGGCTTAAGACTTTCTTGCCTTTCAATAACATATACACCAGCCTCCATTATTATGGTTTCCTCCCTATCGTACCATGTGTTCTGCTCAAAATAATAGAATAAGCAGCAAATGTCCATATGTGATGGACGTTTGCTGCTTATTGTCTTTTTGGAGTACCGGACCCCGACTACTTGGGGTCCGGTACTATTTATCTAACGGAGTGAACTTAACCTTTAAATTATTGTTCAGTTCGATGACGTCGCCTTCTTCTAGGTGTAGGTTTTTAAACGCTGGGTTGTAGAAGCCTCCGCTCGTTCCAAACATTTCGTTCACTTTTAGATCGTAATCACTTGTGACAATAAAGTTTCCGTCACCGCTTACGGCTAAGGTGTCGTACATGCCCGGCTCAATGTCACGTCCGACAACATACTGTCCGGCTGAGAACGTTTTGGTTCGCGCGGCAAGAGCTGCTTTTGCTTTTTCCTCTTCCGCTTTCTTTTCAACCGCTGCTTTTTCTGCGGCTTCCTTCGCTTTAGCTTCTTCTTGCTTCTTTTCTTTTTCCGCTAATTCGGCTTCCTTTAAATCGGCTTCTTTTTGTCGGCTCGCTTGCTCAGCTGCCGTCAGCTCGAACCAAGGCTTGGCTTCCTCTACTTTTGCGGAGAGCTCTTTCACCTTTGTTTCTAATGCCTCAACTGTTTCTGTCGCTGTTTCTTTTTCTTTCTTCCACGCGCTCTGCTTTTCTTTTAGTTCCTCTTTTAACTCGGCTTTTTCAGATACTGCCTGATCCAACGACTCTTGTGAAGGGCCAACTGATAACCCGATCACTAATGCTGCTGCACCAGCCAATACGTAACCACCGAATTTCTTCCCCATCATCATCCAACGTTCCATCTGATCATCCCTTTTTTCTGTTCTTAAAAAATTATATGGAAAAGGACGGACTAATAGACTATTCCTTCTGACAGATGACAAGCCGCGCCTGAATACACTTGAACGGAAAGGGAGGGAATGTATGAAAAAGCTAGGTATTTTGCTGTTATCGGCAGTGCTCATCTTATTCGTGTCTGGCTGCAGCGACCCGGTCGCGGATGAGCTGTTATCGTATGTGAACGATACAATGCCGAGCTTGAGCGAGAAGGAAACCGAAGTGATCGAGCTCTATGCAAGTGTGACAGGTCCAAATTACAGTGATGACGAAACGATGTATGTCACGCTGACAGAGGAAGTGATCCCGCAGTATAGCGAGTTTCTAGCAGATCTGGAAAAGGTTCAGCTTGAAAATGAGGAGATTCAAAAACTGCATGAAGACTACATTGAAGGCGTTCAGCTGCAGCACAGCGGCATGCTGCTCGCAGTCGCCGCACTCGAAGAACAAAGCTTTGAAAAGATGGACGAAGCGAATCAGAAGCTGAGCGAGGGGCGAAAAAAAATCCGCGACTACCAGCAAGCGATGAAAAAACTCGCGAAAGAGCATAATGTGAAGCTGGAGACGAAGGAATAATCTATTCGGGGTCCGGTACGCCACCACTAAAGTTGCTGTTTTGTCAGCAACTTTTCGTGGTTGTACCGGACCCCGGTTGTTGGTTCCGGTTGTTGGTTCCAGTTGTTGGTTCCGGTTTACTTTTCCCCTAGCTCCCATTCATGAGGATTCAGCTGGTCAAGAAAGAAAAACATGGGCGTACCATCATTCATAAACTCAATAATCAACAGCTTTCCTCTTGCGTCTTCAGGACAAGCTGAAGCTGGTTCATAGGTGGACTCCGCGCTCACAACTGTATACGTTCCATCATCAAACTTAAAAGAGCTGCCTGTATAGCGAATGCTGTCCCCGGCAGAAACCGTTGAAAGATCCATGCTTGAAACCTCCTCATTATTAGGTTCGGGGTCCGGTACTCCCTATTAAAATAGGCTGATTTATTAAGGATTATCTTAAATAGTACCGGACCCCGAACTTTCCCAAACTTTCACTTTCTATTCAGCCATCATCGATCGCACGAGCGACGCGCATGTTTCCAAGCGCTCTTGCCCGATGCCGCCTGCTTCTACATACGTGTATTGAAACTCTTCCAGCGTCTGCTTGAACAGCTCATACATCTCATCCCGCCTGTCGCGGTAGGTGCGCTGCTCTTCCTCTTCCCACGGTATGTCTGGCTTGAGCAGGATCACGAAATCGTACCGGCCGTTGTCCAAATAGTCCTTTGCCCTCACTCGCCCGGCTTCCTCCGCATCCAGCATGGTACGCGAGTAGATGTATGTTTCGAGTGCTGATGTATCGCTGAACGTGACTTTGTTCGCGTTGCGCCACGCGTAGTTTTCCTGCTCATAATGTCGCTCGCAGAACACGTTCATATGATGCGCGTTCAAGTTGGCCATATCATTGTTCATCTCGTCTTCAATGTACTCTCGGGCGTATTCGGGCGTCCAATTCGTGTGAAACATCGCGGCAAGTTCTCGTGATATCGTCGTTTTACCGCACGACTCTGGACCAGTGATCAGCACTCGTTTTGTGTAATAAGGCTTCACCACGTCCGGAATGAAGTCCCAATTCTCGTACGGCTTACTTCTAACGGCCGTACCTGAAACCCTCACATTTTCTCGCGCTTTGTCTACGATCCATGGCTCAGCGTTGCCCGCTTCTTTTGCCAGCCGCACGACATAGTCCTCGGACCCAAACACCCGATGAACACGCTCTGGGTGATATTTTTTAACAATACCTCGCCAAATTCTCCAGAACTCTTCATCATGCTCATCCCGCGGCTCCTGCGGCAGCTCTTCGTTGCACCAAATCACACGCGCATGCGGATATTCGTGCTTCACCCACTCGTACCGCAGCTTGCCGGGAATCGGCTCTGACTGAATCGAGCATACGAGAATCGTCAGCATATCGCAGTTTGCGCTCGCCACGTCCAGCATATGCTTATGGCCGTTATGCAGCGGCATAAATTTTCCTAGCACAAACCCTCGAATCACGAGACCGCCTCCTCTCTTATGCCGCTTCCGTCTGCTCGGCTTTCTCTTTTTTCATCACATGGCGCCAAGCGAGATACCCGTAAACGGCGTTCGCTAGGAAAAAAATGTATAGAACCGCGGTAATGGTCAGTCCTCGTGAAAAATAAAGCGGCACGGCCACCAGGTCTACGGCAATCCACAGAAACCACGTCTGAATCACTTTTTTTGATAAAAACCACTGTGCGAGAATGCTGGCAACGAGAATGAACGAGTCGACAAACGGCAGCACCGCATCGCTTCCGAACACGGCGGCAGAGTATTCATGATACAGCCAGCCTGCCGCAGGCGTAAGTAGGACCAAAACGAGAGCACTTACGACGATTTCACGCGTTGTCATACTGCGCGTTTTCCTGACAGCCTTCACATTTTTCGATCCTGTCAGCCAGACGTACCAGCCGTAAACGGTCAACACAAGAAAGATCACCTGAAGCGTCACATCGGGAAACAGCTGCACTTGGTAGAACATCACCATGAACAGCACGACATTAATGATGCCGACCGGATAGCTCCAAATGTTTTCCCGCGCCGCCAAAAAGACGCACGCGAGTCCTGTGACGGCGGCCCAAAGCTCAATATTGCTCAATACATTCATCTAACTTCCCCTTTTCCATCCTGCTTTTCTTCACGTTTCCATCATACTCAAATGAAGTAGCGCTTACTAGAACAACTTATTTTTACAAATTTTGATATAAACGTACAAAAATAGGGTATTGGTTGCTGAATGACTAACTAAAAAGGGAGAGTTGAGATGAAATGAAAAAGGTTTGGTTAGGGATGATGGCAGCTGGACTGCTCGTGTTAGCAGGTTGCTTGAGCGACCCGGTCGCAGAGGAAATGGTCACGTACGTCAATAAGACGATGAAGCCGCTCAGCGAACAAGAAGAGGAAGTGAAGGAACTGTATGAAGGTGTGACAGGCAACAACTATACAGATGATCAAACACTGTACACGGCGTTAACCGAGGAGATCATCCCAAAGTACAACGAATTTCTAAAAGATGTGGAAAGTATTGAGCTGGAAACGGAGGAAATGCAGGAGCTTCATGAAAAATACATTGAGGCCGTTCAAATCCAGCAAAACGGCATGCTGTCGCTCGTGACGGCGTTGGAGGAACAAAGCTTTGAGAAGGTGAATGAGGCGAACGGAAAGCTGAACGAAGCGAGAAAGATGATGCGCGACTACCAAAAGGACATCAAAAAGCTGGCTGACGAGCATGAAGTCACGTTCGAAAAGGAAAAGTAAAACCGCGAGTAAATCTCTGTAAAAATACTTTATGATTATTGTAAAACTGCTATAAATGACAACCTTTTTTAGTATGATGAATCATTATGTCACTAAAAGAGGTCATAATCATGAAATCATTCAAAAAACACAGTATAGAAATCGGCATTTTCCTAAGCTTTATCCTTCCTCCAGCGGGCATCGCGCTCTTGCTTTTGTGCGGCATCCAGACATTGAACAGTCTATGGAAACGCGGAGAAAAGATAAAGTTTTCGCCAGGATTGTTCCTTTTATCCTGTCTGTTTCTTTCTAGCATCGGATCGGCGTTCGCCATGCATGATTTCTCTTATTTCTTAGTGTCAGCGCTGATTCTTGCGTATATCGGGCTTTATGTCAAAATCATTTCACAAGGCGCACAGCGGACCTTTACCGCTTTAAAATGGATGACCGTTTGCGCTGGACTTTACTTTTATATGCTGTATCCATTTCAGGAAAAACTGCTCGGCAAATCCGTAACGAGTGTCCTGACCGGCACCGCCCTGTTCGGACCGGGCACGCCTGTCCACTATGAACGGCTTATTGGAGCGGCGTACAATCCTAACTTTTCGGCTGCCATCCTGCTGCTCGGCTTTTCCTTTTTGCTTGCCGAGTGTCTCGCTTGCGTTCGAAGCAGCAAATGGCCGCTGACCGCGTTCTGGTCCGCCATCGCGTGCCTGTTTGCACACGCCATTATCCTGACCGGCTCTAAGTCCGGTTTTGCCGTCATGCTTATTTTGCTTGCACTCTTTGCCTTCCGACTGAACAAAATGATGGCCATCCTGCTCGTCGGTATTCTAGCGTTGAACACACAGGTGATTCTGAGCTGGATGCCGAGAAGTGCGGACCTTACAGCTTCCGCTCAAGTGAGAAAAGAAATATGGAGAAATGCCCTCACACTCTGGCAGGAGCATTCTCTATTCGGATTAACGCCGATCGGCTTTCACAAGGAATACGTTCTTCAATTCCACGAAGCCGTTCCGCACGCCCATAACTTAGTGATCGGCATGTTCACCGAATACGGCGCACTCGGCGGCACGGCCTTCTTGCTTGTTGTGTTGATCAATTTATGCAAGCTGTTCATGCTGAACTTCGCGAGCCTGCAAAACAAAAAGCAGCTCGACGTCTTCTTAATCGGCCTTCCCGTCATCCTTCTGACTGGAATGTTCGATTATGTGATCTACTCCCCGCAGGTTGCGGTCGTATCCATTATTCTGCTTGCTTTGTGGGATAAATACACATCCAAGATCACCTGGCTGAGCCCGCGCGTGCGAGAACACGCCCGCTCCATCTGGTGGAGCCTCGGCTTCAAAACCGCCGCCAAGAGTAAGAACACCCACTCTTAAATCCGGGGTAAATTCGGGGTCCGGTACTTTTTTAAATTAAAACCGGGGTCCGGTACGCGGCAAGCAAAAGCGGCGATAACGCCGCTTTACTTGCATGGCGTACCGGACCCCCACATATAATCGCCTGTTAAAGGAGCAATGGCATGTTAATCATTTTCACCTCCATCATTATAGCGGTCTATCTCGTTGTTAGCGCTCCAAAATATAACAAGAATCCTTGGCTTTGGGGCATACTCGGCTTATTCTTCAACTGCCTGGCGCTTGGCATCTTTCTATTGAAAACAAATCGCAACATTCTTGGCTGGATCTTCGTAGTGATCGCCGCTCTCTTTATCACGTTAATGATCGTCGGCGTCTTCAGTTATGCGTCTAGCACAAAATAGGGAAGTCTATTTGCAACAATTAAGGGGTCCGGTACGTGGCAAGAAAAGCGGCGATATAGCCGCTTTTCTTGCCATTAGTACCGGACCCTCAACGTACCGGACCCCTACTAACTACTAAGTTCTCTTCACCCGGTTTCTACGCCGCTCCGCGACCAGATTTCCCACTAGAATGACAACTCCCAGCACGGCGTAAATCGCGATAAGCCACTCGTTCAGTCCCACAGTAAACGCAAGCGCCATTAAAATAAAGGCGAACAGAAACCAAAATCGGCCTGCCCACTTCATTCTTTTCACCGGACTCTCGCTGCGTTTCAGCTGCTCTAAATAAGCCACCTGAATGCCGATCTGCTCAGGGTAACCCATCTGCAGGAACACGGCTTCTGCCTCGAAAATTCGGCAATACTCAGCAATCGTATGCCAGTTCATCGGCACACAGCGGTATTCGGTATGTATGCCATTCCCTTCTCTCTCATCGAGATAAGCTGGAAGAAACACACCGCCGTCCGGCACAGGAATAAAGAGCGGTTCTCCTTGTGGCCTCATAGGAACATACGCGCCTCCCCGCCGCTTTAAGACGTTCATCGCATACTCACGCATCAATAGCTTCATGTCATTCTTGTGCAGCACTAGCATAGACTCATGATTCGGGTTGAACAAGATCATCTCATGATGATCGCGAAGCGCTTGCTGCACAAACGCTAACGCATCCTTCTCTTTGACCTTCACTTCTTTTTCAAACAAAACAGCCGTTTCCAAGCTCGTGAACACGACAAGCCCTTCGCCGGATTCTGTTCGAATTCGAAGCTCCTGCTCAGGAACGAACAACACAGAAACATGCTCGGCCAGCTGCGGAAAAGCTTCCCTCGGCATGATCCTACCTTCCTTCAGCTCGCGTAACAGACTCGCTGCTTCCATCGACATCACCTCTTTTTCCTTTCATTTTAAACAGTTGTTTAAAAGAACCCAACCTTTTCCCCCTCACTTTTGGCAAAATTCCTCCGTCCCCCTCTTCATGAATGTCATCCTCATTCCGATAGTAAGGAGTAGACAGGTAAACGATGAGGTGAAGAAATATGAAAAAAGCGGTTCTTCCAGCTTTGCTGGTTATGACTGTTCTGCTGTTTGGCGTTGTGCTGGCGTATGTGCTGTATCAAGTGATGCCGCCGAAACAAGCCAAGCCTGCGGAAACAAAGGTCAAGACCGAGATCGTGACAAAAGAAGTCAAGGTTCCCACAGCAGCTTCAGCTGATACAGAGCATGATTTAAAGGACATTATAAAAGCGACACAAAGCAAGGTCGTGCAGATTGAAACGTCCAGTGCGCAAGGGTCGGGTTTTCTCTACAACGAGAAAGGTGATGTGATTACGAACGCACACGTTGTCGGCTATGAACGGAACGTAGTGGTGCGAACGAGCAGTGACCAGACGTTTGAAGGGACCGTGATTGGACGGAGTGAGACGAGAGATATCGCCCTGATTCGAGTGCCTGGTTTGGCCGGTACCGCTCCTTTAAAAATGAAAGAAAAACCGAGCGAGCTTGGCGATGATGTGGTCGCGCTCGGCAGTCCGCTTGGCTTGCAAAACACGGTCACGGTCGGCATTATCAGCGGGTTGGACCGGTCATTTTCTCTAGATCCATTTATGTACGAAAACATGTATCAAATTACCGCCCCGATCTCTCCAGGCAACAGCGGAGGCCCGATTGTCAGTGCAAAAGACGGCGCTGTGCTGGGAATCAACTCGGTCAAGCACACAACCGAGCACATCGGATTCAGCATCCCGATCTACACCGTTCTTGCAGAAATTAAGGGCTGGTCGAGTCATCCGATGACGTTCGCACATTTTGAAGAAGAGTACGAGTTTGAAGTACCCGAGTATGATGGCGATATAACAGAAGATTATCGAGGCGACGATTATGGCGAGGAATATTCTGAAGAGTATTCAGATGAATATACCGATGATTACGGAGATGAGGGGTATCCGGAAGAGACAGATGGAGATGACCACTATCTCACTTCCTATGATGCGGAAAATGCGGTGTATGCCTTTTATGACGCTGTGAACAGAGGAAGTTATCCGGAGGCCTACGAGATAATCGGCGGCGGCTGGAAAGCGACGTCCCCTTCTCTTGAGGATTTTGCAGCCGGCTATGAAAATACGTTAAGCACCCAGATCACCTCTTCCTCCGTTTCTGACAATGGCGACGGCACATTCACCGTATCTATTTCATTAACAGCGGAAGAATATGTGGACGATACCGATAAAACCTCTTATTATGAGATGACGTATCTTGTCGGACTTGAAGACGGGTATGTGAAACTGCTTGGCGGAGAGATGATTTCGAAAGAGTAAGCAAAATTAAACTAGTTGCAGAGCTAACAATATTCCACTAAAAAAGCTTGGAAGCCTTCCAAGCTTTTTTCAGATCCCCCCAAAAACCGAACAAAAAAAAACTTATACTATAATTCGGGGTTCAATCTCTGTATCATGATTGGCTATAACCTGGATACAATCTTCTCTATTGGAAAATTCTTTTATCCATTTTAAAGATTCTTTTGCATAGACTTTATTAGTCGTAACACCAGGCAAAATCATATCCTCCCATGATTTCTTGGAATAACCAACATCGCTTGCTAATAGCAACCATCCCTCGCTCATCTTTACTAATATAGAAAACATGCCATCACTATGGCCTGGAGTATGAACCAAAAATAACGTACCATCACCAAATAAATCCAAACCTCTCTTATAAGGCCCATATGGAATTTCACTAAATTCAAACGTTTCTATTGGAACTCCATCCCACATTGATTTTATGTAACCGATTTTTTTATTTGCTGCTTTCCATTCTAGCTCACTTGTAAGAATTTTTTTCGCATCTTTAACGTGTTTTAACCCACTTACGTGATCAGAATGCAGATGTGTTAATAAGACGTAATCTATGTCATGACTTTTGATACCGTAGTTCGTTAACTTTTCTAAAACTGACTCACCTTTATTCAGTTTTCCTTGAAACATTGAGTAAGCCAACCGCCCCAAATGTTTCTTTTGATTCGTTCTGATTTCTTCATGCCACCCTGTATCTACCAGAATTCTACCTTTAGGATGTTCGATAAAGTATGAAGATACCGGAACCCAGCGTTTTTTACTTTTCCCCCTTAACCAACCTGAATAAGGAAGCGGATGTAATGAGTTTTCTTGAAAAGCTAATGCTTGGTCAATATAAACACTTCCTGTATGCCATACATGAACTTTCATATTAGTCTCCTCCAACATTATAATCCATATAATCCTATTAAAAAGTTTACGATGGAAGCATTAAAACGTTTCAATGCACTTTCAGTAATCCTCATTCACTGGATGATAACGTGGATTTTCAAGAGGGTAAGATAGTATGTTCCTCTTTAAAAACGAATTACTATTATCTTAAGAATACTTGATTAGATTTCAATAACCCCGCCGCCCTCCAGCAACCCAGAAAGCTGTTTGAAGTCGGCGAACGGGCTGGTGGATACGATGGTGCTGAGGCTGTTCAGTCCCATGCTGACGAGTTCTTTGTTTCCGTCGGCGAGTCCTTTATCGATGATGGCGAATGTTTTCCCGACCGCAATCCGTCTCTCCTCAAAGATCTGGTCAAAGACTTTGTGATACAGCTCGTATTTCTTCGCCATTTCGGTCATGAGGATATCTCTTGTTGCTTCGATTCTTGCCAGTTCCCGTTCGGTCATTTTGTGTTCTTTATATGCTTCTGCTAGTTTTTCGACGAACGAAAGCACATCGGCTGCTGGAATAATGGCAGAAACTTTGTTTAATTTCGAGATGGCACCCGCTTTTTTCGTATCCAATAGCTCAAACATGAAAAGCCCCCCTTATTCCTCGAACACTTTTGTATCAATTAACGTTGCAAGGCTGCCCGCCAAGCCGCCAATATAGGCGATGGCTTTGAGATCTTGCTCGGAAAAGTAGTTCTTCCTGAAAATATTTTTGCGAATCCATTTTACGGTTTTTGAATAATACGCAACAGGATAGATCTCCAGATAGGTTTTGGCAAATTCCTGATCGTACGCCGATATAGCCTTTTCCAAACTCACGGCCAGTTCTCCGGATCTCTCCTCTATCAGTTCCAGTTTTAATAGATTTCCCTTCACCTGGTCCATGGCCTTCACGATTTTCGTCATCTGCTTTTCTATTTCACCGATCTTCTTATTCGCCTGAATGTGGCTGAACACGCCAGCCAGTGCGAGTGCAGGAAGGGCGATGACTCCGCCGAGCATGGCGGTTCCAGCGGCCATTCCTCCGCCGCCAGCTGCAAGCGCGCCCCCTCCGAACCAAGCCAGTGTCGCGTTCGTTGCGGCAGCCCCGGTCAAGCCGGCGATCGCCGTTCCGGTCGACGCTGCACCATAGGTAGACACGAGTGCCCAAGCGCCAAGTGCGGTGCCGACACCAGCTGACATGCCTTTTGAAGCGTTAATGGCAAGCTCTCCGGCTGAGATCGTCGTCTCAATCGCAGAAAAGTTAACCTCGCCTTGGCTGAAGCTGACTTGCTGACGCATCATCTCTCGGTCCTTGGCCTTAAGATTCACTGAAATACTGCTAATCTTTTTGAGTGACGCCACACCCTGCACCTTCACTTCAATGACCCGCTCCAATGCATCGTTAACCTCTGCGCGCTTGAATTCCATGCGCTCATGCAGCCTCTGATAGTCATATTGCAGATCTTCCAGTTCCTCTATTTTGCTTTCAATCCGTCCGGAAGCGCCGAACGATAGAACATTCTTCATAAATCCCATATTCAGCTGTCCCTCCGCCATTATGTATTCTTATGAATAATATCGGCATTGAAAGGTTTTATTTTAATAGAATTCTCTTGCTTTTCTTACTGAATTTAAGAAAAAAGCTGTCACAGAAGGGAGTTTCCACAGCCTTCGAGACAGCTTTCATTTGTTCTCTTGTTAAGCTCTTAATGCTCTTTCTCTCATAACTTCTTCCTCGTAGCTAGTACGAATCATCGATTTCAAGCGGAACAGGTCAATCCAGCAGATGATAGATAGTGTAAAAATAGCTGCCAGCCAGTACCAAAGGATGACCGATGCTTTTTCCTGAACGTATATACGGTGTCCGCCAAAGCCTCCAAAGAAAAACCAAATAATTAATGCCAACCCAAAACTTTTTCTTTCTGTCATGCCTTCTTCCCCCTAATAAGAAATAAATACCATTCTTTTATATCGGCACAAATACTTATTAATGAAGATAAATCCCCAAATACTGGGTTATTCCTTTCTTCATAACTAGTCCTTTTTTCACAAAAGCATGTCAAATCGTGTCTACCATCCCCTGCTTTACGGGTATATATTACGTGGCAGGAAAAAGAGAAGCACAGTAAACTAGTAGAAGCGGTTATTCAATACTTTGTGTAAGGAGAAAAAACATGGAAATAACGTTTGGATTTGTGGTCAATGCCATTATAGCGGCCTACTTGTTTGTGAGCGCGCCTAAATACGGGAAAAACAAGTGGCTGTGGGCCGTGCTAGGCTTTCTGTTCAGCTATATCACGCTTGCTATCTTTCTTATTACTACCGGCAGAAAAGGGCTTGGCTGGACACTTCTCATCCTCGGTATCATCGCCACCATCTTTCTTGTCCTCCTTGTCCTCGCGATGTTCGCGATCCTTTTCAGAGGGCTGCCTTATTAAACATGAAAGTTCGGGGTCCGGTACCTAGGTACCGGACCCCGAACTTTCATGTAATCTTCATCAGCCGAATTTCCCCATCACGTAATCCTCGGTTGTCTGGTTCTTTGGTGCTGAGAACAGTGCTCCGGTCGGTGCGAGCTCGACTAGTTCGCCGTTGAGCATGAACGCTGTATCGTCGGAGGCTCGTGCGGCTTGCTGCATGTTATGCGTCACAATGACGATCGAATACTTCTTTTTCAACTCCTGCAGCAGCTCTTCAATCTTTAATGTGGCGATCGGATCCAACGCGGATGTTGGCTCGTCCATCAATAAAATGTTCGGCTCCACAGCGAGACAGCGCGCGATGCAGAGTCGCTGCTGCTGTCCGCCAGACAGGCCGATTGCTGATTTATCGAGCCTGTCCTTTACCTCATCCCATAGCGCGACCTGCTTCAAGCATCGTTCCACCCGTTCGTCGAGGTCACTTTTCTTGTTTTCCCCATGAATGCGCGCTCCGAACGCTACATTTTCGTAGATAGACTTCAAGAATGGTGCCGGTTTTTGAAAGACCATGCCAATCTTCGTTCGCAGCTCTTCTAAATCTACTGTTTCTCCGTAGATGTTTTTATCCTCATAGATCACCTCACCGCTCACCTTCGTATGAGGTATGAGGCTTACCATGTGGTTCAATGTTTTTAGCAAAGTGGATTTTCCGCAGCCGGATGGGCCGATGATGGCGGTGACCCGGTTTTTTCTCATGTTCATGGATAAATTTTTGACCGTCTGGTTGTCTCCATACCACACATTTAAGTTCTTGATCTGAAAAGCGTATTCTTGATCGACAGCTATCACGGTTTGTACCACCCTTTATCTTCTATTTAACTTTCGATGATGCAGCCAGGCAGGAACTCGGATGATTAAATTGATGAGCAGCACCATGAGCAACAGAACAGCCGCCGACTTTTCTGCAATCGCACTCGCATCCTCCACTATGGCTTCTGATTGGACGTACCATAAGTGAACAGCGAGCGTCTCCCCTGGTGCGAACAGGCTGAAATCCCACATGACGCCTGACGTGCTTGTGCCTGCCGCCAAAATGATGACCGCTGATTCGCCATACGCTCTGCCCGCGACAAGACTGATGCCCGTCATGATGCCGGTCAATGCGCTCGGAATGACGACGCGCATGATCGTCTGAAACTTCGTCGCTCCAAGCGCGATCGCCGAGCTTCTCACGTCCTCCGGTACCGCGCGAACCGCCTCTTCTGTCACTCGGGTGAGGACGGGAAGGTTTAATAGTCCGAGGCTGACTGCTCCCCCAAGGATCGTTAGGCCGATCTCAAAGTACTCGACAAAAATAGCGAGACCGAACAAGCCGAATACAATAGAAGGAACTGATGCCAGGCCTTCCACACAAACGCGGATCATTGCGGTTAATTTATTGTCTGGCGCGTATTCGGCAAGGTAGATGCCCGATCCAATTCCGATCGGTATCGAAAAGATGAGCGAGAGAATGAGCATATAAAAGGAGTTAAAAAGCACCGTAGAAATTCCGCCGCCTTTATCGAGCTCTTCCGGCATTTTATAGAAAAAGTCGAGCGACAGCTGACTGAGGCCTTTTCCGACAACCATAAATAATAAAGAAATAATAAGCAGAATGGCGCTTAGGCAAAGAGCCCACAGAAAGCCTGTCTGAATTTTATCCGATATCTTAGAGATCTTAAGCTGCTTTCGGTACACACTCATTTAACAAAACTCCTTTTCGCCTGAAGCACACGAATGCCGATGATCATCACTAATGAAATGAACAGTAAGATGAATGCCATCATATAAAGAGCGTTGCTCCATGCTGATCCAAATTCGACGTTCGTGATCTGCATGACGATATTGCTCGTCAGCACCGAAGTTGGCGTGAACAGATCCTTCGCCAGCTCTGCTGTGTTGCCGATGACCATGACGACCGCCATCGTTTCACCAATCGCACGTGCCATACCTAGTATCACAGCGGAAACGATTCCTTGCTTTGCTGCGGGAAGGATGATGCGCGTGATCATCTGGCTTCTTGTTGAGCCCATCGCATACGCGGCCTCACGGAATTGCTGCGGAACGAACGTGATGGCATCATCACTGACTCGCGTGATCGTAGGCAGCACCATAAGCGTCAGCACAAGAGCGGCTGCAAGCAGTCCATCACCGACCTGAACACCCGCTGCGTCTCGCAAAAACGGGATCAAGATGGTCATTCCTAAATAGCCGTAGACAATGGAAGGAATTCCGACAAGCAGATCAAGCATCGGCCTGATGATTCTTTTCAGCCATTCTGGTGCGACTTCTGATATGAAAATAGCCATTCCGATGGATAGGGGAACTGCAATGACTAGAGTTAGCGCGGTTAGTGAAAAGGTTCCGAGAATAAATAAGGCTGCTCCATACTTCCCTTCTTCCGGTAGCCAGGAAAGGGAGAGAAAATATTCTGAGACCGAGACTTCCTTAAAGGTCATCAAGCCTGTTTTGCCCATAAAGCCAATAATTGAGAGCAAGGTCATGCAAAGTAAAATAACACTAATCCAGCAAAAATATCGAAACGCAACATCGGACATTTTTCTTCTATTGAATTGAAAGGTCTTTCGAGGTACTGCCGCCTGCTGAACCGGAGCCGTTTGCTGCGCCGCTTTTTCCAAAGCTCGTTCCATTCCTATTCCTCCATTATGTGCAATATAAAAACCAGCCCCTTTTGGGGGAAGGGGCTGGTCTCAGCTTGCATGTTATCTCATTGCTGAAATCGGGATAAACTTCATTTTCTTCAATGTACCGTTTTGAAACTTAGCGCTTTGTACATATTTGATAAATTCTTTTGTCGCACCAGTTGGCTGGCCTTTTGTCATGTAGTAGCCTGTACCGTAAACCGGGTATTTACCGCTGATCACGTTAGACGTTGTGGGAGAAACTCCATTGAACTTCAATGCCTTCAATCCAGACTTTACGTATACAAGGTCGATATAGCCGATTGAACCTGGTGTTGATTTAACCTTTGTTGCCATGTCTCCACTGCTTTTTACTTCTACGTAGTTTTTCGTTTTCTTAAAAGAAGCGTTGCCTAGCGCTTTTTCCTGGTAGTTCACGCGAGTTCCTGAACCGAATGCACGGTTAACAACAGTGATTTCAAGGTCTTTTCCGCCCACTTGCTTCCAGTTCGTGTATTTTCCAGAGAAAATCCCTTGAAGCTGAGACTTCGTCAGGCTGTCGACACTCACGCCAGGGTGTACGATCGTGGCAAACGGAATGATCGCTACTTTATGAGCAACAAGTCCGCTAAAGCCAGAGAATCCGCCCTTAGATTTCGTTGCATCCCAGTCACAAGCACCGATCTGAGCGATTCCTTTACGAACCGATTGAGGCCCAGCGATAGAGCTTGATCCTGAAGCCGTGATTGAAACCTTTGGATTCTTCTTTTTGAACTCGATCGCCGCTTGCTTGGATAAAGGAAGCAAAGCAGATGAACCCATGATTGAAATTTTCCCAGAAACCGCTGCTTCTGCTTTTTGAGCAGGTGCAAATGAAACCGAACCTAATACCATTGCTGAAGTAAGGGTAACGAGTGATAGCTTTTTAAACCAATTCATGATAATCTCTCCTGTTCATTTTTTATTTTGTAAGGAATGTCCACTTCTTTTTGTACGCTACAACGACTTTTTCACCGTGTGCTGTGCTGATTGTTAAGGAAACGTTGTCTCCATATGGGCCGTAGTACATGCTTTCTGTTGCACGGTCGACGTATGAGATTTTTTTCGTTTCTGCTTTCTTACCTGTGATACTCACTTGGTAGATGGCTTTATTGCCTTTTTCATCTTCTGCCAGAACGCGGATCAAGCCGTTATCACGGATGGCCATTTGAATAATAGAAAGCTGGTTGACCGCCGTGAAGCTTGTCTTTCCTTCTGGATCAAGCACTTTTAGCTCAGGGTTTTTCTGCGTGTTTTCCATATCGACACTCATGTAAGCGATTCTGCCATCCTTCAGGAAAACAGCATTTTCTTTTTCTTCTGTCCCTGTTGTCAATTGCGTTGGTTTGCCCTCTGAAAACAAGAAGAGCTGTGGCTCTGTACCTGTAAGATCCACCTCAACGACGTCACCATCTGTGTTCGGATTGTCTTCTGTCGGAGGCTGGCCTTCTGTTACTTTCCCTGTGTTTCGAACCGAATACAGATACTTCTTTCCGTCTGCTGAAATCTGAAGCTCTGATTTGTAGCTCACTTTGTCGTCTAGGATCGTTGTGATGACACCATCTGCCACGTTCATCGCGGCGATCACACCTGATTTCTCACCAGCCACGTAGAACAATTTTGTTCCATCGTGTGAAAACTGCAGCTCCGTCTTGATCTCAGCATCTTCGCTGATTTTTTTAGACGTTTTCGTTTTCAGGTTCATGATGTAAACGTGCCCTTCCTCATTAAGGAAAGCGGCGTGTTTTCCGTCATGGCTGACGACCATCTCAGACGCATCCGCTGGTTTGCCTTTAATCAGCTCGTATTTCTTTGTCGGAACATTGAGGATGTACTCTTGCATGCCATTGTCTGTAACTTTGGTTACCATGACGTGCGACTCATCGATCCATCTCGGAGACGTTACGTTTCCTTCTAACAGCTTAACAACCGGTGGGGCTGGCTTCTTTGGTGCCGGTTTTTTAGGTGCAGCCTTCATGATGCTGTGTGAGACTTCTTTTTGTGTGTTGGTCGTAGAGGCATGAACACTTTCAGATGGTCCCGCTGCTATAGCAGCAGCCATCGTTGATGCAGTAAGCAAACTAGCAATCATCTTTTTCAATTTTCGCTCCTCCATTTGTTTACAATCTTTTGACATCCTTCACCACAAATTTTTGCTTTTCACCATCACCTCAACAACTGAATTCCTAACACTTCCAAAGTATATTTGAACGATGTTAAGGAAATATTTTCAAATTATTTAGAAATTATTAAGAAAAAAGTAACATTTTATTAGAATTATTTGATAATTTAATAGAACTATTTTCCTATAAAAATAACCGGAAACAATTCACTGTTTAATAAGGGGAATGTACTAGAATGCATAAATTTCAGAATAAAGTTTCAAACACACCTCTACTAAACTAAAATAATGACAAGAGAGGCTGTTTTTCATGAAAATAGGTTAGGGGGTCCGGTACTCTCGGTACCTGACCCCCTAACCTTGGTTTTCAATCTCTCTGGAAAAGCTTATTGGTAAACGTAGAATAATAGAGTCCATTTAAATTTTGAAAAGTTTATTCTGAGTTCTTTAAAACGAAATGAGGTGACATCATGCCAGACTTTCCAAATGAAATCGATCTTCTCTCTTTATTCCAATGCGAACCAACACTGTTAGAGGAAGCAAAGGACTATCCCTTTTATTATAACGAAGCAACATACCGATTTTCTAACGGTGAAGAAGACTTTATTGTTCACCTTTCTCCCTCCTATGGAGAAGTGAAAATTCAAGTGATGAAACGGGATTCCAACCGGCTAGTGTCATTGTTAGATTTAAAACGCGTTGAAAAAATGGAAATCACAGCAGATAAGAAGGACCACTCCAGCATCCTGCTAACCGTCATAAATGAAGACACACAACAGATGATCGAAATGGATTTCAAGCCTTATTTTAAACAACTGTTTAACGAGCATTTGACGAGATAAGGGCATAGAGCTCAATGAGGAGGATGTTCCCTTACTTACGGGACATCTTTTTTAATTAGGTTCATCAAGCACAACTATATTGGGTTATACATAGTAAAAAAAGGAATGTTAGCCGAATAGAGGCGTTAGTCGCCCACGAATATAATTCTGCAGCCGCGCGACGTTAAATTTCGCCCGTTCTTCACCAAAAGTTAGCCGTACTTTTGTCGAATGCGCCCGTGGAACCTCCTAAATACAATAAAGCCGTCTTTACTACCTTTTGAAAGGTTGAAAGGGGTCCGGTACTCTCGGTACCGGACCCCGAAATGGACCCGAAATGGCATTAGATATAGTAAAAAGCTCACAGCAGCGTGCTTCAGGCACGTTGTTTTTTTACTTTTTATGGGTATATATTAGGTGGCATACAAGAAAATGTAACTTTACAATAATATAGGACGTAATACAGTGATAGTGACAATGATAGTGATAGGAAACGATCAAGGAGGGTTCATACATATGCTTAACAAAAAACACTTAGGAATGATGGCAGGTACTCTTCTTGGCATGATGCTGCTCGGAGGCTGTATGAAGGGAGAAACGGAGAACGTGGAAAAGGAGTCAAACGCATATGTAAGTGTGCAGGATTACACGGGGCAAGGCTACAGGCTGCCGAATGGTGATAAGAATGACAAGATTGCTGAAGCCAACAAGGATGAAGTGGTTCAGTCAATGGAAGAGTTCTTTCTTAATAACTATCAAACGAAAGTGAAAGTACATAACATTATCGGCAACAAAGACGGTGCTACCGTTTATGTGGAATCGTTAGGCGCCGTTAAATTCTCTACATTTGCGATCATTCCTATCGATAATCAAGGAAAGCTGCGGCCTGAAGGCATTTGGACCGAGCCTGGCCAGGTTGAATACGCCATCCAAAGCGGGATCTACGCAATGGTGTACGAAGATCAGTTAGCCACTCTGGATGCCTACCTCACAAAGTTCGCGGGAGAACATCCAGTGGTCGGTTTAACAGATGAGGCTCTTAAGAAGACCTTTGCTGGTGGCTTTTCAACACCTTATTACTACATTACGATGCCTGGTGAAAGCTTTGATGCGCTATCTAAACAATATTTAGAGAAACCGGAAACGACAAAAGAAGAGTATCAAGCGGCCGTGAAATCATTGAAACGTGATCCTGAGGAATACAACGTGGTGATCCGTTTATTTATGAAGGAAAAGAACCAGAAACCAGACAAACAAATTTTTGACCAACTCGTTTCTGATATCGAAGCGATGGAAAATCTTCCATTAGGTGCGTACAGCATCTTTCTTCATGACAATGAAATTTTAAAAGGTGATGGACAAAATTCTAAAGATAACACGTTAGCCCAGGACTTTCCAAATGAAATTTATAAAAAATAAGTGGGAGGGCAATCCATGACTACGTTAAAACAAGGGACTTTAACGAAACGTTCTGGTACAGTTCCTGATACTGATTTAGTTGAAATTTCTGGTTATCACGCTTATAAAAACTACAGTCCCAAAGAAAAAGTAAATGTTAATGGAAATATATATAGGGTGTTAGAAAAACATACGGATACGGCCAACGGATTAAACGCCATTACCTTTCAATCCGTTGAAACAAAAGAAATTCTCATTGCCTATACAGGTACCGACACGAAAGACAAAAAGGATCTCCTTACAGATGCACAATTGTTAAGTGATATGGTGCCCGAACAAGTTCAGGCTGCGCAAGATTATTTTGATGAAACGGAGAAAAAATTCGGAACCGTTTCCTACGTCTGCGGCAACTCACTCGGCGGCGGGAACGCGAACGCGGTCGGCGTGGCAAACCCGCACGTAAAAACGGTCACCCTTAACCCTGCCCTATTGCCTGATGGTGTGGTCGATTCTAACAAAGAGTATAAGAATATCACCAACTATTTTGGCCGTTATGATGTGCTGACGAGTACGATAACCGGCTTGTTCCTCGGACACCGCATTCCGGGCGAACAGGTTGAGATCAATCACGGCATTCCCTCTTTTGAGTATTTATCAACGAATCATACTGGCTATATCGGCAAAAATGAAGCAGGACAGCAGATGTATGTCATTGGAGAACTGGGGCAGCCTGGCTATGGTGCGATTTATATTGATGCGGACGCTGGAGTCGTCTCCAGCATTTGGACTGGACAGTCTCTTCATTCCGGCAGTTCCGAACGAATTGACCTGAATACTGATCATTTATTTGACCTCTCAAAATCAATGGAGTCACACGTCAGCAGCCGGATGGCTCTTGTATATGCGTATTTGCAAAACTCAGCTGATATCGTTGAACACGAAGGCAGCCGCTATTACGAGCGTCTTCACACGCTGCAGGAATCGTTCCGTGAAATGTTTGAGGATGCGGCGCAAAATCCGCTCTTTAACGGAATTACGAGTACGGGCAATATTATTAAAACGGAAATCTATCATTTGATTTCTTTGCTGGACAGCGCTGAATCGAAGGCGCAGTCACTGAACTATTTTCTGAATTCCCCGCCGGCTGAGCTGATGGAATTTGTGATGAACAAAGACATCAACGTAGAGTCTTTGTTTGCAGACGCACGAAATTTTCTTTACAATCTTCGTTCAAGTGTAGAAGAACTGACTGATTTTCTGCCAAATCTCGTAAATAACAAAATACCAGAGCTGTTCGAAGGCGGTACCGATCGCTTTACGGACGCTGTAGTTGGCGAGTTCATGGCCCACTTTAAGATCCTTGCAAAAAACAACGTGACAGTGAAAGAGCATATGAAATCTTACGGCCAGGATGTCTCGGCAACCGCTGAACATTTCAAAGAAAGAGACAGTCTCCTCGCTGGCGGCATTTCCACCGGGATCCCGCCATCTCTTGCTTTGCCAGACATCAGTGCACCAGGAGATCACACGTTACTGGATTCACCTTACTTAAAGATGGGCATGAAGCTGCTGGACATCCAGCTTGAAATGGCCATTCTAGCGTTTACAGATGTTACCCATAAGCTGCTGCTGCCCCTTTTAGTTGGTCTTGAATCGATTGCGGTTTTATTAGAAGGCGTGCTGGAAGGCATTTCAGATGCGATTAATGGTGCCGTCTATGTCATTTTGAACGGCAGCCTTCCGGTCAAGCTTGCCGGCATGTTCACCGACTTTGATGACAAGATTCGGGCAATGGTCCAGGACGCCCTTGAGCCGATCGATGAGCTTGCGGACACCGTTGAAGGCGTCAGGAAAGGCCTTGGCAATCTTATCGTGTTTTACCCTGTGCTTGTCCAAAAGTTCAAGCCGTATCTCGAATCCGCTCTGTTCAGCCAGACGAGCTATTACAACATCCACCTTTACAACAGTGCCGCCACAGGCATTTTGGAGGAGATGGATCTGCTGTTCAAGGACATCGTTTTCCAGATGTCCCACAATAAAGGACTCGCCATCGACGCACTGTGCGACGTTTCGGAAAAAGTGAAATATAATCTCGTCATGATGCACGAACAGGTCGATCGAGGAACGATTGGATAAGACATCACACCCTTGTATGAGGGTGTTTTTTAGTAGGTGTATTTAAACAATTGTTTAAAATGTGATGGACGAAACACAGAGAATACTAGCTTAATGCCGCATGCCAGCTTTCCACGTCTCTCCTTTTAAGGCTTCTTCAATACCAAACGCTGCAATGCTTCTACCACGGGAAGAAAATAGCGCTCACTGTTGCGCATCGAGAATCCCGGGTGATACGTGCGATAGGTGTGAAGCGGCAAATCTTCGTGAACCAGTCTGGAGACATGGCGCTTCTTAAACTCCTCCACCCGATCAAACTCTATTTCGTTGAACGTTTGCTGAATCCTTTTATCGTAATGTGGTCCTGTAAAGAACACCACCACGTCTGGCTTTAGAAGGGCAATCTCCTCTTTCAGCACCGAAAAATGCTTGCAGATGAGCTCTTCCATTTGTGCCACTGGCCTCCTGTTTCTGGAAGGCTTTTTGTCTTGATCCATTTTAATGAGGTTCGTTGTTATAAAGGAAGAATCCGTACAGTCAGGATTTAAAGCGCGATGGATGGAAGCAGCACCCTTCCAAAAGGGTGTGTGCGCCATCTTTTGTTCTTGGCGGAACGATCGATATTTTTGCTGAAGCGATTCAATCGCCTCATCACGGTCGATTTCCAGCAAATCAGCATACCTTCCCCATCCGTTCGCTTCCTTCCCCACAATCAGTACCTTGACAGACGATGCCTCGTACCCCGGAACGAGATCAACCAGCCATGGCTTGGAAAGCTTAGTTAAATCGGTTCCACTGTTCAGCAACTCTTCGCGTAAAGCTTGCCAATGCTTGCTGTAAAGCTCGGAAAGTCCTGTTATCTGTTTCGTAGACATGCGTCTCCTCCTATATGTTACTCTTCTTCTGCCTGAACACGTACAGCATATCCACAGTGATTGGAGCATGCTTGCACCATAAACGCATCAATGACTACACTTTCGTCAGGCTCGAACGTGATCATTTCCGCTCCGTCCTCTACCAAACTAGCTCCGCATTCGGGACACTCTTTCATAAAATCACCCAGCCTTCAATAAAATACGGATGGAACCGTGGATTAATCGTCCAGTCCCATCCGTCCGATTTAAAAGTAGATTACAGCTTAAACTGCTCTGTCTGCTCCTGCAGTCGATGAACCGATTCCGCGATCTCTTCAATCTCGCCTGAGAACTGGCTCATGTTGCCGTCAACCTGCTGAATTGTCGCCGTGACCTGTTCGGTTGCCGCAGCAGTTTCCTCGCACACCGCCGTCACCGACATCATATCGTCCTGAATCGACGCCTGCTTTTCCGTCATGCTGCTAAACATTGTGTGAATCTGCTCGATCGATTGGTTCGTTTTCGACAATAGATCAGACAAATCCAGTACATTATGCTTCACCGTATCCAGCTCGCCGCTTTGCTCGACGAACGTTTGCAGCGTGTGGTCCGTCTTATCCTTCGTTTCGCTGATCTGTGACTGAATGTGCTGAATCGTCTCCTGAATCATTTTCGTCGCCTCGCCGCTCTGGTTCGCGAGCTTTCCTACCTCATTCGCCACGACCGCAAACCCTTTGCCGTGCTCACCTGCTCTTGCCGCCTCGATCGATGCGTTCAACGACAGCAGGTTCGTCTGATCGGAAATGCCTTTGATTTCTTTTACGATTTTTTCAATTTGCCCTGAGAACTCGTGAAGCTGGCTGATCGAGCTCGACACTTCGTTAAACGTCGCCTGCGTCGCTTCATGAACAGTAACGAGCGCCTGCAGCGACTGCAAGCTTTTTTCCTGTGAGCTCGCGACTTCCTCATTCATGCTCTGCACCACAGCGACCTCATCATACACCCTCACAAGCGTGTGCTGGAATTGATGGTTCAGTTCTGCCGTGTTCTCCATCGACGTTGAAACCGTTTCGTTCCCCGCCGCAATCTCCTCGCTCGCGATCACGATCGACGACGTCTGCTCTTTAATGCTCTTCATTTCTTCGTTGACGTTATAAAATTTTGATATCGTGTCATCCGCTGTTTCCTTCACACTGGAAATCAGCTCGTGCAAATTCTCTCTCATGTGCGAGAACGATTGGAAGATTCGTCCGATCTCATCATTTTTGCTGTATAAAATAGTCGTGCTGCTCAGGTTTCCTTTTGCCACCTCATCCGCCAGCTGCTCAAGCTGCTTCAGCGGCAAAAGCGTTTTTCTCGTATAGATGGCGATTCCAAATAACGCCACGAGGAGAACGGCCATGTTAATTGCGAACAGCAGGAAGCCCTGCTCTTCCACGATCGTTCCGCTGATCGACGCCGCCGTTTCGGCATTAATATCGATGCCCAGTACGCCAATGATCTCGCCCTGACTGTTCTTGATCGGTGCGAACGCAGATAAATAGTCACCATATTCCGGATCATGCACGATCGGCGTGCTCGACACCTCGCCTTTTGTCAGCACATTTTCTACATCCTCATATTTCGTAGACGATGTTTCCTGACCAATCGATGACGCATTCTTGTCGCCCTTAGGCATCCCATCCACAAGAATGCGAAGCTTCTTATCGCTCGTCGCCTCCATCGTATACACGTAAAAAGAACCCGTTTCTTTTCGGTATTGATTCAGATCCTTCCTAAGCTCCCAATACGTTTTCGACTCGCTCTTATCCTGCAAAAACGTTTCGTATTGTGTCGCATCCATTTCCTTTGCGAAATTGGATGCCAAAATCGTCCCAAACTCTCTCAGCGTATGGTCCGTTGAATTGGAAATGGACTTGTACAAGATAATCCCGTTCACCAAAATCAGCACCAGCATCATAACCGCCGTAAACACAATAATCGGCCGCCGAACCGAAGACTCCCTTTTCCCGTTGCCCCAAATGCCCCATTTACCCTTCATCTGCAAAGTCTCCCTTTTTCGTGAATTATCATTAATATCGGCAGACAGCGAATAATTTTAAAAAGAAAGTATTTCCAAATATGATGGCGTGACGACATAGGAAAATTGTGGTTGATTTGACCAGGCCCGCGCACATTTTCAGCGATCCTTACCGTAAAATTAGCTCTTTCAGCTAATTTCTGCATTCTAGAACGGCAAATGACCTGGTTTATGGGTTGTGAATTTACCTTGTCACAACAACTTCTCAATAAGTTAAAACAAATTATGAAAAAGTCACAGCAATTCCCGGAAAAGTCGCATCAAGTTAAAGAAAAGTTAACGCATTTCAGCTAATTGTTACGACATTTGCATGTTTGCAGCGATTAAGGTACCGGACCCCGCCCACAGTTTTCAGGATCTTCACCAATAAAGCGGCTCTTCCAGCTAAATTCCGCATCATAGAGGAGCTGAATGAAGATATTTTATGCGGACTAATGGTATTTTAGGTTATTCACTTATCAGATGACCTGGTTAATGGGGTGTGAATTTGCGACATCACAACAACTTCTCAATAAGTTAAAACAAATTATGAAAAAGTCACAGCAATTCCTGGAAAAGTCGAATCAAGTCAAAGAAAAGTTAAAGCATTTCAGCTAATTGTTACGACAATGGCCTTCATCCATCCTGGGCAAAAGGTACCGGACCCCGACTGGGAACTTACGGCCTACGCTTTCGACAAACTCCTTACCGAGGCGGCCGCCCTTTTTCCTAATCCTTCGACATTCGCGCACAAAAAATTTCAATATACTTTTTAATATGCTAATTTGGTGAATAATACCATACATACACTCAGGAGGAAGTATATGAAAAAAGTATTTCGTTCCACTTCTGTCGCCTTAACTCTTGCACTTTCTGCCGGCCTTTTTGCACCAGGGGCTGCTATTAGCGAGAAGACGGCTCATGCGGCTGAGCAGGAATTTGTTCCTTATTACGGCACAGGGCCAAGCTACATACAGCCTGAAAATATTGCGCATCTTTTTCCGAAACCTCATGTAACGTTTGACACGCCGGCCTTTCAGCAAGGGCGCCTCGCCTTTACGAGCCAGGAAGAGATGATGGATGTGCTGAAACAGATCGACCGCAAAAACCGCTATGCGACGCTTCAAATTCTTGGCCAGTCAGCGGAAGGACGCGACATTCCTCTTCTGATGTTCAGCAAGGACGCTTCTCATAAAAAAGGGTACGCACATAAGAAAAAACCGCTGATTTGGGTGCAAAGCCAGATTCATGGCAACGAGCCGGCAGCAGGTGAGTCAGCGCTCGTGCTTGCGAAAATGCTCGCTGAAGGCAAGCTCGGTCCAGTGCTCGATAAGGTCGACATTGCCATCATTCCGCGGGTTAACCCGGACGGTTCCTACTATTTTAAAAGGACGGTCGCAAACAACAATGATGCGAACCGTGATTATATGAAGGCCGAATATGTGGAGGTTCAAACGGTCCACAAGGCGGTCAACGCGTATCAGCCCGATGTGGTGCTGGATGCGCATGAATACACGGTCAACTCTTCACAGCTCAAGAATGTGGGTGAAAAAGGGGCTCTTCCGTCTTATGACTTGCTCATCTCATCCGCTAAAAACTTGAACATTCCGGCAGAGCTGCGCAAAACGTCTGACAGCCTGCTGCTTGAAAAAGTGAATAAAACGCTCGATAAAGCGAAGCTCAGCCACAATGATTATTACACGCTTGATGTGGAGGACGGCCAGCTTGTAGCGACAGAGGGCAGCACCGAAACGAGAATCGGACGGAACGCGCTCGGTTTGAAGAACACCCTCACGTACTTGATTGAAACGCGCGGCATTAACATCGGACGAGCTGACTTTGAACGCAGAGTGTATGCCCAGGTCGTCGCGCAGGCATCGTTTATCCAAAACACAGCGGCACATGCCGAAAAGGTGAAATCTGTGGTGGAAAAAGCGCGCAAAGAAGTAATCGTAAAAGGATCAAAGGCGAATGACAACGACAAGGTTGTTGTCACGAGCGAGAACAAGCGTATGTTAAACCGAACACTCGAGGTTGTTGATCTCGCGAAGGCGGAAAAAGTGAAGACCCCGATTATTTGGGAAGACTCGACGGAAGCGTATCCTACACTCGTGCGTGACCGTCCAACGGCGTATATCCTGCCGCCTGGAGCGGGAAGCGATGTCGCCGCGAAAAAGCTGCAAATTCTCGGTGTGAAGGTTGCGAAATTGAGTACTGCTGCCACCCTTCCTGTGGAAACCTATAATGTGACGAGCAGCACAATTTCGACCACACCGGAAAGTGGGCATTATACGAATAAAGTCACGACCGATGTGGTGAAAAAGAAGCACGCCTTCCCTGCCGGAAGCTATGTACTAGAGATGAGCCAGAGCAACGCCAACTTTATCGCCCTCGCCCTTGAGCCTGAATCCATCGACAGCTATGTTACCTTTAACTTTATTACAGCGAAAAAAGGGGAAGAGATTCCGGTTTATCGGTATATGAAGAGCAAGAAGCTAAAAACAAAATAAAAACACATCACAAGTTCGGGGTCCGGTACATATGTACCGGACCCCGAACTTGAACTTGGTTACACTGCCTTCTTCACGCCAGCGACGGCATTCCCGTCTGTTTTTTTGCTAGAACTGAGGAAGAACCCTGTGTATATGAGCACGGCGCCTGTGAACACGGTGATTCCTACGTACACGCTCATCATGGTTGGGATGAGGAACGCGCCGATGATGATGCTGGAGCGGGCGATGAGGTCGGCTCCGCTAAAGGATAGGTTGCTGAAAGCGGAATAGGAACCGCGTTTGTCGTCTGGAATCATGTTCGCTTTGGCGGTTTCCTTAATCGGCGAATAGATCAGCTCGCCGAGTGTTGCAATCACATTAAATAGTATGAGGACATACCAGATGTTAGCGGATGTGACGACTGCATATCCTGAGCCGTACATGATCAGCCCGACAATCAGCATTTTTCTTTTATCAAAGCGGTCGGTGATTCGGTTCACGAGAAACGTGAAGCACACGACAAACAGCATGTTCTGTACTTTGATCAAACTGAGCATGTGAACGCCGGTGAACTCGAACCCGTTAACATCTAGCGTCTCGAACGATTCGGCGAGACGGATGCCGATGTAGCTGCTTAATGTAAATTCTGCCGAGAAGATGAGCCCCGAGCCAATGACGACCTTTACGAAGGCACTGTCCCGAAACGCGATGCGATAATTCTGCACCATGTCCATCACCACATTTTGATACTTCTTTTTCAGCACGTGATGGTTCTCGTCTTTCAGCCAAAGGTAGTACGCCACACATATCAATGATGACGTGATGGTGAGCATCATGAATAGCTCCACCTTGTGACTGATGTAGAGCAGGCCGCCAAGTGTCGTACCAATAGCGAGTGACAGGTTGATCAGCCAATAATCGAGCGTATAGACAGCCTTTCTGTTCTCAGGCGTTGTCGAGTCGATGATAAGAGCGTGCATGGCTGGACGGCCAAGACTTCCAGTTATCGTGAATAAGATGTACGCGAGTGCGAACAGCCCAATCATTTTATCCTCTGGCAGCAAGCTGATGGTCATCATTAAGAACATGAGCGATGTCAGGACCGAAGTGATCATGAGCACCTTTTTCCGCGGAAAGCGGTCGGAAATATAGCCGCCGATCAGGTTTACGATAAATCCGACAACGACTGTCGAGATTAGGAATATTCCGGCCCATATTTTACTCATTTCCTCTGCGAAAAATAGTGCCATGAACGGCATGACAGCAGAAGCGACGGCTCGGTTAAAGAACGATGTGATAAGGCGAACTTTAATGTTTTGCGGGTATTCTTTCCATGTCATTTACACCACTCCCTTTTTCTTCCTCTTATGTTAAACTAGACGAAGATACGTAAAAATAGACAATTCTAATTAATATGTCCACTTATTAGGAGAGATGGAAGCATGGAGAAAAACTTACTGATGCTATGGCGCCATTTTCCGTCTGGCAATTTAAAAATTCAGGATGCGGCAGACCGGCTTGAGTTGAGCACAAAACAGACGACACGCCATTTGCAGCGCTGGGCAGAGGAAGGGTGGCTGACGTTCACGAGCGGCCGCGGCCGCGGAAACGCGTCGTCTCTCGAATGGCAGACGAATGTAGAGGAACGTTATGAAGAAACGATGCTGAAAATGCTGGATGAGGAGCCGGTTGAACACGCGAGCAAATACTTGATCTATGACTGGTCAGACGCGTGCCGGCTTCGGCTCATGAACACATTTCATACAAAGTTTGGGTACATACAGCAATCCGATGACCGGCTGATCGTGCCGCGCCGCTATCCTTTTTTGACCACTCATCCGCTCGAGGCGGCTGACGCACACAGTGCACGCCTTGTGGCGAACGTCTATAACCGGATCGTCACGCTCACCGAAAAGGATAGCGTCGAGCCTGAACTCGCGCACAGCTGGGAGTTCACCCCTTCACGATTGCGACTTTATTTGAAAAAAGGCATCACGTTCCACGATGGCTCACTTCTTACTGCGCAAGATGTGGCAGAGTGTTTGGATAAACTGCGCCAGCACGAGTTTTATCAGCACATCTGGTCACGTGTTGAGAGCATTTCAGCACCAGCACCACTTGTTGTGGATCTCCATTTTCCGCTCGGGTGCAGCTACGCTTTGCACATGCTCGGCTCGTTAAACTGCAGCATATATAAAGAAAGCAACGGTCAGCTGCTCGGGACAGGTGCCTTTTACATCAGTGAAAACAACGATAAAAAGACGACCCTCTCCGCGTTCAGCGACTATTTTCAGGAACGCCCTCTGCTGGATGCGGTTGAATTCGTGCAGGTGCCTGCTGATTTTGACAACAGCTATCACTCCGCACTTGAACAAGAGCAGCACACAACCTATCAGGTGGAAAGCAGCTCCGGCTTTGGTGTGGTGATCATGAACAAGTACCGCGATTCAGATATTCAGCGCAAGGAGGTGCGGGATTACCTGCATTGGATTATTGCAAGTAACCGGCACTCGATCAGCTCGTTCAATTCCCGTGCACAGTCAAGCGACTATGTTTGCCAGTCTAGCCTGCCGTTCCAAATCGCTGAGGTGTCTCGTCCCGTTTTTACGAAACCGCTCGTTATTCGGACAACCGAGCATACGCTGAACACGACCAACTGGCTGCTGAGCTGTCTTGAAAAAGGAGGGGTGCCTGTGGAAACGATGCATCTTCCGTTTCGGGATACGTGGACACGCCGTGAAATGAGCCAGCAGGTCGATTTGTTCGTGCATGGCGAGATCTTTGAATTGAACGAAGAGTTTTCTTTCTATAACTTTATGAAAAACGGCTACTCCCCGCTCGAGATGATTGTACAAACGGAATACGAGATTGAACGTCGATTAAACCGCTATCACACTACACCATTTAAGGAGTGGCCGCTATTGAATGCAGAACTCGAAAGCTATTTGGCGAAGGAATCGATCATGATACCCATCTATTCAGAAAAACGGAATATCCCTTTCTCATCAGAGCTGATGAACGTCCAGATCAAGCACTTCGGATATGTGGACTTCTCGAAGCTTTGGGTGCGACCGGTGATGAACTAAAATAAGGGTCCGGTACTTTTCCAAACCGCCCGGGTGTTCACACCGGAAGGACGGAAAAGTACCGGACCCCCTATTAAATTCCCATCGTAATCATTAATCGATCATTCACAATCTGGACATCTCGGATTTGACCGACAGGTACTTTTCTAACCGCGTCTATCGCATTAAGGTCCACAGATAGTACATTTTTGGAGTACGTCATGTATTTATTGTTCATTACATAATCGTTAATGATATCCAGGTTAAACGGCTTTATGGAATCAATATCAAATAAAACCATTCTTCCTTCGCTGGACTTCGGCTTCAGCCTGATCTGAAAAGAAATATCCTTCTTAATAAAAAGTTTCTCTACCGTATACGTGCCTGTGAGAATCAACACTTGATCAATGCTTACCTTTGCGTTGGAGATTCCTTCAACTTTAGGCTTTATGAACGAAAGCATTTCATTCGAGACAGGAATCGTAACCTCTTTTGTTAACAGTGCATTTTTCCATTTGTTCAGCATGGTTTATCCTCCCGATAACGTATTTCAAAGCATACCGACAAAAGCACCCACCCATTCCCGTTCCATTATATACCTATTGGTGAGGATAAGTTATCTCTCCAAATACCCATGCGAACACCCGGACGGTTTGGAAAAGTACCGGACCCCTAAAACACCGGAAGGACGGAAAAGCACAGAGCTCAAGTGCTTATAAAAAAACAGCCTTGCCACTCTCTAGGCAAGGCTTAAGATTTATTAGATTTATTTTATGGATTCAGCAACGTTTAATAACGTTTTCACATCACTCTTTTGTCCTTCTAGCTTAATGAATACTTCTACTTCGGTGTCTTCTTCAATCCATGCAAGCTGAGTAGAATTGTAATAGTAATTTGTTCCTGGCACACGATTCTTCCGCTGCCAAATCGCATCTGAAGACCAGCTTGCTTTATCGGTTGCAAGGACGGAGAGATGCTTGTCATCATTTTTATAGTGGTAATGGACCTGGCTGCAATTACGTCCACACGTAACGATTGTGGCATATTGGTCGGTGACTTTAAATGGAATGTACGTTGCGTGATAATCCTTATACTCAAATTTTTTCGGCACCCATACCGGATAGTGAATTAGCGGAACATTGAGCACTAAAATGCTTAAAATAGCAAATAAAATAAAACCGATACTCCATTTTCTTTTTTTCATCTGAACAATCCTTTTCACATGAATATGAGTGAATACGCGAGTCCGAGTAGACCTGAGTCATGCATACTTGACTATAAATCGAGCGGTTCCATGAAAAAGGCAGCTGTCATCCAAGTTTTTCTTTCATGCTCCCGGCTCTATACAGCTGTCTAAAGAAAACACCTAACGACACACTAATTAGTCCTACGCTTACGATAATGACAAGTTGTCTCATGATTCACCTCTCACATTACTTTATTATACAAATAAAATGTATAGTAAAATAGAAACATTCTAGTAACTTTTGGAAGGGATACAAATCAATGAGACACACACAGATGAAACATATGTGGAAAGCCAAAAATGCTTTGCTCAAATCTCCGGAATGGTATGTTGTTTTTAGTTATGAATACGTCCTTCGCGTTGTCAAAACAGAGAAACAGGTTCACTTGCTGAAGCTGCTCCTGGACCATCGCGAACACTTTTTTGGCGACGAAGAGGTCTACGAGTATTTGGAGAACGAAGACCTCGAGAACGATATTGCGGGTGATTGGGAGAGCTATACATCTCGAGTTTATGCCATTCTTACGAGGGCAGTGACGAACCGGACGCCTAGACCGAACGATTTGCAGTGGCTGAAAACATCCTTTGCCGAACAGTATTCAAACGATCCATTTTTAAACACTTGTTTAAAAGAGGACAACCCGTTCTCGCGTCATCTGCACTTGATCGAGTCGATCAAAAAGGCGACATTCTATTACATATATGGCGATGAAGAAAGGTAAACGAAGAAAACCAGCCTCGCGTTTCCGAGGCTGGTCAGCTATGACTCTATTAAAGGAGCTCTTCATCAAACCAGACATCCACATAATCTTCAGCAAGTAAAAACCTCCACCCTGGAGCAAGGCCTAAATAAACCTGTACACAATCCACCCACTCGTTTACATGATGAGCATGAATCGGAACAAAGAAATCAGGGTCTTCGCTAAATTCTTCGCCTGTTCAAATGAACCAGCCTGTTGTCCCCTCTTCAGGAGGCAGCCGCAATCCAAGAACTGGCTGCAAGCCCTCTTTCACTTGTCTGGATATTCCGAGCTTCAGATGGTCTTCGGCTGGATAAAAATGCGCATTAAACCTTTGGCATAACTGCTTCTGCTGCTCGATGATTTTTGACATCTCATACCTCATCTTCCCACTTAAAAAAAAATGCAGCGGGTGCCATTCACCACCCGCTGTTAGAAGGACGCATTTACTCTGAGGCCGTCCCTTTTGCTTGTTCGTACACAATTCGCGTATCCTTTGCACTAATGGCGATTTCGCTTACATGTTCTTTTCCTTCAACGGTTGTCGTTGCCTGAAGCACATAAATTTTCCCACCGTATTTTGGCGATTCCATTTCCTTTACGAATTCCACCTTCGTGCTTTCGTCCGCTGTCAGAAGAACCGCTTCTTCACCTGTAAGCTGGAGATCCTGACCCTTCAAGCTGATCTCGTTCCATCTATTTAACTTCCACGTATTGTTTTTTTTAATTAGAGTAAATTCCCACTTAGATGCCATATTGTAGATCTGATTGGCTGGTTCGATAGCCGTTATATTTATCTCGTTTTCTTTCGTTTGAGTGAATGCAAACCGAACATTGTAGCTGATCATAGGCTCTATGATGTTATCACATTCGCAATAATAATCTCCCGCGGCTTTCTTCAGCTCGCTGTCTGTAAAGGAAACCGTCGCATATGGCAGTAATTGATCACGCAGCAAGCTGAAATCTGCCTTCTTAGAAGCATTCCAGCCATGCTTTTTTCCAGCATCATCGAACGTTTTGAAAATAGAATCCAGATTATTCTTTAGAATGCCGCGCGCTTCTTCGGCACTTACCTTTTTCGGCTCTTCTTTTTTCTCTGCTTGTACTGGTGTTACTGGTGTTTCTTCTTTTTCTTGTACTTCTTCATTATCCTTTTTTTCCTGCTGTTCTTGTTTGTCTGTTTTCTCTTTTTCCTGTTTTTCTTGTTTCTCTTCTTTTTTCGGCTTCACGGCTTCCTCTGAATCCGAACAAGCGGTTAACAGCACCAAGCTTAAGAATAATGCCCCCAAATATTTCATAAGATCCTCCCTTTAAATAAAAACTGAATAGGTGAAACACGAAACAAAGGATATTATATCAAGATGAGGTTATTTTTTCCACATAGTTAATTTGTTGTTGTTTATCAACACTTGGGCATATAGACTCATCATAAAATGCATTTCTAGTAAAATATTATTTCCGTCATGAAAGGTATTGCGCAACAACAAAGCCTAAAATCCGCATGCTTACAGGAGGCATTATAAGCTTGCCATTTTGGATGCACTTTCGTTTAATTGTCTCCCTCGCTCAATACACGAGATTATCCCTTAAAAAATGACCATATTTTACTACATCAAAAAAGGACCTGCCCCTGTCTTTCCAGGCTGGTCCTTCCTTCGTGTATTAGTCCTGCTTTTTCGTGTAAAAAGGATTGCCGCTCATAGTCTTTCTTGCTTCTTCGGTTAGGACAGGATTTCTCTCATTGTGGCTGTTAGCAATGGCCGGCTGCTGGCTGCCATCGTAGTACACCGGTTTTATTGTATTCATAACATGCTCCCCCTAAAAAAATGTTATATATTAGTAATTCTCTGCAGCTTTCGTAATCCTTCTCGCCTTATGCAGTTTTTTAAAATATTCCGATGTACCGGACCCCCATTATGTTAAGTGCCGCAGCTTCTTCACGACACGCTTTCTCCAGCTCTTCACGGCTCCGACCGTCACTCCATACTCACTCGCGATCTCTGCTTCACGCTTTTGGTTGCAAATCTTCTCGATCACCCACCGCTGTTCGAGCGTACTCAGCTTCGACAGATAAAACGCGATGGCTTCTTTTTCAAAGATTGGCACCTCATCATACACCTTCAACGGAATGATGCTGTCATAGTCCTGGGGCTCCATCAGCTGCTCGCGTTTCTTGTTGCGTATCATCTTACGCATTTCATCCATCATCCCGCCTGTGATCTTCTGCTGCGCATAAGCGGGAAAGCTGCCTCTCGTTTCATCGAAATCGCGCCATGCTTTCCATAAGCCAATTAAACCTGCCTGATAGTATTGGTCATACAGCTCGCCTGTCACCCGCAGTCCTCTCAGCTTGCTCTTGATTAACGGATTAAACAGCTTCGCTACTTCCTCAAACGGCAAATGCTTCATATTAAACGTCCTTGTAAAAGTGCACACTTTCCTTTATTCCGCCGGTGAGATAAATGTAAGGCATTTTGATTTTCGTTTCAGATGGTGTTTGCCATCAAACTCACCTCTAAAACGACGAACCACCCCCCAACACCCCTCGTTCACCGCTTCTTCTCAGCCGTTCAAAGCGATAAACGAGAAATCGAGGTGTTTTCAACCCCGGGGTCCGGTACTCTCGGGGTCCGGTACGCCTCTCCCTTAAAGTCTTTAATAAAGCCTTATCCAGCGGATGAGTACCGGACCCCAGATCTTACATCCTTTTATATCCAAATATGAAACTTTGTGTAATAGTTGGTGTATACATGAAGATAAGAAGGTTAAGAGGGGGCTCTTTGATGATGAACAACACGAAGAGGATGCTGGGCGGGCTGCTTTCGGCGGCTGTTGTGCTGAGTGGGTGCGGAACATCGTACTACGAGGGCACGATTGAAGAAGACGCTATTTATGAGGAAGAGATTTATGATGAGCCAATGGATACAGGAAGCTCGACCAATACAGATTATGAACCTGAGGAAGAGTACGTAGCGGAAGGTGAACTACAGCTGGACCATCTTCAGCCGTATTACCCTGATCTTGATCTGGAAGCGATGGAAACGTATATAGAGGAAAATGGTCTTGAGTTTAATGAAGAAGAACTGATTGCTTTTCTTGACGATCTGCAAAATAACGGAGAAACGACGGTATTTGAAAATTATTATGCGGATGAAAACGTGTTTCCTTGGTGGCTTTTTTTAGCAGCGAGCGTGACGAAAACAAAGCCCACAGGAAAGATCACGTTTAACAAACCGTCCACGAAAACGACGACAACGAAAGCAAGCTCTGGATTTGGCTCGGGCAGCAGCAGCTCCGGTTCATGAGCGGTCAGGCAAGGCAAGCATTTGTGCTTGTCTTTTTTCATGCACCTTATTAACCTTGGTAGTAGCGGAGGGGATTTTATGAAGAACACAAAAGTAATGGCGTATTTCAGCGCGATTGGCGAGGTGTTTCCAATCGAAGAGCTGACGAACATATTAGGTTTCCAGCCCACGGAAACGTATAAAAAGGGAGATGAAATCGATAGGCCAGGAGCACCGATGTTCCGAAAAGAAACCGACTGGACGTTCAGTACAGGCTATCAGGAATCGTTCGACATCCACAATCAACTAGCTGTCATACTGCGCCAATTGGCCAGTAAGACAGCTGTACTTAAGGATTTTAAAGAAGAACACACTATCGACTATTTGCTCATGGTCGTCATCTCTGTTGAGGATAACCAATTTCCAGCAATGTACCTGCCGTCTGATGTTATCTCATTTACCCATTCTATCGGTGCGGAAATTCACTTTGATCTGTATCATGCTTAAAGCTTAATCACCGACTGCCATCATCATCAGGTTTTCAGCTATTGCCTTCTGACAAAGCTCTTTTAACCGATCAGCAAAGTATCTTACTTTTCGATCATTCAGCTCGTCTGATGAATAGTTTGCTGTAATCGTGTCACAGATCACCATTAATTGCTGCATGTCCTGTTGGCTCAGCTTTTTTCTACCGTATGGATCCAAGTTAAATAGCAAATCAAAGCCTTTCTTAGGCTGTTTATTTGTATGACGCCTTCTGTACTGCTCATACTCGTCTCCCTGTGCCAGGTGTTCGAATACCGCTTCGTCAAACTTCACACTATCGTCTGTGGCATACAGCTCTTCTTTATTTTTGCCGACCATAAAATCAATGCCTGAGCCGGAGCAGCACAATCCAGCATTAATCGCGAGGTCCAACAGATCCACATCACGGTGATGTTCGTCTTACACCTTAAGGCTTTCTGTTTCAATGAGGATCTCACCCAGCTCATCATCATCCAGACAGCAGTTCACTCTTAGTTCAAAATATTCATATTCCGTATCACGCAGCTCGATCGTATGGCCGGCGATATCCTGCCAATCAAAGCGTTTAGAACGAAACGACATCTCAAACAGGCGGCATTGCTGCAGTTCAATATAAAACGTGGACGAGTGATAATGCGCTGCAAACTCCGACATATCAATCGTCATCATCACACCGTTCTCGGTTTGGCGGACGTCCGTCAGCTTGCCTTGATAAAAGTCACTCAGTACATCTCGTTGTATTTTCTTGTCCATTTTCATCATCCTAGTCAATAGTTGTCTATGTTATTTCATTTACCAGCATTTCTTGCCCTGCTCGCAATCGTGGCAATACAAGCGGAAATCTTTTTCATGCTTATCCCAAAATGCAAGAAGGTCTGTGAGGGTTTGTCCGTTGTTCTTTACTTGAATAATAGACTTGTTCGGGATGTGTATACTGAGATAAGCGGCGTGAGGATTTAATTTCTCCTTGTAAACATTATTAATCTTCTCTATCGCCTCAATGATAGTGTTTTGCTGTTCTTGATCGGTGATATAAAATGATAGATTGAACGTCACCTCACTGTAGCCGTTTTCTCTCAATGTTTCCTCAACAAGATCCGGCGAGCCGCCTGAATCATACGAATAATAGACATCCATTGATTTTAGCGGCTTTAATTCCTTGTACACCACATGAGCGAGCTCATAGTCATCATAATAGGTCTTCATGCTTCTGTCATAATGAATGGTGAAACGCTCATCTGCATTGTCCTTTGGGTGTGCTTCCATATAATAGGTTCCGGTTCCGGTTCCGGACTGAAACGTGATGCTGTCAATCACAAAAGATTTATCGTATTTTTGCTGAAGATGGTTGACTGTTTCTTTCTTCGTCTCCCATTTGTTTCCGTAAAGTCCTTCGTATACCGGAATTCCTGCGGCTAGTATGAGAACAATCGCGATCAGCAGGAATACAGCATTCCGCTTTTTCAATTGGGTCCCTCCAGTCTATTTTTACACTACAAGAAAGAAGTGATTGATCATGAGTAAAGCGTTCGGTACGTTTGTTACGAGTTCTATTATATCTTACGTCGTGTTGCTTGGCGGTCTTATTCTTTGGACGCAGGCGGTTGAAGTCACTCGTCCATCTGATGCGGACGGGCTCGGATTCGCGATTGCGTATGGAGTCGTGTGGCTTGTTCCGGCCGCTCTTATCGTCGGTTTTTTCATCAGCCTCATCCGATGGTTGAACGAGGATCCGGATTCTGCGGACAAGAATTTCGAAGAGTAAAACCTGCAACTTACTGCTTAAATGGGTTTCTTTTACGAAATGTGAACGATATGATTATGATATAAAAAAACGAGTAATGAACAAAGGGGACGATTGCATGACCACGATAGGAATTGATCTTGGAACATCCAACAGCCTTGCTGCGTTTTGGGGAGAAGACGGACCGGTCATCATCCCCAATGTGCTAGGCCAAAACCTGACGCCTTCTATTGTCAGCGTCGATGACAACGGGGAGATTTTAGTCGGAGAAATCGCGAAGGAGCGGCTTATCACCCATCCGCATCATACCGCTTCTGCCTTCAAACGCCATATGGGTACGAAAAAGACGTACCGACTCGGTCGTTTGGAGTTCACACCAGAAGAATTGTCTTCGTTTGTTCTGCAATCGTTAAAGCGTGATGCCGAAGCCTTTTTACATACGACGATTACCCATGCGGTGATTAGCGTTCCTGCTTATTTTAACGATCAGCAGCGGAAAGCGACGAAATATGCAGCAGAGCTTGCCGGCCTTACCGTCGAACGGCTGATCAGTGAACCGACTGCCGCTGCCATCGCATACGGCCTGCATCAAAAAGAGGATGACACCAAATTTCTTGTGTTTGACTTAGGCGGCGGAACGTTTGACGTGTCCATCCTAGAGCTGTTTGAAGGGGTGATGGAGGTCAAATCCATTGCTGGAGACAATTTTCTTGGCGGCGAAGATTTCACACAATCCTTGATGAACTTCTTTTTAACAGAGAAAAATTTGTCAGGTGATACGCTTGATGCGCATGCCACTTCTGCACTATTCAAACAAGCGGAGCAATGCAAAAAAGAGCTTGGCGGAAGCCGTCAGAGCGCACTTATGACCCTTACTTTGGATGGAACGACTCACAGTCTAGAGATCACTCGGCTTTCGTTCGAAAAGCTCATACAGCCTCTTATTCTGCGATTGCGCAATCCTGTCGAGCGTGCCTTACGAGATGCTGAGCTGCGGCCGGATGATGTGGATACCGTGATCTTGATCGGCGGTGCGACGCGGATGCCGGCTATCAAACAGACCATCGGAAAGCTGTTCGGCCGCCTGCCATTCACGTCGATACACCCGGACGAAGCGGTCGCCCTCGGCACAGCGGTTCAGGTCGCTCTTAAAGAGCGGAACGAAGCGGTAAGCGAGATGATTTTGACAGATGTGTGCCCGTATTCTCTTGGCATCAGCACAGCGAAAAAGCTTAGTGAGGGCCACTATTCCTCCGGCCATTATAGTCCGATCATTGAGCGCAACACACCCATCCCGGTCAGCCGTGTCGAACGCTATTGGGCCATTGAGGACAATCAGAAAAAAATCACGGTCGATATTTATCAAGGTGAAAGCAGGCTCGTTGAAAACAATCTGAAGCTGGGAGAGCTGACGGTCACGATCCCTCCTGCGCCTGCGGGCAAGGAGAGCATTGATGTGCGCTTTACCTATGATGTGAACGGGCTGCTTGAAGTCGAAGTGACAACACCGAGCACGGGACAGGTTAAAAAGATACTGATTGAGCAAAACGACGGTTCGATGACAGAATCGGAAATGCAGAAACGGATGGAAAAGCTGAAAGACATCAAAATCCACCCGCGTGACCGCACGGAAAACCGGCTGATCCTCGCTCGCGGCGAAAGACTGTACGAGGAGGCAATCGGGGAAAAACGCATGGTTGTGGAACAAATTTTAGAAGAGTTTGAACGCGCCATTTCCACCCAGCAGGAGCATATCATCAAACGTGCGGCTGCTAAATGTAAAGAAGAGCTCGATCGGTTAGAAAGCTGGCTGACCGTATGAACAGCTATTGGACCATTCTTGGCATCCAGCCGACCGATGACCTTAGCGCGATAAAAAAAGCGTATTCCAAACAGCTAAAGCTTCATCACCCAGAAGACGATCCCGAGGGCTATCAGCGGCTGCGCGAAGCATTTGATGCGGTAAAAAAGAATTTGAAGAAGAAAACACATTTATCAGCAGACGCAGAGGCCGCAGCAGGCTCTGCACATGCTGAACCCTTCCCTTCTTATTCTGATTTTGAAGAACGAATCCCGCTTTCGGTTGTTCTGCCTGAACTCAAAGCCTCACCGGAGCCGCCTCGCCATACGATTGCGCAGTTTATGGAAAAAGCGGAAAATATCTACCGCAGCATCACATGGCGGATAGAGGAAGAAAAATGGCTCGATCTTTTAAATGATGAACTGCTGTGGAGCATGGAACACAAGCAGCAGGTCAGCCAAACGCTTCTGTCTTTTATCGCTCAGCATCATCTGCTGCCCAAGAACATATGGCTGCTGCTCGAAAATCAGTTTCAATGGAGTGAGATGATCAAAGAAAGAAGGCATAGCCTCAACAGAGAGGATATGGATCATTTTCTTCACTATTACAAGAAAAGACTGAGCCAATCTCCTGATTTATCGTTTCATTATGCGGCGAGTGTTCCAGGAATCGATGCGGATTCATTTTTCAGAGCACGAGAAGCTGCCCTGGATGCGTATACAGCAGGTGATGAGGAACAGGCAGAAAAGGAAGCAGCCGCAGCCGGCCGGATCTTTTCCGATGATCCTGATCTTCAGCTTATTCACGGCTTACTCTGTCAGCGTACGAATCGATTAAACGAAGCCGAAGTTCGTTTAAAGAAGGCACATTCCCTTCGTCCAGGACACGCGTTAACCGTCCTTACTCTTGGAAAAGTCCTATCTCATGCTAAACGCTATACCGAGGCGGCTGAGCTTCTTTCCGGTCTCCAAGACCATAAGGAGGCTAAGCTTCTCCTCGCCCGCGTGTACATAGAGAGCGGACAGTATATGGAAGCGGAGGTTCTGCTTTCTCCCATGCTTACGGTGCGGCCGGATGATATTGACATCATCAGCCTGCTTGGACGGTCACTTTATAAGCAGGAAAGGCTGTTGGAGGCACGGCAGCAGTTCAAGCGAATTCGCGAGCTGGAGCCTTATGATGCAGAAGCGATTACCGCTCTTGCCGACATTAACACCCTGCTGAAAACGAGGTCATTCCGCAAAAAGGTGAAAAATCCGCCATCAAGGCGCGAGTTAAAATCAGAGTTGAAGCAGTATTCGTTTCTGAAAAAAGGCGGCGTTTTCCTGTTAAGCCACTTGAGGTGGAGAATGCTCATCCCGCTCTTTCTCGCCTATTTCGGCTATCAGGCTGTTGCCGATACAGATGAATTCAGCCATCCTGTCTGGCTTATGGTCGTTTATTTGATTAACTTGTTTTTCTTGCCTGAGGACGTGTCGTTCAGCTTCATCATCATGCCCGCTCTCTGGACGATTGTATTTCTCGTCTCGATGTTTCTGATACTGCGGGAATGGAAACGAATCTATCGAGGTCTTCGATAAGAGAGGAAGGTTGGTTTGTTCAAGAAACGTAAACAACATCAAAAAAAGGCGCTGTTCATCAACGCGCTCAGCAGCCTATGCTTTCAAGGAATGGGCTCTTATTATTGGGCCGTCAATTATCCGAAATACGGAGTCAGCCGGATTAAAGCCATTTTTCTAAACAGCCAAACACATCAGAATTTGCCGCCTGACAAACTGGCTTGGTTTCTTTCGGAAGGCCATCAGCACGAGTTTGCCACGATTAAAGAGGAGCTTATGAGGCTGTCTGAAAGCGAGCAAGAGGCACTCATTCAATCACTTGATCCTTCTGCGGCGCACAAGTACCGCATCGTCCGCCGCTATATGAACCGGTTAACAGAGCATGGAATCAAGGCATACGATCTGTCTTGCTGTATTTTCAACAGCCAAATGCTGACCCGGTCGGCCTCCCTTTTGTGGAGCAACCGAAAAGCGATGCCTTTATTGAGGAAGGAAAGAGATCGATTGTGTGAAAATGCCGCGTCTCTCGCTCAATCTCTGTTCTCCAACTGGACCGATTATATGACCTCGTACATTGCCGGCGCGCAGTTTCACCAGCAAACATCAGAGCTCGCAGAAGAGTATACGAAGAAACAAGAACCTCGGATCATCAAGCTGTTAACATCCAAACACAGCCCGCTGCAAAAAGCCGATTGGCATACAGCGTTGAAGGTGGATTGAGAGATTCCTTTGGGCTGCATCAGCTTGCGCGCCGTTTTCATGTTTTTTTGAATGATTGCGCGCGAAACCGAGTGGGATGCGAGCGGGTTTCCTGTGCATTCGCGCCGAGCGAAATTGTGGGCAGGCTTGAAACAAGCTAATCTAGCCCTTCCGTAAGCGTAAAATAAAACACACCTTATAAATGCAAAAGCCCCGTAGGATAATGAGTTCATCTTATCTTGAGAGGGGCTTTTTTAATTGGAAGAACAAAATCTATTGGAAAATGACCATAACTGGATGGAGATTATCAGCGACTGGCGCGAGAGCGGACTGACCGTAAAGGAGTGGATTCAAGACCGGGATGACATTAGTTATTCTCAGTTCATTCGAAATCGAATTCGGTTGTTTCCAACTGAAAAAGAGCCAAAAGAGACAACCTGGTCAGCCATCACGATGGACATTCCATTTTCAAAGTTGGATGTCTTAATAAATGATTGTCGCATTGAGGTTCGGACAGGTTTTGACGAAGAGCTCCTTCGAGAAATTGTGGAGGTGCTCAAACGTGCGGATTAATTTAGACGGCATTAAAGGCATCTACCTCGCGCATGGCGTGACGGACATGAGATTATCAATCGATGGTCTCGCTGCTTTGGTCCAAGAAACGTTTCAATTAGAGCCTTGTTCTCCTAATCTCTTTCTGTTCTGTAATCGATCACGAGACCGGTTGAAAATTCTCCACTGGGATTATAATGGTTTTTGGTTGTATTATCGGCGTCTAGAGAACGGGAGCTTTCAATGGCCCGTAGGGCCTCAAAATCAACCGGCATCCATTCATCCCCGGCAGTTGCGTTGGATGTTGGAAGGACTGACACTTGAGGAAGGAAAGGTCTTTCCAAGGATAACGGCAACGAAAGTTATTTAAATGATGAAATATAGAAACTAGTGTTGTATTCTTAAACCATGAGACATTCGACGACACCTTCTACTACAACTGAAGAACAAAAACGGATTCGAGACCTTGAGCAGCAGAACGAGGGATTAAAGGCCCTCGTTGCCTGGTACGAAGAACAATTCCGTTTGAAAAATCGCCAACACTTTGGTGCTTCTAGCGAGAAGACTCCTGATGACCAGCTTGAACTTCCTCTATTTAACGAAGCTGAAATAACAGCTGCACCAGTAGAAGAAGAGTTGGGGGAAGAGTCTTCTTCAGAGAAGAAAGAGAAAAAAAGTGCACGGAAGTCGCTTATGGACACGTTACCTGTGACTACCGTCGTTCACAGCCTGCCCAAAGAGGAGCAGGCTTGTTCGAGTTGCGGAAATGACATTCATGTCATGAAAAAAGAAATACGCCGAGAGCTTCTCATCATTCCAGCACGAGTTGAGATCGTCCAACATGAACGCGACGTGTATTCTTGCCGCACCTGCGAACAAGAAAATATTACAACACCGATTGTGAAAGCTCCGATGCCCAACCCCGTGTTTCCCAAAAGCATGGCTTCTCCATCTGCCATCGCACATGTGATTATCCAAAAATATATGGCGAGCGTTCCGCTCTATCGTCAAGAAAAACAGCTGGAACAGTTAGGGGTATCACTTTCTCGCCAAACGTTATCCAATTGGATTTTGTATGCGGCAGACACGTGGATTGATCCGTTGGTAGAGTACATGAAGGAGACACTCAAAAAACAAGGTGTCCTTCACGCCGATGAAACGACCGTTCAAGTCCTTCACGAAAAAGATCGGGCGCCGAGCTCCCAATCTTATATGTGGCTCNTATCCGAAACGATTCCTCGAAGGATTCAGAGGAACGCTACATGTGGATGGCTATAAAGGTTATGAGGGTTTGCCTGGAGTCACCCTTTCGGGCTGCTGGGCTCATGCCCGAAGAAAATTCGATGAAGCGCAAAAAGCTGCACCTCCTCGTAAAAGTGGGGAGCCGACCATTGCCGAACAAGCTCTTCAAAAAATTGGGGTTCTCTACCGAATTGAAAAGAAAATAAGCGCCGCTACTTTCGTGGAGCGACTTCAGGTACGTCAAGAGCAAAGTAAACCTTTGGTGGAGGCTTTTTTCACATGGTTAAAAACCACCAAGCCGAAGGTATTGCCCAAAAGCAAACTCGGTGAAGCGATTCAATACACGTTAAATCAACAGAAAAAACTTGAGGTCCCGTTTCAAGATGGCCGTCTGGATCTTGATAATAACTTGGCGGAAAGAAGCATCAAGCCATTTGTGATTGGACGTAAAAACTGGCTGTTTTCTAACTCGTCAAAAGGCGCTAAGTCCAGTGCGCTTATCTACAGCTTGTTGGAAACAGCGAAAGAAAATAACCTGAACATCTTTCAATACTTCATTTACTTATTTGAAACATTACCAAATATCGAGGTGACATCCAATCAATTAGAGAAACTTGTGCCCTGGTCAACGGAGTTGCCAACATCATGTTATTTATCTAAACAACCAGAATAGGCACAGTATACAAGAACCGCACCCTCAACAGAAGGTGCGGTTCTTTTGACGCTTACGCCCTTCCCACTGCTTGCGCGCCAATTTTTTGATTTGCATGCCATATGTCGAGTTTGCGCGCGGCTCCTACTATTTTGCGCTCCGGTCCAGGCTGCATTCGCGCCATTCAGCTGTTGCAATCCAATCTATTCCACTTGCGAGCGGGAATTAATAACTTCCCTTAATTGGCGCGCCGCTATTCCCACCATTCGCGCCATTCTCAACTACGAAGAAAAATCACTGCATACCGGCAGTGATTTTTTCATTAGACGTCTTTATTAATCCGCCCGTGCTGCCTACCGCGCAGCAGCGACACGACCCACACCACGGCGGGAAGTCCGAGGCACCAGAAGACGGTGTACAGGTTATAAACGGGTGTGAATTCGAGCAGGTACGATGTGCTCGGGAAAATGGAAAGCGACAGCACATACAGCAGCAAGCCCACAGGCAGTATGAGGATGCGGTATTCTTGTAATTGAAACACCTGCGCGATGGCCAGACAGCTGGCGTAAAGCAGCAGGACGAGCTTCACGAAAACGGTGATGAACCAGATAAGCGCCATCAACGCCTCGACGCGCTGGAAAAACTCGCGGATGTTAATCGTTTTCGTTAAATCATAGGTTGGGTAGATCGATCGTGCTGTTTCAATGGAACCGAGCACCAGGATCGACAGCGCCGAAAGCAGGACCAATAAACCGCCGCCAATCGCCGTTCCGAGCAAAAACGCCTTTTTCGTCTTTTCCGGAGTGTTCACGCTCGGGATAATCATGAGAAACACGATCATCTCTAAAAAAGGAAACACGACAAACGAAAACGATGAGCTGAGCACAGGTCTGATGCCGTTCTCGAGCACCGGCAATATGTTCGCAAATTCGATTTGCGGCAGCAGCGTGATAAACAGCGTAATCAAAAGCAACACAATAAACGGCAGAAACAGCTCCATCGTGCGCGTGAACACTTCCAAGCCGAGCCAGACGCCGTAAAGGACGATCGTTAAAAAGATGATATGAATCGCCTCAATCGGCGTTTCGACCATCATGACCGTCAGCATAAAGTCGCCGATGTCTCGCAGCACGAACGTGGAAAGCAGCAGCACGTAACAGATAAAGAACAAAAACGCGGCGGTCCTGCCAATCACTTTTCCGAAACAAAGCTCGAGAATCTCCACAAAATTTCTATACTGAAAGCGCTCTGATAGTTTCCAATAAAAATAAATCATCAAAAGACCGCACGCAAGACCCAATATGCCTGACAGCCACGCATCCTGATGAGCCTTGGCAGCCAATATGGAAGGGATGATGAGGATGGCGGTGCCGATTGTATAAAGAGCAACCAATATCGTAAACTGCCGTATGCTGATTCTACCTTTTTCAAGCACCACCCATCACCTCTCCTTCTCTTTTCACATGAAACCTGTCAGCGGCTTTAACACGTAGGAAATCCAGTTCAGCGGTGTGGGGATGGGAGCGCCCATCCCTTTCATTACCAGCAAAACGACGCCAACTGTAAAAAATCCAAAGTACACCACATTTTCCCGCTTGCTTTTATACTGTTTTAGCTTGCGGCGGTCAATCAGCAGGATGGCACACACAATGAGCAACGAAAGCAGCGTGTACACCATCACTCGTGTTCTCCTATCTCATTGATATAAGAGTTCGTCCGTTTGCCCAGCCGCTGAATGTCCACGGTTACCTTGCTCTTGATCGTAATATCGACAAACTCCCGGTCCCAATGATTCTGAACCTTCTTCCAATACACAGGCTCAGAACGGTGCATCAGCTCGCCGAAGCCTAAGAAATCAATTTTGTACTCGTCTTGTGCCGCCGTGATGGCCGCCCGGATCTTGGAATTGATGTCCTTTTCGACGAGCGCTTCCACTTGATCGACCGTGGATTGCTTCATCAGATCCAGCGAACAGCCGACCTCGCCAATGTTGCCTTCCGCTTTTACCGAAACACTGACGACAGGCTTCGGATTCATGCGGTTCACCTTCAGCTTGGTGTCGGAATCAATCAGCTCAACAGATAAAAAGCGCTTTTTATCATCCAGGCACGGAACGGCGACGATCGTACTTTTGACGTTGTTTTCAATATAGTTATAGCCCTTGCTTTCGGTTTCGTTCAGCCAGCCGCGCAAACGATCATCATGAAGGACGGATATGCCCGTGTATTTCAGCCGCACCTTCGGGTTGGACGTCTGCAGGTTCTCCATCTTCTCTCCCGCTTTCGCCTCTCCCGTCAGCATAATCCCCGTTATAACCGGATGCTTGCCTCGGCTCGTCATGTCTTTGATCAAATCGCCGAACGTGAGCGCGAGTGTGGGCGCGAACACCTCTGACGACGTTTGCAGCTTCGTGAACATGTTTTGGGCGGCGATTTTCTCGACCGGCACGAGCACGTTCAGCACATCGTCTGCCGAATGATCCTTCGCCACCACCACATAAAAGTCGTTCCGAAACTCTGGGTCGCGTGACAGCATATCAAGCGCTTCGGCAAAGCCGTCACGCGCCAGCTCCTCGCCGATCACCAAAATCTTCAGATGCGGATAAAAGGTCTTGCGCGGCGCGGTTTTTGTCAACCGGCGTATCGCTTCAAAAACGGTCTTCCCTTTTTCCTGATACGTGACGATCGGCGCGCGCGATGAATCGCCGATACGGTTGGAAACGGACGACGGGTTCACGAGCTGTACGGTCACGATGTATTTTCCGTCTTCTTTATCGATCCCCATCGCGACCGCAATCCCCAGCGTTTCCAGCTCACGGTTGTTCCAGCAGCCGGCTAGAAACACGGTGAGCGCGCACATCACGATTACCATCAATCGTTTCATTTTGCCGGCTCCTTTCTACTTGTTTTTATACGTGCGATCCTGCCTTTTCAAATCACGGTTCATTAGTCTTGGACGACTGATCATCTTCCACATCGGCTTTCTCCACAATGTGTCCTTCATCTCACTTTTCGTGTACGGCGCAATCGGATTCATGTACGGAATTCCGAACGAGCGCAGGCTGCATAAGTGGAGGGCCAGTGCGAACAGCCCTGCCGCAATTCCGAAAAGGCCAAACGTACCCGCGAGAAACATGAAACCGAAGCGCAAAATACGAATCGAAATCCCCATATTGTACGCTGGTAAAATAAAGTTCGAGATGGCGGTGATTGACACGACGATCACCATCGCGGCCGAGATGATGCCTGCTTCTACCGCCGCCTGGCCGATGACGAGCGCGCCGACAATTGACACCGTCTGGCCGATTGCCTTTGGCAGCCGCAATCCCGCTTCTCGTAAAATTTCCAGCGTGACCTCCATGATGAGCGCTTCGACAATGGCCGGAAAAGGCACCCCTTCCCGCTGAGCGGCGAGACTGATCAGCAGTGGAGTCGGCAGCATCTCCTGATGAAAGTTGATGATGGCGATATAGACCGCCGGACCGAGCATCGAGATAAAAAACGCCGAAACCCGGAGCAGGCGTAATAAAGTCGAGATGTCCCAGCGCTGATAATAATCCTCTGCTGCCTGAAAAAAGTGCGTGAAAAGCGCTGGTACGAGAAGCACGAACGGTGTCCCGTCGATGACGATTGCGATACGGCCCTCAAGCAGTCCAGCGGCGATAACATCCGGCCGCTCGGTGTTGAACACCGTCGGAAACGGCGTGTACACCTCGTCCTGAATGAATTCTTCGATATAATTGCTTTCTAAAATGCCGTCGATGTCGATCCGGTCGAGCCGCTCATGCACTTCCTGCACGATTTTCTCGTTCGCGATGCCGTTCAGATAAATGATGGAGACCGCCGTCTGTGTGACGGTTCCGATTTTCTTCTTCTCCACCCAAAGCCTCGGATCTTTGATTTTCCGGCGGATGAGCGACGTGTTGATCAGGATGCTCTCCGTGAACGCCTCTTTCGGTCCGCGCACCACATTTTCCGTGGAAGACTCGGTCACCGCCCGGCCTTTATAGCCTTTCGTGTTGATGACGAGCCCGCCTGGCGCACCGTCCACGAGCAGCACGCCGTTGCCGATGAGCACCGCGTCATACAGCTCTTTAAAGGTTGAGATATCCTCTGTTTGGCTGTTTGGTATGAACAGCTGGTTCAAGAGTGACGGCGCGGATGATTCAGCGTTTGAAACATGCTCCATCATTTTCGGCGAAGTGTTCAGGTTCTCGAAAAATTCGTTAATGATGTATTTGTCGGTAAGACCTTCAAGATACACTAACGCCGCTCCGTTCCCGTTAAGCTTGAAATCCGCTACTACCAGATCTGCGCTGTTACCGAGAGTTTGTTTGATGGTGGAGAGATTTTGCTGGAGATTTGGCGTGAGAGCGTCATTGCGCTGGTGTTGATTCTTTGGACTGTACCCTATTGTGGATGAAGTATGTTGAGATGAAGGCGATACTGGTTCTTTTTTTGGCTCTTTATTTGGTTCTTTATTTGGTTCTTTATTGGATTCTTTATTAGCTCGTTTTCTAAACATCAGATAACTCCTCACTTTTAAAACAAGCGTTTATTACGCATTATTTCTATAAGTGAGGTTGTTTAAACTAGCATATATTTGAGGCGCATACTTACTGGTGATAACAAAGTTTAATTTCTGAAGGAAAATGGAATCTATTAGTATATACAAGTAATTTGTTATATCCTTACATTATTAAAATAGATATATGGGAGGTATTTCAATGCCTATACGTCTATGAGAACCTCCTAAATTAAAAGGTCAAGATGAAAAAGATTTCTCGACAGGAAAATACGTGTTGAACATAAGTTTCACAATAATCCAATGAAGAGATTGCGAAGGGTGTTAGAAAATGGAGAAAGAGCTTCAATTTCATCCTTCAGAGATAAACCATAAAAGCATTAAATATATTGATGAATTTTATTATCAAATTCAAAATTTTTCTTGTGAAAACTCTTCTATGGAAAGATTTTTAAAAAAAGAAGCACATTATGCAGATATTACTCGAGAAGCTTGTACTACAGTCATATATGTTAATGAACTAGCCGCTTACTATACTTTGCTTAGAACACCTATTGAAGCGGAAACAGATGCTGATATGGCTCTACACATCGCTAGACTCGCTGTTGATAATAAATATAAAGGAAAAGGACTTGGCACCTTTCTCGTAAAACAAATTGTTGACAACGCCTATCAAGTAAATGAAAGTTTTATTACAACGGACGCTCTGTATGATAAATGGTAATGGTATAAAAATTTGCAACTTAGTTATCTTATTGAAGATGAAAAAAATTCTAATAAATCGGGACTGGTCTACATGAGCATAGATTTATTAGACCAGAATTTGATTGATTATTATTTCGAGGAGTAGACTGTATAAGCATTACATTTGCCGGCATATATTGTGATGAGATGATTTTAAATGCCAGCTAAAAAAAGGGAATTGCCCATACTTCAAGGTAAGGATGCAGAAAAATTCTTAAAGAAGAAACAAAAAAATGAAGAAATAGCAAAACGGAAAACAAAAATAAATCCTGATATGAAGTAGATGTTCTGTAAGCCCGAAATATAAAATAAAGCACACCCTTCGGTGCGCGTGACAAATAGCCGTAGAGGATAGATTTCTTATCCGATCTACGGCTATTTTATTTTCCGCATG
>NZ_JBHTCP010000009.1:0-204358 GCF_042665465.1 Fictibacillus iocasae | reverse complement strand
TATGATGCTCTGCGTAAGACTTAACAGGAACCGCCGTATACGGAACCGTACGTACGGTGGTACGAGAGGATGTGGAGGCTAGGCGCCTCCCCCTATCTCAATTACCGTGTGACAAGGGCTATTGTATGGGCAGGCTGTCAGCCAAATTTAATGATATATGAGTCAAGCTACATGCTGGAGGAGAAATTATGACACAGATGGTAAGTATGGAGCTGCTGAAAGGCTTTGGGAAATTGTTCGCCAATCCCTTCTTTTATTTCTTTCTTTTAGCGGCCTTTTTTATTGGATATAAACGGGTAAAGCGGGAGCGAAAGGAATTCAAGGTAAAGGTGCATCCCGTCGCGGATAACCTGATACAATCTCTGATTCCTGGCTTGATCGTCGGTCTCTCTGGATCAATCGCTTTCCTCGCCGCCGGTGTTGCGGTTCCGTTTGGCATGCTGGTGCTGATCGGCACCTTGTATGTCCTTATCAGCATGACGACAAAAACGCGCTTTATGTCACCGGCGTACACTGTGGCCATCGCTGCTGCAGCAACGGTGTTTATGCCGGCTGTTGACACCGATTATGACTGGCTTAACGGCTGGATGCAGGATATCACCGATACTTCAGCAGTTACGCTCGCTGTTGTTCTAGGAGTACTTCTAATTCAAGAAGGCATTCTGATCCTTTGGAAGGGAGATAAGCGAACATCTCCGCGCCTGTTTAAAGGAAAAAGGGGTCAGTACATAGGTGCACATGAAGCGACTAGATTATGGATTTTGCCACAGTTTCTTTTAATTCCAGCCGGCAACGTTCCTGAACTAAGCTGGTGGCCCCTCCTTGGCATCGGGTCAGCTGGTTTTGCATTGATATGGTTTCCGTTTGCGATCGGCTACCGCCAGCTTGTTACCCATACGGTTCCTGCCGCCGCCATTAAAGAGCTAGGGAAGAACGTGCTGTTGCTCGGTGTGCTCGTCACGGCCGCAGCAGTAGGTGCCTTTGCGGCAGACCTTCCTGTTCTCGGATTTGCTGCCATCGCGACAGCTCTGACAGTGAGGGAATTAATCACGATCTTGGCTTCACGCAAGGATGACACGAAGCCTTCGCTGTTCGTCCGACGCAACCAAGGGCTCATCGTTCTAGGCGTCATTCCCGGCACTCCAGCGGAATCCATGGGACTGAAAACGGGAGAAGTGATCATAAAAGTGAACGGTGTCATGATGACGCCAGAGTCCAACTTTTATCAAGCGGTGCAAAAAAACGCCGCGTTCTGCAAGCTCGAAGTGCTCGATGAACAAGGCGAGATCCGGTTCGCACAGCGGTCAGTGTTCGAGACCGATCCCCATGAGCTCGGAGTACTCTTCGTTCATGACGTAAAAGAAAAGAGCAGTGCGGCTGTATGATGGTATGATTTGTTAGGAAATTGCAGAATACATTAGAAATCAATCACTTCTTTTCTTAAATAAAAGAAGGGATTAATTTCTATACAAAACTAGTGCTATAACCTGTTAAAAAATATGAGCCGGCCGAATGGTGAGCTCATATTTTTATTTGTTCACAATCAGTTTGACGTTCTAAATCTATCTTATTTGCAAAAAGTTGGAGTGAGTTTAATGAAAGTAGCCACTTTTAATGTATGGAATCATAGCAAAACATGGACGATAAGAAAACAACTCATTATCGAGGAGATTAGTAGGATCGATTCAGATATTATTGCTCTCCAAGAAGTACCAAATCTTCAGGAACTTGAATTTATTTTAAAACAAGTGGAGATGGATCATTACTCGTTTAAGCACTATCCAGGAGATGAGGAAGGACTGGCTATTTTGTCAAAATTTCCTGTAGAAGCGGTACGTGTACCGAATGACACTATAAATAACTGTGCAATAAGGATCACCGCTAATATAAAAGGGCTAACAGTAGGTATTACAAATGTCCATTTAACCTGGAGAAGTGCTTATGAAAGAGAGAAGGAAATAGTGGAAGTGATTAAATGGATATCGGAAAGTAATCATACTGACTTCGAACTGCTTTGTGGTGATTTTAACAGTGCACCTCATTTTTCAAGTGTTTACAATTTTTTAGTAGGAGAACGTTCAATCAAATCATTCGACACAAGTTGGATTGATTTAGGTCAATCGCTTCATGAACCAACGTTAGACTTTGTAAAAAATAGATGGTTACATAATAGAGATGGTTTGAATAGTATAAGGGTTCCGGTACGGTATGATTGGATATTATTAAAATCATGTTATCCCAAGCAAGAACCAAGTCTTACAAACATAGAATTATTTGCCAATAAAATAACTTCGTCACAAGAAGTTCTTCCAAGTGACCATTATGGAGTATTAGTCGATCTAAGTCTGTAACGAGAGCATTTCTTCAAGAAATGCTCTTTCTCTGTGCTTGGCATGTTTCATTAACTAGACGCTTAAAGTCCGTTGTGAGTGTTTCATCATGAATTAAACTTGGACGGAAGCGAATTCACTGCCGCTAAAAGGATAGCCATGGAGTCATCCGTGCAGATGTGCAGAGTCACGTCATAGCCAAATGAGTGGTCTCTGTTTCAGTAAATCTCTTCCAAAATAGTTGTTTCCCATTTTCCGCTTCGGGGTATATGTTACAAGATGGAGCTGTGGCAGCTCCAGAGATGTTACTGCAAAAAAGGGGCAAATCAGATGATAAATACAGGAGATCGGCTGAACGGGCATACGTTTCTCGCAAAGCTCGTGACACAGTATGCTCTACTTCATAAAAAAACGATCGGGCCCGCTGCCGATGAATATATAAAACAGATTGGGCTGCGTACGGGTGAATGGATTGAATCCTATTATGAAAAGGGCAGTAAAACATGGAGCGTTGACGAGTATGCGAGCGTCATTATTGATTTAAAGAACAACATTGGCGGCGATTTTTATATCGCCAGCGTTCATCCTGATCATATTGTTGTGAAAGCGAACAGGTGTCCATTTGGTGAGATGGTCATGGATTCACCGCATCTTTGCCTGATGACATCCACTGTGTTTGGCGGCATTGCAGCCCGTAATTTTGGATATGCCAAAGTCAGCCTTCGCCAGAGGATTGCACTAGGACATAAAGGCTGTGAGGTCGCCGTTTACTTTCAGCCGGATGACAGGGAAGATGGCCAAATCTACGAAGATGTGCCGATTACTCCAGAGAACGGTGATCCGTTCGCGTGGGAGGAAGAAACGATCGCTATGCTCAATTATGAGCTGAAGAAAAGCGATGAGATGATACAAGCACTTTTAGAAGAATTGGAAGAGCTTAAGAAGAAAGTTAATCATAGCTCTCATTAAATAAAGCGCGGACTAGCCATTATGGCCTGTCTGCGCTTTTTCAATAGATAACGGTTTCAATACTCAATCACGCCAGTGGAGTTGAGTTTCACATGATAATGCGCCGTTATTTGTGCATTTGGATACTGCTTATCCCATACAGCCTCTTTCCACTTTCTATCCTTGGAGCGGACGGTATCTCCGATGCGGAGGGGATCGGACTTGTGCTTTTGTAGCTTGGCAATAATGTTGTTCGCTTTTTTTTCCATTTCGGTTTTTAAACCTTTTTCAATTTTGTTTACGTTTTCGCGATTGATTTTGATGCCGCTCGCCTCTCTGACATATCCATTTATGCTGACGTGAATATGAATGTCATAAGATGAAGAAAGGGTGACGCGGTAATCGGAAGAGATGTCCATCTCTTCGACTGAGATAGTGTTGTTTTTGAACGAGAACTGATAATAGCCTCTTTTCACTTTTTCATACAATGTCTTAAAGATGAACACATCCTTAGGAGGCAGTGATGTTACATAGGTATCTCCGCGAAAGCAGGCGAGACCGTCCATTCTAATCCGGTCGCCGACCTTCTTGATGATAGGCAGAACAGGGTCCATACCGGCACCGTAATAGCTGTATAGGTAATCATGAAAATTCACCTTCGGATAATTTGTCTTGCCACTCTTCTCGATCAAATCCTTTAAATAGCTCGATACGATCGGTGATACAGCATATTGAGAATATAAGATATCCTTGGCATCGCCTCTTGTCATTGCCAGGAAAACACTGCGCCCGACTTTTGAGTCTTCTTGTAGCGATTCAAGTATCGTGCCAAGTCCTTTTTCACCGAGTTCTTTATTCATCACTACCACTTGAAGCTTTCCGTTCTCGAAAGGTCTTGGGGCCTCGTTCTGCAGCTGTTCACGAGCTTCCTGCGGTGATTTGGCGAGTGTGGTAAACGTTTCCGTGAATGCACCGGGCTGGCTGTTTTGCTGGATGAAGGGTGCTGTCGCTGTAATCTGGATGTCTTCGCCTTTTTGGTCGAAACCGAACGATTGAATGAGCTCTACTTCTTCAAGCGTTTTCTTTTCGATGCAGCCAGTCAAAAGGAGCAGTGTGAGGCAAACAGTCAGACGCTTCATTGGCTTTTTTCCTTTCCGCGATATTTAAGCCATGTCAGCGCGTACAACAAGGGAATATAAATCATGATGGTGTAGAAGCCGATAGTGGAATAGTCCGAGTTCAGCCTGTCAATGTATTCACGGTCTTCGAAAAAAATGATGCCAGCAAGCAGAAGGGCAGACGTGGAAAATAGCACTTTTTTCTGTGACACCTCATAGAGCCGTTTTCCAAGCCAGCTGCACACCCACAAGCCGAAACAGATGTTGGGCAGGATAATGAAAATCCATAGTGACACCCCGATATATTCAAACCGTTCAATGAACGAAAAATTCACGATTTTCCATAAAGTGAGAGTCGGCCAGATCGTTCCTGCAAGCTGCCCTTGACTGAAATAGACAAAGGTGGTGAGTGTAGAAATAAGATAAACAGAAGTTGTAAAGATAGAGCCGTACTGTGCCCATTTCTCCGATTTCTGCGGGTCTTTGAAAAAAGGATAAAAGAATAAAAGTGCTTCAAAACCTAGATTGTTGAGCGTCATCGTTTTTGTCGCTAGCAGATAATCCTTCATCGAATGGTTCAAAAAAGGAAGCAGGTTCGTGAAGGTGGAGTTTTTAAGAGTGAAATACTTTAAAAAAAGCAGCGGGAAGCCGAATAGAAAGCTAAAGAAAGCGAGACCTGCCAACACTCGAAAACCGCCTTTTACATAATAGATAGCAATGAAAAGAACTGCGAGACCGAACATCCACGGCTTCAGCTCAGGAAACATCCAAATCTGTATAACTTCAAGATACGTTCTGAGGACAACAAGCGTATAGAAATAAAAATAAAAGAAGAAATACAGCATGATTACTTGAGTGACAAGTTTTCCGGCAATCGCTTGATGTATGGCAAAGATATCGCCTTTCTCGTGCTGAAGGATCCGGTACATCAAAAAGATGAGGACGTTGACAGAAAGGCCGGACAAGATGACAGCGACCCATGCATCGTGGCCGGCATCTTGCGCGATATACCGTTCAAACCCTAAAATGCCCACTCCGACTTGCATAGACGCTATGATAAAGAAAGCGAAGAACGGTGAAACCTGCCGATAGACAGGGATAGAAATAGGTCCCATAATGATCAATCCTTTACTCTTCGATATCCAGCTTTTGTTTTCCCTTGTTGGGATGAGGGTCTTGTATTCTTACGGTGTTACTGGATTGTAAGAGGCGTGGCCGTGTTTTCTGTTTAGAAAATGGCAGTCTGATAATCGCATCTTTTAAATCTTGTAGCCGAAGTGGGTTAATTGGCTCCAAAAAAGGTCTACCGAGCGATTTCAGCTGCAGCAGGTGTCCGAGCATGACGGCGAAAGTCAGCGTGATGCCTAATAGCCCCCAGATGGATGCAAGAAAAATAAACGGAAATCGGATCAGCCGAATCGTGTTTGAGATCTGGTATACAGGTGTGGTGAACGAAGCGAGTGCGGACAGTGCCACGATAATCAACAAAATGTTGCTCGTTAATCCTGCTTCGACCGAGGCCGTCCCGATGACGATACCCCCGACGATACCGATCGTCTGTCCGACTTTCACCGGCAGACGTGCACCGGCTTCACGCAAAAGCTCAATCGTAAGCTCAAGAATCATCGCCTCTAAAAAAGGCGAGAAGGGCACCTCGCTTCGTGAGGCCCGGAGCGAGTTAAGAAGATCGTTTGGAACGAGCTCGTAATGAAACGTCAAAATGGCCACGTACATCGGTGTCGCCAAAATGGAAAAAACAACCGCAAACAATCGGATCAGCCGAAACGCCGAGGCAATCTGCCAGTTGTAAAAGTAATCTTCAAAGGAAGAGAAAAACTCAACCAATGTCGTCGGACTGATGATGGCCTGAGGTGAGCCATCGACAAGGACAATGACCTTACCCTCTGCGAGCCCGCTCGTCACCCGGTCCGGTCGTTCGGTTTCAATCACCTGAGGAAACAGGGAGTTTGTATTATCTGCAATCATTTGCGTGATGTAGGAAGTATCAATCACATGATCGAATTGGATATCGCGGATTCGCTGCGTGACCGTGTTAACGTTCTCTTGGTTTGCGATGCCTTCTATATAAAGCACAGCCGTCTTTGTTTTCGTAATTGTGCCTGCCGTTAAGTATTCTACCCTGAATTCAGGAAGCGGAAGACGCTTGCGGATCAGGTTCACGTTTTGTTCTATGCTCTCAACGAACGCTTCCTTTGGCCCGACGACGCTGAACTCAATTTCAGGAGCAGCGATGGGCCTGCCTTCTGGCGGAAAGCCAGGAATGAGCACGGCTTTATTTGGCGAGTTCTTAAAAAGGAGAAGAATGTTGCCGTTACAGAGCTTTTCATGCAGATTATCATTCGGGCTGCATATTTCTACGCCTTCTACCGGCAGGATAGCGGCAGCCTTTTCAGGTGTGAAATCAGTGTCCGCTCCTTTTAGTCGGGGCAGCAGGACGTGCTGCAATTCGTGATTGTCCTGCATCGTGCTGTAGTAGCACAATACGAGATGCGGTGTTCCTTCAAGTTCAGAGAAAACAAAATCATGAGAAGCGCAATGCCGGCTGAAGCTGTCTTTTGAAAATTGTTCCATTCACTCCACCTCTTGCCTTATTATGTTGTTAAGTGCCAAAGTTATACACCAAATGGCCGGTGTCTTTTCTTCGACCTATAAGACCTTAGCCGGAGACCGTTTTCATTTGAAGTACGTAGAGGAAGTTCATTCAATCTTCTGAAGAATCGCATCAAAGACTCTCATAAAATGAAAGTAATAAAACTGAAGGAGAGAGTGCGATGGAATTCAACGTATTTGAAATGGAAATGATAGTGAAGGAAAAACGAGAGGAATGGCTGAGGGCGAATTCAAATTATTTACTGCTATGCAGCATGCCGATCGTAAAGAACAGTGCCCGCTGCGGCTGCAAATAAAGGGGTCCGGTACGTTTTCCTGAAACCTCCGTGTTCATGCACGACGGTGGAAAACGTACCGGACCCTTTGTCTTGCTTTTTATTGAACTTTTGTAAAAGTTTGCCGATAAAAAGAGAAAGGGAAAGATTACATCAGGCAAGGGAGAATGGGGAATGAGTTTATTTTATTATATCGTGCGCACGATGCTTATTGTAGTTCCGTGCACAGCGATCCTAGGGTTTAGTTTGTCCTATGGGCTGGATCTGAAAGGTGCAGAGTTTGTGACGACGATTGCATCTATTATTGGAGTCGGAATCGTTGTAGGGTATGTATCGGCTTATATGAATCACAAAAAATTCATTAAACCGATCGAAGCATTCAATGATTTTCTTGCCAAACTGGAAGAAGGAGACATGACGGACCGAGTGGATGAGGAAAAAGCCGGTGAGCTTAAGCCTCTTGCCGTCAGCCTGAACAGTGCCGTTTCATCATGGGCGAACGTGCTGGAAAATGTTCAGCATTCTTCAAAGGAAATAACGATTTATTCCGCCCAGCTTGCAGAAGGCGCGAAACAAACGACTCTCGCCACAGAGCATATCTCGGAAACAGTCGAAAAAGTGGCAGAAGGAGCAGAACACCAGGTTACGGGAGTGAACGCGGCGGCTACGGTTATTGCGGAGATGTCCTCAAGCTTGACTCAGGTGGCTTCAAGCACTGAAAACGTTAACGGAAGTGTAAACGATTCTCTTGAAAAAGCAGAGAATGGCTCGTCTTCTATTCAAACAGCAGAAAAGCAAATGAATGCTATTCATGAAAACGTGAAAGAGCTGTCCAAAATTGTAGAAGGGCTTGGCGGCAGGTCAAAGGAAATCGGCAAAATCGTCGAGGTCATCAGCGGCATCGCCGGACAGACAAACCTGCTGGCATTGAACGCGTCGATCGAAGCAGCCCGTGCAGGAGAGCATGGCAAAGGTTTCGCGGTCGTCGCGAACGAAGTAGGAGGCCTCGCCGAACAATCTGCTCAAGCCTCCAAACAGATCACGCAGCTTATTACGCTGATACAGGAAGAAACGGCTAATGTTGTCGATAAGATGCAGTCTGTTTCAGGAGAGGTTGCAGAAGGAATGGATTTGATGCATCATGCAGGCTCTGCCTTCAGCCAGATTCATGAATCTGTTGCAGGTGTTAACAGCCAAATATTGCAGGTGTCTGCTGCGATCCAGCAGATGAGTGCAGGAGCACAGCATATCGTATCTTCCATCGATCAAATTTCCATCGTAGCAGGCGATTCGTCTTCCGCGGCACAAACGGTGCTAGCGGCTACCGAGCAGCAGCTCGCCTCTATGCAGGAGGTATCGTCTTCTTCTAGTTCACTTAGCGTGATGGCAGAAGAGCTGCAAGGATTGACCGATCAATTCAAATTAAACTAATCATCAAGCCAGCCATCCCGGCTGGCTTTTTCTTTCCTTCAACCAGATAATATTTAGGAGATTACTTGAAGCATACGAAGGGAAAGCACATAATAATAAGAGGACAAGGCAAGGGAGGAAAGAGACATGGAGCTTAAACTTTTAGGGCAGCACATCATTGATCATGCTGCTGAATTTTCCAAAGATATCACGAGACAGCTGGAGGAGCGCTACGTCACGTTCCTTGATCAATCAAAGCTTGAAGATCACGCCATCACAGAGTGGCGTGCGAAGCTGATTCGCTTAGTAGGGGAAGCGATTAAAGCAGGTTCTTCTGAAGCGCTCGAGGACAAGGTCGCCGAGTGGGCGAGGATGACAGGTGAAGGCGCCGTACAGTATGGCATCTCCATTGATGAGCTGATTAAGACGAACAAGCTTTACCGAAAAGTCATCTTGGATAACATTGAGATCTACATAGAGACACAGGAAATCCCAATCAAGCAGTTTCTGAAAATTAACCGCATTTTGGATGGTGTGCTTGATCACTCTTCTTACGTTTTCAGCGTATCGTTCGTCGAATATCATAAGCAAACGCTCGAAACCGCTCAGCAGGCGATGCTGGACATTTCCATTCCCGTCGTCTCACTTACGGATAAGATCGCAATCCTGCCTTTAATCGGTGAACTTGATACGTACCGTGCCCGCATCTTAATGGAGAACTCTCTGAAACGGTGCATCGAACTGAGAAACACCGAGCTGATCATCGATCTGTCAGGCGTTCCGATCGTGGATACGATGGTGGCGAATGAATTGTTTCAAGTAAACAAGGCGCTCAGCTTGATCGGTGTTAACCCGACGTTCTCCGGTATCCGCCCGGATATCGCGCAGGCGGTCGTGAACCTGGGCATAGGCTTTGAAGAGATCACAATCGCCGGCAATTTGAAACAAGCGTTTAAAAAGCTGCTTGAAATTGAAAATGAATAGAAGGTCCACGCAAAGAGTTTTTTGACTTTTTGCGTTTTTTTATTTATGCTATACACATATATGAACATATACTCATATAATGAGATGGAGAAGCAGGGAGGTGCTGTCAATGGCGGAAGATAAGCAGAAGAGAAACGAGCTGCATCAGCTTGATGAGGAAACCCTTTTTATCGTGTCGCAGACGTTCAAAGCGCTCGGCGATCCAACGCGCATCCGCATCCTTCACCTTCTTGCACAAAAGGAGCATTCGGTGAACGAGATCGCAGAGAACCTAAGTCTGCTGCAATCCACTGTATCGCATCAGCTACGATTTTTAAAAAACGTACGCCTTGTAAAATATAGAAGAGAAGGCACAACTTTATATTATTCGATGGACGATGAACACGTGATGAATGTACTTGAACAGACGATTCACCACGCACAGCACCATTAGAGAGGAGGCGGCTGAGAATGGCTGAACAAGCAGCTGCAAAAACAGCAACCAACACATACCGCCTGCAAGGATTGACATGTGCATCCTGTGCCGCCAAATTTGAAAAGAACGTACAGCATATTGACGGTGTGATCGATGCGAAAGTAAACTTTGGCGCCTCAAAACTTTCGGTTACAGGGGAGACGACCATCGCTGATTTGGAAAAGGCAGGCGCGTTCGATGGCATTCAAGTAAGGAAAGAATACGAACCAATAGATGTCACACAAACGCCGTTTTGGAAGGTACACGCGAATGTGATCCTATCCGCTTTTTTGCTCGCAGCAGGCTGGCTGCTCGGAGAACAGTACGGCGAAGGCCATCTCCTCTCTGTTAGTGCTTATGCTCTCTCTATTGTGGCCGGGGGCTATAGCCTGTTCCTAACAGGCTTGAAAAATCTCCTTTCCTTCACATTTGATATGAAAACACTCATGACAATCGCCATTATCGGAGCGGCGATTATCGGGGAGTGGGGAGAAGGGGCGACCGTTGTCATTTTGTTCGCCATCTCTGAGGCATTAGAGCGATATTCCATGGAAAAGGCGCGCCGCTCTATTTCCTCGCTCATGGACATTGCACCGAAAGAAGCCTCTATTAAGCGCAATGGCCATGAAATGGTGCTGAACGTAAGGGATATTACCATTGGTGACATCATGATCATCAAGCCGGGACAAAAAATCGCGATGGACGGAGAAGTCATCAGCGGCCGGTCGAGCGTGAACGAGGCAGCGATCACAGGTGAATCGGTGCCAGCAGACAAAACGACAGGTGATGAGGTGTTTGCTGGAACGCTCAACACGGAAGGATCGCTTGAGGTACGCGTCACAAAACGGGTGAACGATACGACCATCGCTAAAATCATTCATCTCGTCGAAGAAGCTCAAGCGGAACGGGCACCTTCTCAAGCCTTTATTGATACGTTCGCCAAGTACTACACTCCGGCCATCATGGTCATCGCTCTCCTTGTTGCGGTTGTTCCGCCTCTTATGCTTGGCGGTGACTGGAGCGAATGGGTGTATCAAGGCTTGGCAGTGCTCGTAGTCGGCTGTCCGTGCGCACTTGTCGTATCAACACCAGTCTCGATCGTTACGGCGATTGGAAACGCTGCACGCAACGGCGTGTTAATAAAGGGCGGCATCTTTTTAGAAGAAGCCGGTTCGCTAAAAGCGATCGCGTTTGACAAAACAGGGACGCTGACCAAAGGCAAGCCTGCTGTCACTGACATATGGTGCGCAGAGGGTGTTAGTGAACAGGAAATGCTGGCGAATGTGGCAGCACTCGAAAACCTATCACAGCATCCGCTCGCATCAGCGATTTTGAAAAAAGCTGATCACCTGCCTTTCCAATCAATCCAGGTGAGCGACTTTACATCCCTTACTGGGCGCGGTGTAAAAGGAAGCATTTCAGGACAGACGCTTTATGCGGGAAGTCCCGAGCTGTTCACGGACCATTTAAACATTTGTTTAACTCCTGCCCTAGCAGATTTAGTGAGGACACATCAGAACAACGGAAAAACGGTCATCGCGGTAGGGACAGACCAGTCTGTGCTTATGCTGATTGCGGTGGCAGATGAAGTAAGAGAAACGAGCGGCAGCGTTATAGAAAAACTGCACCGTCTTGGCATTAAAAAGACGGTCATGCTGACGGGCGATAATCAAGGTACGGCCAGAGCGATCGGGGCAGCGGTTGGTGTGAGCGATGTGAAAGCAGGACTCATGCCAGAGGAGAAGCTGACCTGCATAAAAGAACTGCGCTCGCAATATGGAAAAACAGCAATGGTCGGTGACGGTGTGAACGATGCACCGGCACTCGCCGCATCCACTGTCGGCATTGCCATGGGCGGCGCCGGTACAGACACGGCACTGGAAACAGCTGATATCGCGCTCATGGCGGATGATCTGAAGAAGCTCCCGTTTACGATTCAGCTCAGCCGCCGGACACTGGCAGTCATTAAACAGAACATCACGTTTTCCATCGGTATAAAGCTGCTCGCACTATTGCTCGTCGTGCCCGGATGGCTCACACTTTGGATTGCTATCTTCGCCGACATGGGTGCGACCCTGCTCGTGACATTGAACAGCTTGCGATTAATGAGAGTGAAAGACAATCGTGAATAAACACACACCAAGACCCATTCATTTATTCGATGAATGGGTGTTTTTTAGCACTTCTAACAGTGAATGAAGTCGACGCAGTTAAAAAACGTATAAGGTCAACTAAGGCTGACGCGAAAGGCAAGACGTCAGCGAAGTTTTCTTAAGGAGTGATGAAGCATGAACAACACGTGGAACCGTGTCATTTATAAAGCATGGGCGCCGTTTTATGATCGAGTTTTTAATAAAGGGATGTTCCGTGAAGCGCGGGAGGCTATATTTCAGCGGCAGCTGTTTTCACGCAGCAAGCGTGTACTGTATGTTGGTGTTGGAACAGGTGCTGATCTTGCTTTTCTGCCATCTAATAAGGAGTTGAAAATCACGGCCATTGATTATTCACAAGACATGCTCGCTCAAGCGGCCAAGCACCATCAACGGAAAAATATAATCTTCACACAGATGGATGCCCAGCAGCTGGCGTTTGCGGATGAGAGCTTTGACACGATTGTGGCTAGCCTCATTTTGAGTGTCGTGCCTGATGCCGACCGTGCGTTTCAGGAGATGATTCGAGTTCTTGAAAAAGGGGGGCAGATCATCATCTTTGATAAGTTCGCTCCAAAAGGAGGGAAGCTGTCATTCGTGAAAAAAATGATGCGCCCCTTTATCAGCCTCGCGGGTACAGACATCGGGCTTTCTTTTGAGAAATTAGTATATCCTCATCGTCATGCAGCAGAAGTATTCGAAGACGAAGACATAATGCTGGGTGACATGTACCGTTACATTCATTTGAAGAAACGGTGATGATGGAGTATACCTTAATTTTAGTGTGAGTATTTGTCGGTAATTATTTATTTATAATTAATAATTATTTATTGATAAACAATAAATATACTGTTATTATAAATGAAAATAATACGACAAAAGGAGAGATGGTTTGTATGAAATTAGGGTCCACCTTGTTTTTAAAGTTAGCGGTTTTTGTTATTGCATCTCCAGTGCTTGCGTTAAGTGTGGCTGGCTTGCTCTTTCTGCCTGACAATCCGGCTAATCCGAAGTTCGCTCCCTTACTTTATCCTATTGTCATCGGTCTTTACGTATCTTCCATTCCGTTCTATGCGGCATTGTTTCAGGCTTGTAAACTCCTAGGTCATATTGATAAGAATCAGGCTTTCTCAGCTTTATCGGTAAGAGCGTTAACGGTAATAAAGCGCTGTGCCATATTGATCAGCCTCATCTTTGTCATTCTGGAGCCTTTTGTTTTTCAATTGGCAGAATTGGACGATGCACCGGGACTTGTGATCATGGGGATGGTACCTGTCTTTGCTTCTATGGTTATCGCCGTCTTCGCTGCTGTTCTCCAAAGACTTTTACAGCAGGCTATTGATATCAAATCTGAAAACGACTTAACGATCTGAGGTGAGAGAATGGCGATTGTTATTAATATCGATGTGATGCTCGCAAAACGAAAGATGAGCGTGACCGAACTTTCAGAAAGAGTGGGAATCACGATGGCCAACATCTCTAACCTGAAAACGGGAAAAGCAAAAGCGATCAGAATGACCACGCTGGATGCGATTTGTAAGGCTTTGGACTGCCAGCCAGGAGATATTTTAGAATACAAAAGCGAAAATGCTAGCCAAGAATAACCGTCAACGCTGTGCCGAAAACCCACCTTATCCCCATAAATAGAATTCTCTGGATATGCGGCGTGGTTTCTTCCTATCGCACAAAGTATGGTACAATAAGCGGTGACATGAGTGTAAAGGAGTTTTGAAAACATGATTACTGTTTCTAACGTTGGTCTTCGCTACGGCGACCGCAAGCTGTTTGAAGACGTGAATATTAAATTTACACCGGGCAACTGCTACGGTTTAATCGGAGCGAACGGTGCGGGTAAATCCACGTTCCTGAAAATTTTATCTGGTGAGATCGAAGCGCAGACTGGTGATGTTATCATCACGCCGGGCGAGCGTCTCGCTGTATTGAAGCAGAACCACTTTGAATACGAAGAGCATACGGTCATGCAGACAGTTATCATGGGCCACGCGCGTCTTTATGAAGTGATGCAGGAGAAGGATGCTATCTACATGAAAGCAGAATTCACAGACGAAGACGGCATGCGTGCCGCTGAGCTTGAAGGCGAATTCGCTGAGCTGAACGGATGGGAAGCGGAATCGGAAGCGGCGATCCTTCTTAAAGGTCTTGGAATCGGTGAAGATCTTCACGACAAGCTGATGGCTGATCTGTCTGGATCTGACAAGGTGAAAGTGCTATTAGCGCAGGCGCTATTCGGCAAGCCGGACATCCTCTTGCTGGATGAGCCGACAAACCACTTGGACCTTCAAGCGATTCAATGGCTGGAAGAGTTCTTGATCAACTTCGAGAATACCGTTATCGTTGTATCCCATGACCGTCACTTCCTGAACAAGGTTTGTACGCACATGGCGGATCTTGATTTCGGCCGTATCCAGCTTTATGTCGGTAACTACGACTTCTGGTATGAGTCCAGCCAGCTGGCGCAGCGTTTGCAGTCAGATGCAAATAAGAAAAAAGAAGAGAAAATTAAAGAGCTTCAGAACTTCGTCGCTCGTTTCTCGGCGAACGCGTCTAAATCCAAGCAGGCGACTTCTCGAAAGAAGCTATTGGATAAAATCACGCTCGACGACATCAAGCCTTCTTCACGTAAATATCCGTTCGTCAACTTCAGCATCGAACGCGAGATCGGAAACGACCTTCTTCGTGTGGAAGGACTGACGAAGACGATCGATGGCGAAAAAGTGCTTGATAACGTAAGCTTCATCATGAACAAAGATGACAAGATCGCGTTTGTCGGAAAAAACGAAATCGCGAACACAACATTGTTCAAGATTCTGATGGGCGAGATGGAAGCGGACAGCGGTACATTTAAATGGGGCGTAACAACGTCTCAAGCGTACTTCCCTAAAGACAACTCGCAGTATTTCGAGAACGGTGAACTGAACCTTGTTGACTGGCTGCGTCAATATTCTCCTAATGATCAAAGTGAAAGCTTCTTGCGCGGTTTCCTTGGCCGTATGCTGTTCTCAGGTGAAGAAGTACTCAAGAAGTGTACCGTTCTTTCTGGAGGCGAAAAGGTTCGCTGCATGCTTTCTAAAATGATGCTGAGCGGATCCAACGTCCTGATCATGGATGAGCCGACGAACCACTTGGATCTAGAATCCATCACAGCGCTCAACAACGGGATGACGTCTTACAAAGGATCGATGCTCTTCACATCGCATGACCACCAGTTCGTTCAAACGATCGCGAACCGCATCATTGAGATCACGCCAAACGGCTTGATCGATAAGCAGATGACGTATGATGAGTATCTTGAAAACGAAGAAATCAAAAAACAGCGTGAACAGCTGTATAAATAATGCATCAGGCGCCTGTCCTCTTGAAAAAGTGGATAGGCGCCTTTTTGTTGTGTAATGTTCTTGGATGGAAATATTAGGGGGCATCCATTATAGTCAAAGTAGACTGTTTTAGCAGGAGGAAAGCTGATGGAACGCTATATGAACTATGCGAGACTAGTGATTTATTTGATTGCTGCAGCTGTAATTGGACTGCAGCAGGTGTTATCAAACCATCAGATGATTGCTATTAATAAGGTGCTGTTTGTTGCAGCGATGGCCGTGATCGCGCCCATCATTGTTTATGGTTTGAAAATTTTGCGGCCAGAGATGTCCAAGGCGATGAAAAGAGAGTCTTATTCCTCACAGACATTGTACCGTTTGCGCTATGTGATGGCAGCTGTGATGCTTGCGATGTTTGGTGCTTCACTCTATGTGTTTTACCTGACATATGAGGTCGTTTTTTAAAAAGAAAGGATGAGGAACGTGGAACAATCGATACAGCAGCTTTTTGCTTATCATGTCTGGGCTACTGAAAAAATGATGCAGCACTTGGAGACTGAGGCGGCGGTTGTTTTTAATAAGGAAATTGTCAGTGTATTTCCTTCTATTAAAGCGGTTGTTGATCATCTGATCGAGGTGGAGTATCTCTGGTTTTCTCGGATGACAGGGAGAGATGCATGTGCAGTCTATCCGGAATCACCAAATGAGGCGAGGCAGAAGCTGTCAACATTGCACGAAGAGATGACATTTTACATAAACAGCGTGGTCGCAAGTGAAGTCATTATGTATAACACATCACAGGGGGAAGCCTTTCAGAACACCGTTGAAGAGCTGTTCATACACCTCGTGAACCATGGTACGTATCACCGTGGCAATCTGTCAGCGATGCTGCGCCAGCAAGGTATTCCAGGTGCATCGACGGATTACATTTATTATTTAAGAGAACTTAAAGGTTAAATAAACTTTCGTTCGTGAGCAGATATTCTGCTCTTTCTTTATGAATTAATGCAACCGCACGTTAAAGTTTTCGTCAGTATGTGTGAAAGGGGGATGACGCATTGGCGATACGGGACGAAAAAGAGAAGGAACCATTACTTACAAAAGATGAGTATACACTCGATGAACTAATGGATACATACGGACAGCGTGTCTTGTGGCTGGCATTCTCGTATGTGAAAGATCGAGGCTTAGCAGAGGATATCACTCAGGATGTCTTTATCAGCTGTTATAAGAGCTTGCACCAGTTTCGGGGAGAGTCATCCATTAAAACTTGGATTTATCGGATTACCGTTAACCGCTGTAAGGATGTGATGAAAACGTGGGCGTTCAGAAGCAGAAAATTCACGAGCTTGCTGTTTGATGAACACGAAGGCCGTGATAAAAGTCCGGACACCATTTTGGTCGAAAAATTGGAGGCACATGAACTATCACAGCATGTCCTGGAACTTCCCGTCAACTATCGTGAAATGATTTATCTTCATTATTTTGAACACATGAAAATTGAAGACATCAGCACCTTGTTTTCTTTGAAACCTAATACTGTGAAAAGCAGGCTTCTTAGAGGAAGGCAGATGTTGAAGAAGAAGTACGAGGGAGGCGGACAATTTGGAAGATAAGCTGAACCATTTAGAAAAGATGATGAAAACGACGGTGCTGCGGGAAATCACGTTCGATCAAAAGCTGAAAAACAGGATTTCAAATGAATTACAGAAGAAAAAATCGGTGCGAAAACCCATTAACAAGGTGATGGGAACGGCTATAGCCGCAGCTGTTATTATCGGAAGTTTCTTTACAGCTGTAAACATCTCACCCGCATTTGCAGAGACCGTCTCCAAGCTGCCGCTGCTCAGCCTCATGTTTCATGAAAAGGATCCTGTTCAACTCGTTCACGAGGAATTGAGAGAGAAGAAGTACAACATTGATGCTGTGGGAGTAACATATCAGCCGAAAAAAGAAATGATGATCAGTATAGTTGGTTCAGATCAGTATTATCGAAAAGTGAAATACGAAGTGGAAAAAATAGCAGAATCCTTGTTAGCGAAAAACGGACTGGATGCCTACCGAGTGAAGGTTTATCAATCGATAGAATATGTTGATGAGCCGCAAAGTCCAGAGTGGATGCAGTGGGAAAAGGACGCCGAAACGCTGCGTGAAAGCATTAAAGCTGCTCTTGCTAAAGCAGGAATAAGTGTAAGGCAAGTGGATGTGAACACAGCTTCCCCTGATCTAGATGACAAGCGGGTTCAAATAGAGATAGTCGATACAGAAAAAAGAGTGCCGGAAATAAAATCCCTTATACGCAGCACGGTGAAGGATGCTGGATTTAAGGAAATGCCGATCGAAGTATATAAAATCAATCTAGCGAAACAGGAGCAAGAAGGCAGATGGTCCGATATTCTTAGCGCGATCAGCGTTGACCTGATGGGCAAGAAGGATTATCGCGTTACGGGACTCGGTTATTCGGTACATCCTTCACCACGAATTGAGATTCGGACAGAAGTGAAGAGCACCGATCCAGATGCTGAATCCTTCGCACGTGACCTGCATAACAAGGTCATACAATTTCTTCAGGAAGATGAGATGAAGAAAAAAGTGCGAGGAGATGATTACAAGATTGAGATACTAAGCCGCGATAAAAAAATCATCAGCGAGTAAATGAATCACCCCCTTGGCAGCGGCACAAGGGGGTATTTTGTTTGCATGAACAAACTATTTTACTGATGATAGACAGGCTGCTTCAAATTCTTCACACATCATTCGCAACAGTTCACTACTTTTCGTTTATAATAGAGGGTATGAGTGAAGTCTGCCGCTGGTGTGCGGCAGTGAGAGGGGAATTTTGATTCATGCTTGAGTATATTCTGGCAGGTCTGCTGCCGGTATTTTTTCTGCTATTGTTTAACCGTGTCCTGTTCTCCAAATATGTACCATTATTGATTACGCTGCTGATTCTAGTTTTCGGCTTCGACGGTTTTAATCGCCCGCTGGGACAGCAGATTATTGCGCTCGTTTCGACCGCAGTAGGCTTTTGGCTCGGCCTGAAAATCTTTAAAAAACAAAATAAAAAAGTAAGATAGACAGCGGATAATTTCTGCCGTCTATTTTTTTTACTTTAAGAAAGATAACTTTTTAACAGTGAAGGAATTCGACGCAGTCAAAAAGTTTAGGAAAAAAATATAAAAAAGGGCAACTAAGGCTGACTAAAAGACAAGGCGTCAGCCAAGTTTTCTTTAATTAAAAAACGTCCCCTAGTTGGTAGGAGACGTTTTTCGCCGCTGATAAGAAATCGTGTCTTTTACGAAAAGCAACAATAGAAAGGAAACATATCCGCCGAGCACCATGATGCCCGCTTCGTCCTGGTTCATCAGCTTCATCACTACAGATAGAAGCGTGACCACATACAGCAGTCCGAGGTAGTTCTTGATCTGTCTGTCATCATAGATGGAAGTCAGCTTCGCACCCAGCTGTCCGCCGATAAGGGCACCGATAATCAAGAACGCGCCGAGCTTAAAGTCAAGCGGTGTAGAGTACGCGTACGAAATGAAGCCTGCTGTCACGATGGCGAACACGCTCACAAGGCTTGTCCCTACCGCTTTGCGCGCGGGAAGATGCATCATTGAAATGAGCAATGGCACCATGATAAACCCGCCGCCAACACCAAGCGTCGTGGAGAGAAAACCGCCTGTAAATCCGATAAATAACGCTTTTGCCCAAGAAAATCGAAACGTTCCTCTTCCGCCTTCTTGTTTTGAAGACTTCATTAACAGGGAAAGAGCAAAATAGCCGAGCAAGATGATGTAAAGAATGGGGATGACCGTCTTGTCCAGCTTTTCCGCCTCAAGCCACAATACGAGAGGATGAGCCGCCTGTGTGGCCGCCACCCCTATCACGCCAAGGACAGCAGCCGTTTTCCAAAAAATATTGTTCATTTTCAAATGAGCATACACGCCAGAAACGCTCGTGCCAATCGAATACATCAGACTCGTCCCAATCGCCGTAACAGGCGGGAACCCAAACAAAATCAGCAGCGGCGTCAAAATAAACCCGCCCCCAACACCAAAAAAACCAGACAGCACACCAATCGCCATCCCAACCAAAACATAGATACTTTCCATAATGTATCTCCTTTAGTATTAAAGGCTATTACCTAAAAATTGTTGCATGTGATCCTTAGACTCTTAAAGCATTTTTTGTATGATTGTTAAAGTAATATTCTGAATGACTTAAATCACCTTCGAATACTTCACTGAAAGTTGATCGGAGTGAAAGGTGCCGACTCCAGCGGGATGAGTGAGACAGGTGAGACCCTTCAATGGCGCTTGGCTAGCGAAGGGGCTCACCGCTCACCCCGCGGAAAGCGTGCACCTGTAACGCAGATCAACAGCTTCGCTGATTTCTTTAATAAAACAAAGTTTTCAAATGTTTATCGTTTCCTTCTTCAGTCTAACGAAAGAATAATGATTTGAAAAGTTCCCAATAATTTCTGCGAATATCTGTTCGTAAATATTAGGAAAACGCCTAATTCATATGCTATACTTTTTACAGCCATATTTTAGGAACGGGGGTACAGAACGTTGAGCAAACCGTTTGAAATTGTATCAAAATACACGCCTCAGGGCGACCAGCCAGAAGCCATAAGGCAGCTGATAGAACGGCTGAATGAAGGCAAAAAGAAAATGACCTTACTCGGTGCGACCGGTACAGGAAAGACGTTTACCATCTCCAATGTGATCAAGGAAGTGAACAAGCCGACGCTTGTGATCGCCCATAACAAAACATTGGCCGGACAGCTTTACAGCGAATTGAAGGAGTTCTTTCCGAACAATGCTGTTGAGTATTTTGTTTCGTACTATGATTATTACCAGCCGGAAGCGTATATCGCGCATTCGGACACCTATATCGAAAAAGATGCGAGCATCAATGATGAGATCGACAAGCTCCGCCACTCGGCGACATCATCTTTGTTCGAGCGCAACGACGTCATCATCGTCGCATCGGTTTCCTGCATTTACGGCCTCGGTTCGCCGGAAGAATACAAAAGCCTCGTGATTTCACTGCGCACAGGCATGGAGAAGGACCGCGACCAGCTGTTGCGTGACCTGGTTGATACGCAATACAACCGAAACGACATCAACTTCACACGCGGAACGTTCCGTGTTCGCGGAGACGTTGTCGAGATCTTTCCGGCATCACGTGATGAGCATTGTTTGCGCGTTGAATTTTTCGGTGATGAGATCGACCGCATCACTGAAGTGGATGCGTTAACCGGAGAAATACTCGGCGAACGCAGCCATGTGGCCATCTTCCCGGCATCCCACTTCGTTACACGCGAAGAAAAGATGAAGCTTGCGATCGTCAGAATACAAGCCGAATTGGAAGAACGCTTAAAAGAGCTGAACGAAGCGGGTAAGCTGTTAGAAGCGCAACGTTTGGAGCAGCGCACGCGCTATGATCTTGAGATGATGGCCGAGATGGGTTTCTGCTCAGGCATCGAGAACTATTCGTTGCATTTGACGCTCCGGCCGATCGGCAGCACACCGTATACGCTGCTCGATTATTTTCCAGATGACTCGCTTATCGTGATCGACGAGTCGCACGTTACACTGCCGCAAATTCGCGGGATGTATAACGGTGACCAGGCGAGAAAGAACGTGCTTGTTGAACACGGATTCCGATTGCCATCAGCGAAGGACAACAGGCCGCTGACATTTGATGAATTCGAGCGGTACAACAAGTTCCAGCACATTTATGTATCAGCCACACCTGGTCCTTATGAGCTCGAGCATGCGCCAGAACCGATTCAGCAGATCATCCGTCCGACTGGACTGCTTGATCCGACGGTCGAAGTGCGGCCGATCAAAGGCCAAATCGATGACCTTGTCGGTGAGATCAATGCCCGCACAGAGAACAACGAAAGAGTGTTAGTGACGACATTAACGAAAAAAATGTCTGAGGATCTGACTGATTACCTGCTTGAGCTAGGCATTAAAGTGCGTTATTTGCATTCTGAGATCAAGACGCTAGAGCGAATTCAGATCATACGCGATCTGCGTCTTGGCGTGTTCGATGTGCTGGTCGGGATCAACCTGCTGCGGGAAGGGCTCGATATTCCAGAGGTTTCGCTCGTTGCGATTCTTGATGCGGATAAAGAAGGATTTCTCCGCTCCGACCGGTCGCTGATCCAGACGATCGGACGCGCGGCGCGTAACGCGAACGGCCATGTTATCCTGTACGCTGACAACATGACTCGTTCGATGCAGGTGGCGATTGAAGAAACGCAGCGGCGTCGTCAGACACAGATCGCTTATAACGAAGAACACGGCATCACGCCGACAACGATCAAGAAAGAAGTGCGCGATGTAATCCGTGCGACGCAGGCTTCAGAGGATTCGGGCACGTACGGTACAGCCGCACCAAAACAGAAAATGAGCAAAAAAGACCGCGAAGCTTTCATCGAACGCATGGAAAAAGAGATGAAAGATGCGGCAAAGAACCTTCAGTTCGAACGAGCCGCAGAGCTTCGTGACTTGATTCTTGAACTGAAAGCGGAAGGATGATCCACATTGGCAGCCAACCAAAATTTAACCGTCAAGGGTGCTCGCGCCCATAACTTAAAAAATATAGATGTGACGGTTCCACGTGACAAGCTTGTTGTCCTGACAGGCTTGTCCGGATCCGGGAAATCATCGCTCGCATTTGATACGATCTATGCGGAAGGCCAGCGCAGATACGTAGAATCTTTGTCTGCCTATGCCCGCCAATTTCTCGGGCAAATGGACAAGCCGGACGTCGATTCGATCGAGGGGCTTTCTCCGGCCATTTCCATTGATCAGAAAACGACGAGCCGCAACCCGCGTTCTACCGTCGGGACGGTTACCGAAATTTACGACTACTTGCGCCTGTTGTTCGCCCGTATCGGCCGTCCGGTTTGTCCGACACACGGTGTGGAGATCACGTCGCAGACGATTGAGCAGATGGTTGACCGGATACTGGAATATCCGGAGCGAACGAAGCTTCAGATCCTCGCTCCCGTCGTATCGGGCCGAAAAGGCGAGCATGTAAAAGTGCTCGAAGACATCAAGAAACAAGGATACGTCCGTGTCCGTATTGATGGCGAGATGCGTGAGGTGTCGGAAGAAATCTCGCTTGAAAAGAACAAAAAGCATTCGATCGAAGTGGTCGTTGACCGCATCGTCATAAAAGAAGGCATCATGACTCGTTTATCTGACTCACTCGAAACAGCTCTGAATCTAGCAGAAGGAAGCGTGATCGTCGACGTGATGGGCGAGGAAGAGCTTTTATTCTCTCAAAATCATGCCTGTCCGTATTGCGGTTTCTCGATCGGTGAGCTTGAGCCTAGACTGTTTTCGTTCAATAGCCCGTTCGGTGCCTGCCAGTCGTGTGACGGACTCGGTGTGAAGCTAGAAGTCGACTCCGAACTCGTTATTCCCGATTGGTCGCGTTCGCTCAAGGATCATGCCATCGCACCATGGGAGCCGGTTTCATCGCAATATTACCCGCAGCTGCTTGAGAGCATCGCCACACATTTCGGCATCGACATGGAGGTTCCGGTAGAAGAGCTGCCGAAAGATCAGATCGATAAAATTCTAAACGGTAGCACGAAGGACCGCATACTTTTCACGTACCGTAATGATTTCGGACAGGTGCGTAAGAACGAAATCATTTTCGAAGGCGTGCTTTCCAATATTGAACGGCGTTACCGCGAAACGAGCTCTGACTATATTCGTGAGCAAATGGAAGGATACATGGCACAAAAGCCTTGTCCAAAATGCAAAGGCCACCGATTAAAGAAAGAAGCGTTGTCAGTCTTAATCAACGGCAAGCATATCGGTGAGACGACTCAGCTTTCCATCACAGAAGCGAACAAGTTCTTCAGCAGCCTGGAGCTGACAGAAAAAGAGCAGGCGATCGCCAAGCTCATTCTGCGCGAAATCATTGACCGTTCTGGCTTTCTTATCAACGTCGGTCTGGACTATTTAACGTTCAGCCGTGCAGCCGGGACGCTATCCGGAGGGGAAGCGCAGAGAATCAGGCTCGCGACACAGGTCGGTTCCCGTTTGATGGGCGTCCTTTACATTTTGGACGAGCCGTCAATCGGCTTGCATCAGCGTGATAACGACCGTCTCATCCGGACGTTGGAAGAGATGAGAAGCCTCGGGAACACACTGATCGTCGTCGAGCATGACGAAGATACGATGTTTGCAGCCGATTATATTATTGATATCGGTCCAGGTGCCGGCGCGCATGGCGGAACGATTACCGCACAGGGAACGCCTCAGGAAATCATGGAGGACCCGAATTCACTGACCGGACAATATTTATCAGGCAAGAAGTTTATTTCTCTTCCAGCGGAACGCCGTCAGCCGGACGGACGCTATATTGAAGTGCTTGGCATGAGCGAGAACAACTTAAAGAATGCGAACGTGAAGATCCCGCTTGGCATTTTTACTGGTGTAACGGGTGTTTCTGGCTCTGGTAAAAGTACGTTCGTCAACGAGATCCTGCATAAGGCGTTGGCGCAGAAGCTGCATAAAGCGAAGGATAAACCAGGTGCACATAAAGCGATTAAAGGTCTTGAGCATGTGGATAAGGTTATCGATATCGACCAGTCGCCGATCGGACGTACGCCACGGTCAAACCCGGCCACGTATACGGGAGTGTTTGATGACATCCGCGATGTGTTCGCTTCAACGAATGAAGCAAAGGTGCGCGGCTACAAGAAGGGACGATTCTCGTTTAATGTGAAAGGCGGACGCTGTGAAGCCTGCCGCGGAGATGGGATCATTAAGATCGAGATGCATTTCCTGCCAGACGTGTATGTACCGTGTGAAATCTGCCACGGCAAGCGGTATAACCGTGAGACCCTTGAAGTGAAATACAAAGGCAAGAGCATTGCGGATATTCTGGACATGACAGTAGAAGAGTCGGTTGATTTCTTCGCGAACATCCCGAAAATTCGGCGCAAGATGGAAACGATTCTAGATGTCGGTCTTGGCTACATCAAGCTCGGACAGTCTGCTACCACACTTTCAGGCGGAGAAGCGCAGCGTGTGAAGCTAGCGAGCCAGCTTCATAAGCGTTCGACTGGCAAGACGATCTACATTTTGGATGAGCCGACAACAGGCTTGCACGTCGATGACATCTCCCGCCTGTTGAAAGTACTACAGCGTATCGTCGACAATGGCGATTCTGTCCTAGTGATCGAGCATAACCTTGACGTGATCAAGCAGTGTGATTATTTGATTGACATGGGGCCAGAGGGCGGCGATAAAGGCGGGACTGTTGTTGGAACCGGAACGCCAGAAGAGCTCGCGAAAGTAGAAGCGTCACATACCGGACGCTACCTCGCGCCGATCTTAAAGCGCGATAAAAAGCGGATGAGTGCGAAGCTAAAAGAAAAAGAGACAGTGAAATAACGGGAACGGAAATCTGCTATCTGTAAGAATTCATATTAGAGAAATGAACTAACAAAAATGCAGTTCAATAAAATTGCCGAATGCACCTTGCATTCGGCGTTTTTTTGTTGATTGATTTGTTTTTTATCCATTTTCTAGATTGCTTGATTCGTTCACTTGCCGCATTGTTAGAAATTCAAGCACTTCCGGCAGCGGGGCAAAGATTGAGGCAAGGTGGCTGAGTCCTTTGAGTTCGGTGTATTCCGAGTTCGGGATGACTCGGTGCATGTGACGCGCATGATTTACAGGCACGCTGTCATCTTCGTCGCTGTGCCATAGCTTAACGAACGTTTTTAAGGTAGCGGGATCGAACGGCCATGGTGTAAGGAAGTTCTTATAGTCGTCGATCATGCCCCATGGAGTGCGTGTCGCTTCACTGATGGTTTTCGTGTAAATGTTGAGGATTTCCTTTGTCATGTTTTTCTTTTCGCTTGCGTGAAGCTGATCATATTGAGATTTCACGAAAGCTTCCGGGTTCTTTTGCGCATATTGCACAAACTTGCGTAAACCGTCAGGAGATTGAAATGCGCTTAAGAAGCCGATCTGGTCTTCTTTGGAATGAGATAAGAGGAGCTCACGTACATGAAGGGGTCCCATGCCGCTGATCACGGCCACTTTTTGTACTCTGTCCGGCATGTCTGCCGCACAGGCAAGCGCATAGGGAGCGCCGCCGGAGATACCGATCGTGCTGAACTGATCAATCTTTAAATAGCGCAGCAAAAGCTTGGTGTCTGTAACAACATTTTCGATCGTCCTCCCCTGCTTCGGAGTAGAAAGGCCGTAGCCTGGACGTTCTATGGCAATAATCCGAATTGGAGGAAACGGCATCTCTTTCGCCATTTCTTCGAGAAGCTGTATAAAAGGATGGACACGGGACGAAGGGGTGCCGTGAAAGAGCAGAACGGGCAGCCCATCTTTATTTCCGTAGTCCCCGAAACCGAGCGTTCTTCCGTCAGACAGAGACAGCACGTGATTTTCCATGAATAATCCTCCATTTTCAAATCGATACACATCGTAATGATGAAATGGTCTATTCCATAGTGTATTCGAGCAGAGAATATATTTTCCAAAATCATTTTACATAATATGATAAAATGACATTGTTTGGAATGGGTGTGTCTGATTGGCTATAGCTGCCTTGACGAAAGCAGGGTGGCCGTACTATCCTCTCCAGATAAAGCGTATAAATCGGTAAACGGCATAGTTAATGCCAGCGATAAGAAGAAAGCTTACTAATGCGGCCAAAAGCTTTTCCAGAAAAGAAAGACTGCCGCTTGGTTCTTCGGCAATCATATAAATAACGCCAGACAAAATAAATACGGTGGCGAATAGAAACAATGGTTTTAAATAACGAGACAATGCGAATGTCCTCCTTAAACGTAATAAATAGCTGTCATAATCATACGGAATATAAGAACATCTGTCGAATGGCTGCAAATAAAAAGGAAGTTTATTTGAAAAAGAGAAGATAAAAGGGGAATAAAATGATGAAGAGCAACACAGCGAAAATTATTTCGTCATTATGCTATTTTAGTATTTTCTTTGCACCGTTTTTGTTTCCTGTTGTCGTTTATTTTGTTTCAGAGGACAACGAAGTGACAGAGCATGCGAGAAAAAGCTTCATGTCACACATCTTTCCGGCTATAGCCATCCCGCTTGGCATCATTATCGTGTTCGAATCAGGGTATAGTACAGGTTCAATCATTTTGAGCGCATTGCTGTTCGGGATTCTGTCATTAATCGTCGCCATCTGGAATATTGTTAAAGGAATAAAGGTGCTTATCCAAACGTAAACACGATCGGCTAAGAATACTAGACATCATGAATCTGCCTGACGCCGGTACTATGGACAAAATCAGGGGGGCGTCCTGTTATGGAAGAGAAGAAGATGATTTTAAATATGCTCGCTGAGGGCAAAATTTCAGCGGAAGAAGCGGAAAAACTGCTTTATGCCGTCGGCAGCAAACGGTCGTTCAGCGTAAAGAATCCCATGAAATCAGCCGGTGCACCATCTGGCGGAACGGCGGTTAAGGTTCCTTCTACTGGCTATAAAATGGCCAAGTTTTTTGATCGTGTCGTCCAGCGCATTAAAACGGCGGACTTTGATCTGAATTTCGGGCCGTCAGAGGCTGTCCATTATGTGTTTTCCGACAGTCATGTCATGTTTCAGCATATTGATGTTGAAGTATATAACGGATCGATCACGATGCTGCCATGGGACCGAAACGATGTGCAGATCGAATGCGATGCCCATGTGTATAAGGTTCCTGAAGGGTCGTCGGCTAAAACGAAGTTCCGCAATGAGACGTTCTACGATTGCGACGCGACGAAGCTCAGGTTCTATTCTCGCAACAAGCATCAAAAGGTGAACGCCGTCATCTCGATTCCGCGCTATGCGTTCGATGACATTAAGCTTGCGACGTTTAATGGCTCCATCAAACTGAGCGATTGTGAGGCGAGCACCCTGCATGCAAAGGCAACGATCGGTTCCATCTCGATCGCGGAATGCCGTGGAACGAAATTTAAAGGAGAAACTGCGAACGGCACACTGACCGTTAAGGACTGCCGTTTTGATGAAGCGGATGCTGAAACGATGAACGGAGCGCTTCGGTTGACGCTTGATGCCAAGCAGGTGCGGGCTGAAACGATGAACGGCTCTATTTATTGCAGGCTCGCTTCAGCGGCTGAAGGATCGGCATATTTTAAGACGGTGACCGGTAAAATAGAAGCAGAGCTGCCTGGCGAGATGGAGATCGATGCAGAGCTGAAAACAATGGTTGGAGGTTTTGTATGCGATTTCGATTCGCTTGAAGTGAAAGAAGAGAAAAAGGAAGTCGCCAAAAAGTATTTATCCTTTATCGCGAACAAAGGCTCATCTCCGCAGTTTAAGGTGGAAGCGGAGGCGAAAACCGGCTCGATTTCGCTGCTGCGTTTAAAAGAAGAGCATTAAATTTCAAAAGGGGTGGCTGTCACATGAAAAAGTTAGTGCGGACAGAAGATCAAATTCTAGCAGGTGTTTGTTCTGGCATTGCACGGTACTTTGAAATAGACGCTGCTCTTGTGAGGATAGGCGTTGTGCTGATCGGCATCTTCACCGCTTTTATCCCTTTATTGATCGGATATGTGATTGCGATGGCAGTCATCCCGCTTGAGGGAGAAGAATAGAGTGAGAGTCATCGCTTCGTGGCTGATCAACACGGCTCTTCTTATGGCGATAGCGGGATTCTTTGAAGCCTTTTATATAAAAAGTACGATATCGGCCCTTGTCGCCAGCATATTGCTGTCTGTTTTTCATGCTGTGCTCAAGCCGATCCTGATCTTGCTCACGCTTCCTGTTACCGTGCTGTCACTCGGACTTTTTCTAATCGTTATTAACGCCTCGCTGTTGATGCTAACCTCGTGGGTGATGGGGCCGTCGTTCGTCATCGACGGATTTGGCATGGCGCTTGGTGCCGCCCTGCTTCTGTCACTGGCCAACATCGTCGTCCAGCGCGTGATATTCGATCAAAACAAAAATGAAACGAAATGAAGGATGATGCCGGTTGATGGTGTCATCCTTTTCTTGTACTTTAGGAAGTTATCACTTTTTACAGTGAAGGATTTCGACGCAGTCAAAAAGTTGACGAACAAAGTGCTTCGTGTCAGCCGAGTTTTCCATACATAGCGGGTTGAAAGAGGCACGAGATAACAAAGCAGGCTAGTTATGCGTTCCACACCCTAAAGTGATACAATAGAATCATCATTTGACCAGGGAATTCCGGTTAGGAGGACATGATGGCAAGAGTACATACGAAAGAAATCATTGATAAATTTCAGCTTGAGCTTGTAAGCGGAGAGGAAGGGGTTCACCGCTCAGTTACGACGAGTGATCTGTCTCGTCCAGGACTTGAGATGGCAGGATATTTTACCTTTTATCCGGCAGAGCGGCTGCAGCTTCTAGGGAAAACGGAGCTGTCGTTTTTAACCGAGCTTGATGCAGATGCAAGGATGGAGCGGCTGAACCTGCTATGTACAGATGAAACACCGGGCATTATCATCACGCGCGATATGGAGGTGCCGAAAGAGTTGCTGAAGGCATCGCACAAATCGGGTGTGCCGATCATGCGTTCCAAGCTGACTACAACAAGGCTTTCGAGCCGCCTGACGAACTACTTGGAAAGCCGTTTGGCTCCAACGACGGCGATGCACGGCGTCCTTGTGGATATTTACGGCATCGGTGTCCTGATCACAGGCAACAGCGGAGTCGGGAAAAGTGAAACAGCGCTGGAGCTCGTCAAGCGCGGGCATCGTCTTGTTGCGGATGATTCCGTTGAAATTCGCCAGGAAGATGAAGACACACTGATCGGAAGCGCCCCTGAGCTAATTCAGCACCTGCTTGAAATCCGCGGCCTTGGCATCATTAACGTGATGACGCTATTCGGAGCAGGAGCGATACGCAACTATAAGAAAATCGCGCTCGTCATCAACCTGGAGACGTGGGATCCGAAAAAGATTTACGACCGCCTCGGCCTTGAAGATGAGATGATGCAAATTTTGGACACGGAGGTGCCGATTCTTACCGTGCCGGTCCGTCCTGGGCGAAACTTGGCTGTCATTATCGAGGTGGCAGCGATGAACTTCCGTCTGAAGCGAATGGGCATGAACGCGGCGAAACAGTTTTCAGAGCGTCTCACGAATGTGATCGAAACAACGGACGAAGAGGATTTTTAATAGTGTTAGAAAGAGTTTAACATCATCGCCGCAGTCAACCGGTTTAGGAATAAAGCAAAAGATCATCTAAGGCTGACTTAGGGTTTGCGTCAGCCAGGTTTTTTTAAGACCCTGATAAGAAAAAAAGGACGTGGAGAATATGGAATCATCTATTCAGCCGATCGACCGGGTTGCCCTTGAACTTGGTCCGATCACGATTTACTGGTATGGCGTCATTATTGGACTCGGTGCGCTGCTTGGGCTTTGGCTTGCTGTAAGAGAATCCGAGCGCCGAGGTTTGGCGAAGGACACGTTTGTTGATGTGGTTATGATTGCTATTCCGGTCGCGATCATTTGCGCCCGTTTGTATTATGTTGCGTTTAAATGGGATTTTTACAGTGCGAATCCTGAAAAAATCATCGCGATTTGGGAAGGCGGGATCGCCATTCACGGTGCGCTGATCGGGTCGTTCTTGACAGGATATTTTTTCTCACGGGCGAAAAAGATTTCGTTTTGGAAGCTGGTTGACATCGCGGCGCCTAGTATTCTATTAGGCCAGGCGATCGGCCGCTGGGGCAACTTCATGAATCAGGAAGCACATGGCAGCGAGGTGACCCGCTCGTTTCTAGAGTCGCTTTACCTGCCAGACTTTATCATCAACCAGATGTACATTGACGGCACGTACTATCATCCAACGTTTTTATATGAATCACTATGGAACCTGCTCGGTGTGTTCGTCCTGATCGCATTGCGAAAGGTAAACCTGCGCCGTGGCGAGCTGTTCCTCACGTATCTTATTTGGTATTCTGCTGGCCGATTCTTTATTGAAGGGCTGCGCACAGACAGCCTTATGCTCACAGAATCGCTTCGAATTGCACAGGTCATGTCGCTCGTGTGGATAGCCGCAGCAGTGATTGCTTTGATTTACCGTCGTGTAGCGGGCTATTCAACCTTTCGCTATCTGGATAGAGAGAAGGATGTAGATGGAGACGATCAAAAAAGGCGCCGCCGCCGGGCTTAAAACAACATGGACACTCGGAAAGATTATCTTTCCGGTTACCTTATTCATCACCATTCTCAGCCATACGCCTGTTATGGGCTGGCTGATCCAGCTGCTCAGTCCTGCGATGAAGTGGATCGGGCTGCCCGGAGAGGCGGCGATACCGCTTGTGCTCGGAAACTTGATCAATCTGTATGCGGGGATCGGCGGCATTTTAACGCTTGATACATTGACCGTGAAGCATGTCTTCATACTGGCTGTCATGCTCTCGTTTTCTCACAACCTGCTCATTGAATCGAGTGTCGCCGCTAGTGTCGGTGTGAAGATTTGGGTAATCGTGACGGTCAGAATCGGGCTTGCGGTTATCTCCGCGTTCATGATCAGTACGTTTTGGGATGGCGGAAGCAAAATGGCGCATTACGGTCTCGTGCCGAAACAAGAGCAGCTGCCTGACGGCTGGTGGGAAATTATTTTCTCTGGTGTAGAAAAGGCGCTCACCGGGATCGGGCAGATCGCGTTAATCGTCATCCCGCTTATGATCGTGATGCAGTACTTAAAAGATAAAGGCTGGCTGAACACCATTTCTGACATGATGGCGCCAGCACTGAAGCTGCTCGGCATGAAGCGTAACACTTCGATGACGATGGCAGCTGGTTTGACGATCGGACTCGCGTTCGGAGCGGGTGTGATGATACAGGCAGCGAAGGAAGATAACGTCTCGAAAAAGGACCTGTATCTTGCCTTCATTTTTCTTGTCAGCTGTCATGCCGTCGTCGAAGATACACTCATTTTTGTACCGCTCGGCATACCGGTTCTGCCGCTTCTGATCATCCGGCTTTCCACGGCAATTTTGCTGACGATGATCGTCGCAGCGGTTTGGACGAAAGTGGAGCATACTAAAACACATACAACGAGAAAGGAAGCACAGCTATGAAACAAATTGATACCGTATTGTTTGACCTGGATGGGACGTTGATTAATACGAACGAACTGATTATCGCGTCTTTTCTATACACGCTTGATAAATTTTTCCCAGAGCAATATAACCGTGAGCACGTCCTGCCGCTGATGGGGATGCCGCTCGTTGAGACGATGGAGCATTTCAGCAAGGACCAGGTTCAGGAGCTGGTCGATGTGTACCGTGAGCATAATATTGCGAACCATGACGATTTAGTAGAAGAGTTTGAAGGAGTTTTTGAAACGGTAGAAGAATTGTATAAAAAAGGCTACAAGCTCGGCATCGTGACGACAAAAATGCGGAATACGGTCGAGATGGGGCTGAAGCTTGTCGGACTGGACAAATTCTTCAGCACGGTCGTGACGTTGGATGACGTAGAGCGCGCGAAGCCAGATCCTGAGCCGGTGCAAAAAGCGCTGGTCCTCCTTCAATCACCGCCTGAAAAGGCAATCATGGTAGGAGACAGCAAGTATGACATTCTATCAGGCAAAAACGCTGGGACGAAAACAGCTGGGGTATCATGGACGATCCGCGGCCAGGAATATTTGCAGCAGTTCGAGCCAGACGTGATGCTCGATCATATGACAGACCTGTTAGGTTACTTAGGAGAGAGATAAGTGCGCAGAACGGAACGCTATCCGGTTAAAGGCAAGAACTCACTATATCAAGTGTACAAAACGGTGCCGTTCTGGAAGGTTGCGAAGAATTTTGCCGCCATCCAGGTCGCCCGGTATACCCCTTTTCTTCCGATGAAGAACTGGATTTACCGGACGTTTCTCCGAATGAAGGTGGGAGAGGATACGGCATTCGCGCTGATGGTCATGCTGGACGTGATGTTTCCGGAACGTATTACGGTCGGACGCAACACGGTTATCGGATACAACACGACCATACTGGCTCATGAGTATTTGGTCCACGAATATCGTCTCGGCGATGTCATTATCGGGGATGAAGTCATGATCGGTGCGAACTCGACGATCCTTCCCGGCGTTACGATCGGGGATGGGGCGATCGTGTCTGCCGGAACGCTTGTTCATAAGGACGTTCCTGCCGGTGCGTTTGTCGGAGGAAGTCCGATGCAGATCATTTATTCGAAAGAAGAACGAGAGGCGAAACAGCCGTTAAAAAGTTGAATTTTGTCGGCTGTTCCCTACTTGGGTTTTTATTGTTTTCGTCGTATACTAAAAGAGCGAGAAAGTGCGAGGGAGGCAGAAGCTGTCATGAAACGAAAATCGTTTTCGATGTTTTTTGTGAAAGATACGTTTAAGGTTGGCCATCTAGTAGAGGACACCGCTTTGTCTTTTAATGCTTCCCAAATTCAGCATGGTTCAGATGAACACCAGGCGATCCGCAATTCCTATCGATTTAGAACCGCTGTTTCTAAAATGAAGGCCAGCAAGTTCATGAAACATTATGAACTTGAGCAATCCCGTGCCAAGCTTGTTTTTTTCGGCGATTATTCCACCTTTAAACGTTACAACCCTCATGTACCATCCACTAAAGAAGAATACCTTCATTATTTAGAATCGGAAGACCATGTGTACGAACTTCTCCTGGATTTATCTGTTTACCTTTTTAAAGAACTCCCTTTCCTGCATGATTTGCAGATTGATATTCCTAACCATGGAAGAATGTATTCACTTGACGTATCCCGCAGACAGCTGGACCGCCAGTTAAACTGCCGATTGTCAGACATGAAAGACGGCCACCATCACCGTTATTATTTTTTGTATATGGATGACGAACTGGACCGCTTTGTCGGGGAGTTTGTGAAGGTGAAGAGGATGAGGCGCAGGTATCAATAGTGTTGAATTCGTTTTTTAATATAAAAAGGCAGATCAGGGCCGTCCTTGATCTGCCTTTTTTCTATTGTGCCTGCTGCAGGTAGTTTTCCATGGTATTCGCGTCCATCGGACCGATGTGTCTGTTTGTGATAATGCCGTCTTTGTTGATGATGTAGGTGGTGGGAATCGTGACGGCTCGATAGGCAGAACCGACTGTTCCTTCTGTATCTAATAAGACCGGGAATGTGAGTTTGTTTTCTTTCGCAAATTTTCGGGCCGCTTCACGCGAATCGCTGTCTGTCAGGTTAACGGCAAGTATTTCGGCTTCATTACCGCCGTACTTCTTATAAAAGGCTTGCATTTCAGGCATCTCCGCACGGCAGGGCGGGCACCAGGTTGCCCAAATATTGACGAACACGACTTTTCCTTTTTGATCGGACAGATTCATCGTTTTACTGTCCAGCGTCTCTAGTTCAAAGTTTGGTGCTTTGTTTCCTGGTTTTATCCCTATTGTGGCTGCTTTCGTTTCAATGGCTTTTGGCTGCTCAGCCTTTTTGACAGAAGGCGATGCATTGGCCATCGTGAAAACAAGACTGATACCGACCAGCGCGAGTGACGCATTGCGAATGTCCCGGCTTTTTACAAACGTAAGATAAACGGAAGCAGCGAACATAAGAAGCGATAGTATTCCTTCGGCTGTATTCTGTTCAGCCAGCATATAGCGAAGTGCGAAATAGAGTGCGTAAAAGATAGTGAAGGCGTATGTTGCTGAAAAAAAGAGAGCGGTGAATGGGAGCTTTTGCTTACGTATGGATACGAGCAAAATCGCTATCCCAGCTATTGCTCCAATCAAGATGCCTGGAGTAGAACCTGAAAAGTAAAGAATATTGAGTGGGTTATTCAATGCTGCAGAAGGATGGAACAGCACATAGGAAAACTTCCATACCGCCAATCCTGTGATGACGGAGTTGGAAAGGATGTTCAGCATATCTTTTCTATGCCCGTCATTTCGGAGTAGAACATATAAAAGAACATAAGCCGCTAATCCAGATACCAGCAGGAAAAGCACGTCCGATTTCAGCGGAAAGTTCCCAATCATTATATAAGAATTCATTATAACCACCCTTTCTTGCCTTCTGTTATCACTTTATCAGAAAAAGAGGGAAAATATACGTAGAATGATTGGTTTGGTTGTTTAGCTTGGTTTTAGTTCTTTGGCGGAGAATGGCTGACATGTTCTTCGAGGCTAACCTGAGGTCTGGTACCGAGATGGGTTTGGTTCTTGGACGGAAATAGCGAACATGTTCTTCGAGGCTAACCTGAGGTCTGGTAACGAGATGATCACCTTCGGTGTAATGGAGTACTTGATCCGGATTGAGATGATGACCTTCGGTATTATATTGGTTGTTTTAAATGGGTTTGGACTCATTATGTTTTTGATTGGTGTTGTTATTTGGAGAAGTAAGAAAGGGGTCCGGTATCGGACCCCTTTTGTGTTGGCTTTTTTTAGAGAAGGTAGAATCCTACGCCCATGATGAGGTAGGCGGCGAGGAGGGTGAGGCCTTCGAACCAGTTGGTGTCGCCGTCGCTGGTGAGCGAGATGGTGAGGAAGACGGCGAGTACCATGGAGACGAGTTCGGGCAGCGAGAAGACGAGTGCCATGGGCTGCGGGAACAAGAGTGATACGAGTACTAGTGCGGGTGCGACGAACATGGCGATTTGCAAGGTGGAGCCTACGGCGATTTCGACGGCGACGGTCATTTTATTTTTGTAGGCCATGATGATCGCGGAAGCGTGCTCGGCTGCGTTACCGACGATGGCGACGATGATGACGCCGATGAAGACTTCGCTCCATCCTAGTGTTTGGCCGACTTCTTCAAATGTATGGACGAGTTTCTCTGATACATAGGCGACGGCGGCTGTTGCGAGTGCGAGTACGAGCATGGCGCGGCCTTTTGTCCATTCGGCTGTTTCGTGCTCGTGGCCTTCTTCGTGTTCGGATTGATAAACGCCTCGATGGGAGACGAGTTTGAAATAGAGTGCGGCTAAGTATAGGGCAATCATGATGACGGATACCCAGATGCTTAGTGTGAGTGATTCCTGGTCTTCGAGCTTAAAGGAGAAGACTTCCGGGAATACAAAAGCAACGACGACGGCGAAGATGAGCAGTCCGGCGTTATGGCGGGCGTCGTGGACGTTGAATTTCTGCCGTTTGTATTTTAGGCCGCCGACGAAGAAGGATAAGCCTCCGACGAGCAGGAGGTTTCCGAGTACGGAACCGGTCAGTGAGGCTAGGACGACGCTGATGAGTCCTGCTTTTAAGGCGAAGATGGAGATGATCAGCTCTACCGCGTTGCCGAATGTGGCGTTGAGCAATCCGCCGATTCGTGGTCCTGCTACGATGGCGAGGCTTTCTGTCGCGCGGCCCATGTAGGCTGCGAGGGCGATGATGGTGGCACAATAGATGACGAATAGAATGACGGCTGGCCAATGCAGCATACTACCTATGACAGATAGCGGGAGGCCGGCGAGTATGGCCACAAAGAAAATTTTATTAAACAAAATAATTCCACCTTTCTTCATAAATCTGTACATACTATTCCCTCATTTTCAGAAATTCAACACGTGATTTTGGTTGACGATAAATAGAAGGACGTGTAGACTACAAAGTATATTTTATCTTGTTAGCACATTAGCGAACTAAAGTATTTAGATCGATAACGATAATTGAAGGTGATGAATCATGCCAAGACCATTTGTATTCGAGAAACCTGCAGGAATGCGTGACAAGCTGCCTCTTTTTTTTCAGGCGAGTGAACAGATCAAGCAGCAGCTGCTTAAAAAAATAAATGAGTGGGGCTATCAGATGGTTCAGACACCCACTTTAGAATATTTTGATACGGTTGGTGAAGCGTCGGCGATTTCGGATCAGCAGCTGTTTAAGCTGCTGGATATGGAAGGCAGTACGCTTGTGCTCAGACCGGATATGACAGCACCGATCGCCCGTGTCGTGTCTTCGAGCATGAAGCAGGTGGCGTATCCGCTAAGGCTTTCTTACAGTGCGCCGGTTTTTCGTGCGCAGCAGCGTGAAGGAGGGCGTCCTGCTGAGTTTGAGCAGGTTGGTGTTGAGCTGATCGGTGATGGAACGATGAGTGCGGAAGCGGAAGTGCTTGCGTTGATGAATGATGTGCTCAGAGAGACGGGCATCCGGACTTTCACGATTACGATCGGCCATATTGGATTTGTTCAGGAACTGTTCATTGAGATACTTGGAAACGAGGAGCGTGCAGAGGAGCTTCGCCGGTTCTTATTCGAGAAAAATTACGTGGGCTATGCGAATTTTGTCAAGAATTTGCCGCTGTCATCGATTGATTCGGCAAGGCTGCTAAAGCTGCTGGAATGCAGAGGAGGCGACCGGGCGCTTGATATGGCAATGGACCTGGCGGGTACGGAGAAAGGAAAGAAAGCTGTTCAAGATCTTAAGGAACTGAAGGAGATTTTGAGCACGTATGGCGCGGCGGAAGCCATCAATTTTGATTTCACTCTGCTCAGCCATATGAGCTATTACACAGGAATCGTGTTTGAGGGATATGCTGCGGGCATCGGATCCCCGATTGCGGGAGGCGGTAGATATGATGATCTCTTAAGCCGGTTTGACCGGTCGGCGCCGGCGATCGGGTTTGCCGTTCGGCTCGATTATGTAATGGAAGCGATCGGCCAGCATGAAGGAGTGACGAATCGTACATGCATTCTATACAGCGGTGAAAGAAGAAAAGAAGCACTGCTTGCCGCTGCAGAAAAGCGCAGCAAAGGCATTCCGGCTGTCGCACAGGATGTCGCTGGAGTAGAGGATATCGACGCGTTTACGAAACGTTTTACTGACGTGGTTTATTTAATAGGAAAGACGCAAGGAGAGGAAACAACATGAGTGAGTTATTGACTGTTGCGATGCCAAAAGGGCGCATATTTGAAGAAGCGGCCGATATGCTCCGCGAGGCTGGTTACCCTCTGCCGCCAGAATTTGAAGATAACCGTAAACTGATCGTTGAGGCCCGTGAGGCTGGAATGCGGTTTATTTTAGCCAAGCCGATGGACGTGCCGGTATACGTTGAGCAGGGTGTGGCGGATGTTGGGATCGCTGGTAAAGACGTGATGATTGAGGAAGAGCGTGATGTGTATGAGGTGCTCGATCTGAAAATCAGCACTTGTTATTTAGCTGTGGCCGGTCTTCCCGGAGGCATTCGTGATAAGGTGGCTCCAAAAGTGGCCACGAAATATCCGGAGGCCGCGTCCAACTATTTTCGGGAGCAAGGGGAACAGGTGGAAGTGATCAAGCTGAACGGTTCCATCGAACTTGCGCCGCTTATCGGCCTCGCAGACCGGATCGTGGATATCGTCTCATCTGGACGTACGTTAAAAGAAAACGGACTTGTGGAATATGAAAAAATCATGGATATTACATCGCGTCTAATCGTGAATCCGGCCAGCTACAGGCTGTACGCGGACACGATCCAGAATCTCGTGGAAAGACTGCGCAAGGTTACGGAGAGCAAGGAGGCTGCCAGATGAAAATGCAACGAATCAGCGAACTGAATGCGCTTGAGCGCAGCCTTGAAGAAAACACATCGTTTCAGCGAGAATCCGTTCTGGCCATTCTGAAAAAAGTGCGCGAAGAAGGCGATGTTGCACTGTTTGAACTGACCGAAACGTTTGACCGGGTGTCGCTCGATGCTTTAGAAGTGACAGTGGAAGAAGTAAACGAAGCGTATAAAGAACTGGATGACGAAATGATCAGCATTATTAAGGAAGCAGCGGGTAACATCCGTGAATATCACGAAAAGCAGAAACGGCAGTCTTGGTTTTTTACCCGACCGGACGGGACGGTGCTCGGACAGCAGGTAAGGGCGCTTGATTCGGTCGGTATTTACGCTCCAGGCGGGACGGCGGCTTATCCGTCATCGGTCCTGATGGGAGCGATTCCTGCCCAAGTGGCTGGCGTTGAGAAGATCGTGCTCGTGTCGCCTCCGGGTGAGAACGGAAAGCTTCCAGCAGCTGTACTCGTGGCCGCGAATGAAGCGGGTGTAAAACACATGTATAAAATTGGCGGAGCACAGGCGGTCGGAGCACTGGCTTACGGAACAGAAACGGTGCCGAGAGTGGATAAAATTATTGGTCCGGGCAACATTTATGTCGCGCTCGCCAAACGAGAAGTGTTCGGACTGGTAGATATTGATATGATCGCAGGGCCGAGCGAGATCGCCGTATTAGCAGATGAAACGGCGAACGCCCGCTATATCGCCGCTGATTTATTATCACAGGCAGAGCACGATCCTCGATCGGCAGCTATCCTTGTCACGACATGCGAACAGCTAGGGCTTGATGTGATAGAGGAAGTGAAATCACAGCTCGAAAGCCTGCCTCGCAAGGAAATCGCCGCTCAGTCGATCTCGGCTTATGGTGCAGTGTATATCGCAGCGACAATGGATGAAGCGGTTGACGCGATCAATAAGATTGCCCCAGAGCATTTGGAGATCATGACGGAAGAACCGATGGAACTGCTCGGACAAATCAAGCATGCAGGCGCGATCTTTTTAGGTGAATACAGCTCAGAGCCGGTCGGCGATTATTTTGCCGGCAGCAACCACGTGTTGCCTACGAGCGGAACGGCGCGCTTTTCCAGTCCGCTGAACGTGGACGATTTTATGAAAAAGTCGAGTGTGATCCGATACAGCAAGCAAGCACTATTAAATAATGGAAGAAAGATAGCATCATTCGCGCGTTTAGAAGGCTTAGAGGCTCACGCACGGGCGATCGATGTCAGGCTGGAGGAGAAACGATGACAGAACGTACGTATTCAGTAGAACGAAACACGAAAGAAACGCAGATCAGCCTGTCTTTGAACTTGGACGGATCGGGTCAGGCTGACATCAGCACACCGGTTCCTTTTTTGAACCATATGCTCGATGCGTTCGCCCGCCACGGTCTGTTTGATCTAACGGTGAACGCTGCAGGCGATACAGAGATCGATGACCACCATACGACAGAGGATGTAGGGATTGTGCTCGGACAGGCGATTCAGGGCGCACTTGGCGATAAAAAGGGGATCAAGCGATACGGAAGCGCGTTCGTGCCGATGGATGAGACGCTTGCACAAGTGGTGATTGACCTTAGCAACCGGCCGCACCTCGAATTTCGTGCTGAAATGCCGAGCCAGAAGGTGGGCTCGTTTGATACAGAACTGGTGCACGAGTTCTTCTGGAAACTTGCACTGGAAGCCCGGATGAACCTGCATGTGATCGTGCATTATGGCAGCAACACGCACCACATCATCGAAGCGATTTTCAAGGCCTTTACAAAAGCGCTGGACGAAGCGACACAGCTGGATCCGCGCGTTGAAGGAGTGCCTTCTACGAAAGGGGCCCTGTAAGATGATCGGGATCATTGATTATGGAATGGGCAACCTGCACTCGGTCAAGTCGGCGCTGTCGCGAATCGGCGAAGAGTTTGTGTTATCGAGTGACAAAACAGAGCTGGAAAAATGCGACGGATTGCTGCTTCCGGGTGTCGGAGCATTTAAAGATGCGATGGATCAGCTCAATAGCAGCGGACTTGCCGAGTTTGTGAAAGATGAAGCGGCTAAAGGGAAGCCGCTGCTTGGAATCTGTCTCGGCATGCAGCTTTTGTTTGAAGAAAGTGAAGAGCACGGCAACTTCCAAGGTCTCGGCCTTTTGCCTGGTCGCGTGACGCGCTTTACGGGAAAAACAGCTGGTGGTGTAACGTATAAAGTGCCGCATATGGGATGGAACCATCTTGCTTTTCATCAGCGGGAGCACGATTTGCTCGACGGTCTGCAGGAAGGCTTTGTGTATTTTGTCCACTCGTATGTGGTGAATACGGCTGAACAAGACGTCATCGCCGCATCAGCACAGTATGGGGATGTCGAAGTGCCCGCCGTCGTTGGTCGCGGCAACGTGATGGGTACCCAGTTTCACCCTGAAAAGAGCTCACAGCTTGGAATGGGTATGCTGAAGAATTTTTGTACGTTTGTAAAGGAGAGGTCATATGCGTGAATTCACATTATATCCGGCGATCGACATGCGCGGCGGCAAGTGCGTAAGACTGCTGCAGGGAGATTACGATCAAGAGACCATTTACGGAGACTCACCGTTCGATATGGCTAAAACGTTTGCCGAAAACGGAGCACAGTGGATTCATATGGTCGATTTGGATGGTGCCAAGGCTGGCGTGAAGATCAACCATGAGCATGTGCTTCGTGTCGCGAAGGAGCTGGACGTGAAGGTGCAGATCGGCGGCGGCATTCGCACGATGGAGGATGTAGAAAGTTACTTGAACGAAGGTGTAGACCGCGTCATTTTAGGCAGTGCGGCAGTATCTGCCCGGAATTTTGTCGAGGACGCTCTCGCAAAATTCGGTCCGCGCATCGCCATCGGTCTTGATGCGCGCGATGGCTATGTCGCGACTCACGGATGGCTTGAAACATCTGAGCTGAAAGCGAGTGATCTGGCGCAGGAGCTCGCGGCCAAGGGTGCAGAAACGTTTATTTTCACCGATATCTCGAAAGACGGCATGCTGCAAGGGCCGAATACGGAGGCCATTGCAGAGCTTGCTGCTCTGACAGGTAAAGAAGTGATCGCTTCTGGCGGAGTCAGCTCCATCGACGATTTAATCCTGTTGAAGAATGATGAGCGCGGTGTGGCTGGCGCGATTATTGGAAAAGCGCTGTACACCGGCAAGTTTTCGCTGCAAGAGGCGTTAAGGAGCGTGAAGTAGATGCTCACAAAACGCATCATACCTTGTCTTGACGTAAAAGATGGACGTGTCGTAAAAGGCGTCCAGTTTGTGAACTTGATTGACGCCGGCGACCCGGTGGAGCTTGCCCGCTTTTATGATGAACAAGGAGCGGACGAGCTCGTGTTCCTCGACATTTCAGCGAGCCATGAAGGCCGCGAAACAATGACAGAGGTCGTTGAGCGAGTCGCATCTGAGCTTGCCATACCGTTTACGGTCGGCGGCGGGATCAACACGCTTGATGACATGAAACGCGTTCTTCGGGCAGGAGCTGACAAAGTGTCGGTGAACACGGCGGCCCTTCTCCGGCCAGAGCTGATTACAGAAGGGTCACAATTCTTCGGGGCACAGTGCATCGTTGTGGCGATTGATGCGAAATACGATGAGGAGCTAGGATCTTGGCGCGTTTACACGCATGGCGGACGAAAGTCGACTGAGTGGGAAGTGACCGACTGGGCACGCGAAGCTGTTTTACGCGGGGCGGGCGAAATTTTGCTGACGAGCATGGATAAAGACGGTGAAAAGTCCGGGTTCAACCTGAAGCTGACAAGAGCGGTCTCTGAAGCAGTCCCTGTTCCGGTTATCGCATCGGGCGGCGCGGGCAACGCGGATCATTTTTATGATGCGTTTTCGGAAGGCTTAGCCGATGCGGGACTTGCCGCGAGCATTTTTCATTATAAAGAAACGTCTATCGCAGAGGTGAAAGCAGCGTTGGCTGAAAGAGGGGTGGCCATTCGATGAATATAGAAGAATTGAAATTTGATGATAAAGGCTTGATTCCTGCTGTCGTGCAGGACGTCCAGTCACGTGAAGTGTTGACGGTTGCGTATATGAACAAAGAATCGCTGCAAATGACTCTAGAAAAAGGCGAAACCGTCTTTTACAGCCGTTCACGCAGCGAGCTTTGGCATAAAGGCGCCACTTCAGGCAATACACAGCGCGTAGTAGACATCAAGTTGGATTGTGACCAAGACGCACTCGTCGTCCTAGTAGAGCCGAACGGACCTGCCTGTCACACCGGTGCTTACAGCTGTTTCAGCGGGACGGATAGTGAGCCTGTTTTCAAAGAATCCAAGGATCGGTACGCCATCTTAACAGAATTGCAGAACGTGATCGCACAGCGTGAAAAAGAGATGCCAGAGGGTGCGTACACGACGTATTTGTTCGAGCATGGCGTGGATAAGATTTTAAAAAAGGTCGGAGAGGAAGCGGGCGAGGTCATTATCGCGGCGAAGAACCGGGACCCCGAGGAGCTGAAATGGGAAGCGGCGGATTTGCTGTACCACCTGCTCGTCCTGCTGCAGGAACAGAAGCTGCCGTTTGATGACGTGCTTTCGGTGCTGAAGGAAAGGCATGCTAAATGATGCAAGTATTGTCCCAAAAGACTGAATGATGTCTTTTGGGATTTCTTTTGTTAGAAGGATGACTTATCACTTCGATTCAATGGCTGAGAACTCAATTGTTGTAACAAATGGCTGAACGGTCGTGAAAAACCAATAACTTGCTGTAAAGGTTTCTTTATTTGCTTTAAGAAATACAAAACTTGCTGTGAGATTTTCAAAAAGTGTAGTAAGGCGGAAAATGAGTCCTGCCGTATCACTAAAAAAAGGTCATTATAGATCCCATAATAAGAAAAAGTGGATCCACCATTCTTATTTTTCATAATGAGTGACCGTAATCTATCGTTTTATGGTTTTCAAACTCAAAAACCTAATCGATAACAAAGCACACGTTTGACCGCATCGTCCAAAAAATGTCGAAAACTTACAATATAGAAATGTGCGGGAAGTGGTTTACGGAAATTTTCGCTATGTTATACTTTTTGAGTTGAAAACTTCTTGTATATGTTCGATATTAAATGGACGCATACATATTGGAGGAACAGATGGGGAATCAAAAAGAGGCCAGCCGTATCAGGGGCCGTGTCCTTCCTTTTTTGCAGGATGGCGATTATTTCTTTAAACGCGGCATTAAAGCCTATCATAAAAAAGAGTTGAATAAAGCAAGAAAGATGTTCGAGCGTGCCGTGTTCTTCCAGCCTGAAGAGCCTGCTTTCTTATGCCAGCTGGCGTCGGTGCTGGCTGAGATCGGAGAATACGAGCTTTCGAATGATTACCTGCATGAAGCGCTCGCCTACACAGAGGAAGAGATGGCCGAATGCTATTATTTCATGGCGAACAACTATGCGCATCTTGGGTTGTTTTCAGAGGCGGAGCAATATGCGCTGCTATATATGGAGCATGATCCAGAAGGTGAGTTCTTTGAGGATTCACAGGAATTGCTTGATCTCATTCATTTCGAGAACGACGATAAAGATTTAAGCGAGGCGCTTGTTGAAGAGGATGACCTCATTCAGAAGCATGATGATGCGAAGCGATCCATTGAACGCGGCGAGCTCGTGCTGGCGAAGGAGCAGCTGAACGCTATTATCGATCAGCACCCAACCTTTTGGGCGGCATACAATAACCTCGCGCTCACTCATTTTTACAAAAGTGAGTATGAAGAAGCGCTCCAAGTACTGCAAAGTGTATTAGAGAAGAATCCAGGAAACCTGAATGCGCTCTGCAACATGGCGATTTTCATGTCGCAGCTCGGCATGAAGGAAAACGGAAGAGTTCTGCTTAACCGTTTAAAAGGGGTGCACCCGATTCATCCGGATCACCGCTACAAGCTAGGCAATACGTTCGGCCTGCTAGAAGAGCATGAGTATGCGAACCGCTGGCTGCTCGCCCTGAAAAAGACATCGCTTATGCATGATCCAGTCGTGAATCATGCGCTTGCGGTATCCTTTTATGCTCTAGGCAAACCAGGTCTTGCTCTGAAATACTGGAAGCGCACAGCAGACATCGATCTGGATGGAAACGTGGCGTCCTATTATATGAAAAAAGCAGAAGAAGGCACCTTGGTTGTTTCGGGCAGTGATTATCAATATCGTGTACCGAAGCCATCCATGCCTAAAGCGCTGCCGGAAAACCGAAAGATGAGCAGCATGATTGAGCGGTTTAAGCAGATTCGACAGTCACTTGAAAAAAACAAACTAACGCATTTATTCCTGCTTAGAGGGAATAAGAATGAAGAAAGCTATGAACTGCTGCAGGAGGTCTGCCAAAGAGAAGAAGAGCCTCTATTCCTGAAAGAAATTGCGGCAGCTATCATGCTCGAGCACGATCCAGCTCAGCCTGTCATCCTTGTGCATGGCGGCAACAAAGCGGAAATTTCGACTCCAAGTCCAGTGCTAAGCAGCGGAATGGACATTATTCAATGCCTGAAAGAGAACGGAACGGCAATTGATGAAGATGTGATGTTTTATTGGCTGGAGACGGTTCGTTTCGCCAAGGAAGAAGAAAAGCGGATTCTGCAGAACACAGCAGGTGCAGCCGCTGCGATTGATTACATGGCGCGAAAGCATAAAGGAAAAACGTCTCAAAAGGCGATCTCAGAGCTGTACGGCGTATCCGTCTCTATCCTTTCTTCTCGTGTGAAAAAGGTGAGCGAATGGCTAGGACGCAGCATGTAATGAGCGTGAGCAGAATATTAGACACGACCTCTTATACCCGTTACGATGGGACTACAAATAAGAAGCAGCTTATATAGGAGTGACGGCAAATGAGTGAAGAAAAAATTTATGATGTTGTAATTATCGGAGCAGGCCCGGCAGGTATGACGGCGGCCGTCTATACATCTCGCGCCAATTTGAGCACGCTCATGATCGAGCGAGGCATTCCAGGCGGACAGATGGCGAACACGGAGGATGTGGAGAACTATCCAGGCTTCGACCACATTCTTGGACCCGAGCTATCAACGAAAATGTTTGATCACGCGAAAAAATTCGGAGCTGAATATGCTTACGGTGATGTAAAAGAGATCGTGGATGGCGAAGAATTCAAAACGATTAAAGCCGGAAACAAGGAATACAAGACACGGGCAATTATCCTGTCGACTGGTGCAGAATACAAGAAAATCGGCGTGCCTGGCGAAAAAGAGCTGAGCGGACGCGGCGTATCGTACTGTGCGGTATGTGACGGAGCGTTCTTTAAAGGCAAAGAGCTCGTTGTTATCGGCGGCGGAGATTCGGCGGTTGAGGAAGGCGTTTATTTAACACGCTTTGCTTCTAAAGTGACGATCATTCACCGGCGCGATAAGCTGCGCGCACAGAAAATTTTGCAGCAGCGTGCATTCGATAACGAAAAAATCGATTTCCTCTGGAACAAAACCGTGAAGGAAATCCACGGCGAGAACAATAAAGTAGCAGGCGTCACACTTGTAGATACAGTCACTGGTGAAGAATCACCGTTTAAGACGGACGGCGCGTTCATCTATATCGGCATGCTGCCGCTAAACGCAGCATTCAAAGACCTTGGCATCACGAACGAAGCTGGGTATGTGGAGACGAACGAACAGATGGAAACACGCATCCCGGGCATATTTGCAGCGGGCGATATCCGGGAAAAGTCATTGCGCCAGATCGTCACGGCTACAGGTGACGGAAGTATTGCCGCGCAAGCCGTTCAACACTATGTAGAAGAATTGATGGAAAAGATAAAATCGTAATTTCAGCTTAATCAATCTGTAATGATGGTGCAATAAACTTGGGGTAATATAAGAGTAAGAAATTGACCCCCTTTTTATAAAGCTTTTGCTTTAGCACGGAGAAACCTTCCGTGCTCTTTTTTTGCGTAAAAATTAAGGAACTCTGAATAAATAATAGAAACTTTATGACGATTTATTCGTATATAAAAAGTTAGATTAATTAAATGGGGATAGGTTCGGTAAAAATAGAATCAGATGTTGTTTAAACATCAAGTGTTACTATGATTATTCTGTCAGGGAAAGTCTGCTGCGGAAGCCAACTCTCTAAAGAAGTAAGATGGCTTTAAATCACTCCATTAAACCGCAATAACCCCAAGGCCGCCTTTATTGTGAGGGGTTACATTATTTAGTATACTGATAGTAATGTTCAGTTATAAAACTGAGGTGAACGAATTGCAAAGAGTAGCCAACTGTGTTTTGGTCAAGGACGGCAAGGTTTTGCTTCTGCAAAAACCGAGGCGTGGCTGGTGGGTCGCACCAGGCGGAAAGATGGAATCAGAGGAATCAATCCGTGATACCGTTATCCGCGAATATCGTGAAGAAACCGGGATTTATTTAAAGAACCCTACGTTAAAAGGGGTTTTTAATTTTATTATTAAAGAAAACGAAAAGATCGTATCTGAGTGGATGATGTTCACCTTTTTCGCAAACGACTTCGAAGGGGAAGCGCTAGAAGAGAGTGAAGAAGGAAAGATTGAATGGAAGTCCTCTGCAGATGTCCGGACCTTGCCGATGGCGCCAGGTGATTATCATATTCTCGATTATGTCCTTCAAGGAAGCGGCATGATTTTCGGGACCTTTACGTACACACCTGAATTTCATTTATTATCATACCGCCTGGATCCGGCTTAACATCCGACAGGCGTGTTCTAACATAGAGACAGGGGGAGAGCGGCTATGGAAAACAGAGAACTTCAGACCGTTATCATTACAGGAATGTCAGGAGCCGGAAAAACGGTAGCGATGCAAAGCTTTGAGGATCTGGGTTTCTTTTGCGTGGATAACCTTCCGCCTGCCCTTTTGCCGAAGTTTGTAGAACTGATGGAAGAATCGGGCGGAAAGCTGAATAAAGTGGCGCTCGTTATGGACCTGCGCGGACGGGAATTCTTTGATCAGCTGTTTACGACGCTGGATCAGCTTGCGTTAAGTTCGCATATTACGCCGCAAATTATTTACTTGGATTGCAAAGACGCGACACTCGTTCGCCGATATAAAGAAACAAGGCGGTCTCATCCGCTTGCGAAAAGCGGCAACCCTCTCCAAGGCATCACGCAAGAGCGTGAGATGCTCGAGGAATTGAAGGGGCGTGCTCAGCAGATCATTGATACGAGCGAGCTGAAGCCGGTTGAGCTGCGCGAGAAGATCATTCAGCGCTTTTCAACGAACGAATCGCATCCCTTCACGGTGAATGTGATGTCATTCGGCTTTAAATACGGGATGCCGATCGACGCTGACCTTGTGTTTGATGTGCGTTTTCTTCCTAATCCGCATTATATCGACCATATGCGGCCGCGCACAGGGATGGAATCGGATATTTCCGAGTACGTGCTAAAGTGGCCGGAAACGACCATTTTCCTTGAGAAGCTGCTCGATCTGCTGCGCTTCATCATTCCGCAATACAAGCGTGAAGGCAAGAGCCAGCTTGTCATCGCTATCGGTTGCACGGGCGGCAAGCACCGTTCTGTCGCACTGGCAGAATATATCGCTAAAGAATTGTCACAGGACCTCGCTGCGCTCAGCAGCCACCGCGACATGGGAAAGGATAAGGGCTAAATGGACAACAAGCCAAAAGTGGTGGTGCTCGGAGGGGGAACAGGCCTCTCCGTCCTTTTGCGAGGGTTAAAGCAGTATCCTGTTGATATCACGGCAATCGTGACAGTTGCGGACGACGGCGGCAGTTCAGGAAGACTGCGCCTCGATTATGACATGCCGCCTCCAGGTGACGTGCGAAACGTAATCGCTGCCCTCTCAGAGGTTGAACCGCTCGTTGAACGGATGTTTCAGCATCGCTTTACGACTGGAGACGGTTTGTCGGGGCATTCATTAGGCAACCTCCTGCTGGCGGCGATGCATGATATTACAGGAGACTTTCTGACGGGCATCCGTGAGCTCAGCCGAGTGCTGAATGTTCGCGGACAGGTTTTGCCTGCTGCTAAGAAAAGCGTGATGCTGAGTGCGGTTTTTGAAGATGGATCCACAATACAGGGGGAATCCAAGATCCCTTTGGAGAATAAGAAGATAGACCGCGTATTTTTGACGCCTGCCGATATGGAACCGCTGCGTGAAAGCGTGAAGGCGATTCAAGGCGCTGATTTAATCGTGATCGGTCCGGGAAGCTTGTATACGAGCATCCTTCCCAATCTGCTCGTAAAAGGAATTGCCGATGCGATTAAAGCAGCGAGCGTCCCGCGGGTTTATATCTGCAACGTCATGACCCAGCCAGGTGAAACGACAGGCTATTCAGCTGCCGGACATATTCAGGCTCTGATCGACCACGTTGGAAACGACGTGCTTGACATCGCCATTGTGAACAACGAGCTCATTCCAGAGGAATTTCTCGAGCTTTATCGCGAGGAAGGCGCTGAACAAGTCCTGTGCGATGCTGAAAAATTGGGCAAACTGGATATGAAGGTTATCTGTGAAAATATTATTCAATACGGAACACTCGTGAGGCATGATTCAAAAAGGGTTTCCGACCTGCTGATGACATTAGTACAAAAATAGAGAAAAAGGCACGGCTGCTTGATGAAACGGGGTGAAAAAGGTGTCATTTGCTGCAGAAACAAAGAAAGAAATCACACAGCTTGAAATGAAGGGATGCTGCATGAAAGCAGAGCTGGCCGCTCTTATTCGGATGAACGGTTCCGTCTCTTTCAGCAACCGCCAGCTCGTTCTGGACATTCCGACAGAAAACGCGGCGATTGCCCGCAGAATATATACATTAACGAAGAAGCTGTACCCCTATCATGTGGAGCTGCTCGTCCGCAAGAAAATGCGCTTGAAAAAGAACAACGTCTATATCGTCAGGGTATCAGAAGAAGCTAGGACACTGCTTGAGGACCTGAAAATTATTGACCAAGGATTTACGTTCACTCGGACGGTTGCGGAGGAATTTCAGAAAAAAAGCTGCTGCCGCCGTGCTTACATGAGAGGCGCGTTCCTCGCCGGCGGCTCGATCAACCATCCGGAAACGAGCTATCACCTAGAGATTTTCTCCATGTATGAAGAGCACACGGTTGCACTTGCCGACCTAATGAACACGTTCGATTTAAAAGCGAAGGTTCTCGAACGAAAAAAAGGGTACATTATCTACCTGAAAGACGGCGAAAAAATTTCAGAATTCTTAACGCTGGTCGGCGCGCATACGGCCATGATGCATTTTGAAGACATCCGCATCTTAAAAGATATGCGAAATTCGGTTAACCGTCTCGTAAACTGCGAGACCGCCAACCTGAACAAAACGGTCGGTGCGGCAATCCGGCAAGTCGAGAACATTAAATTTATTGAACAGGAAGCAGGACTTGGCGTATTGCCTGACAAATTAAGAGAAATCGCGGAACTCCGGGTAAAGCATCAGGATATCACATTAAAAGAGCTTGGAGAGATGGTCTCATCAGGAACTGTCAGCAAGTCTGGTGTGAACCACCGCTTGCGTAAAATTGACGAGATCGCTGAAAAGCTCCGCTCAGGTTTGCCAATGAATTAACAGGTGAAAAGAAATAACCATATAGGAGGACACAAAAATGGTAGAAAAGAAAGTTACGGTACTGCTTAAATCAGGTCTACAGGCACGACCTGCTGCATTGTTCGTGCAGGAAGCAAACCGTTTCACATCAGATGTATTTGTGGAAAAAGACGGGAAAAAAGTGAACGCGAAAAGCATTATGGGCATCATGAGCCTGGCGGTAAGCTCTGGTGCTGAACTGACGATCACGGTCGACGGTTCAGATGAAAGCGAAGCAATAGACGCACTCACTGCATTCGTTGAAAAAGAACAAGTCAACAGTTAATGATATCGGGGTCCGACACGAGCATTTTATCTAGCATAAAGTTCTCGTGCCGGACCCTGATTTTTTTTTGTTAATAAAGAAATTAAATAGGAAAATAATGTTAAAATATAGTGGCATGGAGGTGATGGAATTGAACAAATGGGCTGCGGGTTTTGTTTTTGTATTAACAGGTTTTATTTTCTTGGTGATTTCATTTGCGCTGTCTGAGTCAACCGTATTATGGGCCATATCTTTAGGAGCAAGCATCGTACTCAACATTGCCGGTACGGCTATGTTAGTGCAGTCTATTAAATCAAGAAAAGAGAGCATCTAAAGATTGCCACCGCAAATGACTGTAAGATTCTGTCATCTTCACAATGAAGTTTTTCACATGAAACCGTTGACTACTTCTAAAATTTTGTCTATAGTTTGAATAACTTTAAGGCGAAGAGGTTTTGAGCACGTTAAAAGGATCACTTTTAACAATGAAGAAAATTGGTGTAGTCAAAAAGTTAACGAATAACGTATAAGAGCAACTAGGGCTGACATAAAGGCTTAGTGTCTTCCTAGTTTTCGTTATTGAGCAGAGCAGAGTGTTTTTAGTGAGTGCAGAAGAGTGTAGCAGAGCCTTTCATAGAAGGTTTCTTTTGCGTTCGCAAAATTCGGGCTCCGCATTACTGCGGGGTTTTTTATTTTACAGACGAGGTGAGATGAGACGATGTATATTCCTGATGTTAAGCACGTTCAACAGCTGTCCTTAGAGGGATTTAACGTCATTCCTATCAGCTATTCCTTTTTATCCGATTCCATTACGAGCATTTCGATCTTCAGCCATTTTCTGAATGAGGATCATGCCTTTTTGCTCGAAAGTGTAGAGGGTGGCGAGCGATGGGCGCGTTATTCGTATATTGGCAGGCGTCCGTTCTGGAAGTTTACGAGCAAGGAAAATGAAGCCTCCATTCAAGATCAGAATGGCAATGTGCGAAGGTTAAAAGGCGAGCCGCTTTTGCTGCTGAAGGAAGAGCTAGCCCGCTTTCGGTCACCCCAAATAGACGGTATTCCGCCGTTTACAGGAGGGGCCGTCGGATTCTTTGGCTATGACTTGATTCATACATTTGAAAAGGTATCACCTCATCGCGAGGATTCACTTCAATTGCAAGATGCGGAATTCTTATTCACAGATGAGATCATCGTGTTTGACCATCTGAAGCAGACGACGACCATCATCGCGAACCTTCATGTGAGTGAGCATGCTTCTCCAGAAGAGATTGAGAGCAACTACCACCGCATCTGTTCGGCGATTATGGAAACCTATACCGAGATTACAAAATCTTCAAACGTACATCAGCAGAACAGGCAGAATGATCAAGATATGACGGTCAATTCCACTCATACGAAGGAAGAATTTTGTGAGATGGTTGAAAAAGCAAAGGAATATATTCGCGCTGGTGATATCTTCCAGGTTGTTCTATCTCAGCGCTTTGAAGTGGAGACCGATGTTTCCCCTTTTGACGTGTACCGCATGCTGCGTGTGATGAACCCTTCGCCGTATTTGTACTATTACAAGTCTGGTGAAAAGGTGGTTGTAGGTTCATCTCCTGAGCTGCTCGTGAAGGTAACGGACGGCGTGGTAGAGAACAGGCCAATTGCTGGAACTCGTCCGCGCGGCAAAACGCAGGAAGAAGACAAGCAGCTGGAAAGAGAACTATTGGCGGACGAGAAAGAAACAGCCGAGCATGTGATGCTGGTTGACCTTGGCCGAAATGATGTGGGACGTGTGTCCGAATACGGCTCGGTTGAAGTGGAATCGTACATGAACATCGAGCGGTACTCGCATGTGATGCATATCGTGTCGCACGTGAAAGGAAAGCTGAAGAAAGGCCTCGATTTCTTTGATGCCTTAAAATCGTGCATGCCGGCGGGAACGGTGTCAGGTGCCCCAAAGGTAAGAGCATTGCAGATTATTTCTGAGCTGGAGAATGAGAAGCGCGGACTATATGCGGGCGCGGTTGGTTATCTCGGCTTTAACGGGACGATGGATTCGTGCATTGCGATCCGGACCATTCTTTTTCAAGACGGTAAAGCGTATGTGCAGGCAGGAGCAGGTGTGGTCGCTGATTCGGTTCCGGAGAAAGAGTACGAAGAGACGATCAATAAAGCGATGGGCATGATTAAAGCGATTGAAGCGGCGCATGAATACAGCAGAAAAGCCGCTGCCATATAAAAAAAGAGCGGACCCGATTAAGGTCCGCTCTATTCATGGTTACTTCGCGTCAACGGATGTGATCAGCTTGTCGACAAGTCCGTATTTTACCGCGTCTTCTGCAAGAAGGAAGTTGTCGCGGTCTGTGTCGCGCTCAATCACTTCAAGCGGCTGGCCTGTTTTTTCTGAAAGAATCTTATTCAGCTGCTCGCGCATTTGAATGATGCGGCGTGCGTGGATTTCGATATCGCTCGCCTGTCCGCGTGTTCCGCCAAGCGGCTGATGAATCATAACTTCAGAGTTTGGAAGCACATAACGCTTTCCTTTCTCACCTGCTGCAAGCAAGAAAGCGCCCATAGAAGCTGCCATACCGATACAGATTGTAGAGACCTGAGGCTTGATGTAGTTCATCGTGTCATAGATCGCCATACCAGCTGTGATGGATCCACCCGGGCTGTTTATGTAGAGAGAGATATCCTTCTCTGGATCTTCAGCAGCAAGGAAGAGAAGCTGTGCGACGATCGAGTTGGCCACGTTGTCATCGATAGCGCTTCCAAGCATGATAATACGGTCCTTTAATAGGCGAGAATAAATGTCATACGCGCGTTCACCGCGGTTAGTCTGTTCAATTACTGTAGGAATTAAGTTCATGTAAATCCTCCTCTTCACCAATTTAATTGTGTGTACTGTCATCATACAAAAAAGGTCAAACAAGGTCAAACGATATGCAGCCCTTTTTATGATTTCAAGAAAAGACGGCAGCTGAAGGCTATTTATCTTATTCGGTATGGATGATAAGAATTCCTTCCTATCACGTTGCAGGCTAACTTCATCATTCCCGGCACAGCGGGATTTAAACGTTTCAGATGCAAAAAAGATACTTGAAAAAAGAAGCAGCCTGCCACGTGGGCGGCTGCAGCTTATGGGGAAAGAATTATGATTCACTTTTCACATTCTTATAGGCTTCCTCCAGGTTGCGGATGCGTCTGACAATCTCCCCGTTTTTATTCAGGTTGTCGTTGATCAAGGTCCCGACTATTGATCGATAATAAGCGTTCATCGCATGTGTTTTCGTGAACACATCCGCGTTGCGCTCAATAAACTGCCTAAGGTTTTCTTCAAAATAAGGGATGGAAAAAGACTCACTCATATAGGGCTCCTTCTTATTTACATGTATTCTATTATCCTAACAGAATAGGTGCTAAAATCAACGTTCAAAACGATATCCTTTTTTGACAATAGTGTGCAGCCATGATATATTGAGGGTAACCAGTTTACGTGTAATAGAACGGATTTAAAGCGAGTCGTACTTTTGATAAGAAGTGGATGCTGTTTTAAAGTCCCCCTCTTATTTGGAAGGCGATTTTTTTTATTGACGGGATATTGCTCTGTGAGGTGGTTGAAACATTTAAACGCTTACATAACGAGCGTGACTAGGAGGAAACACCATGCAAAACGGTAAAGTGAAATGGTTCAACGCTGAAAAAGGCTTTGGATTCATCGAAGTAGAAGGCGGAGACGATGTATTCGTACACTTCTCAGCTATCCAAACTGACGGCTTCAAGACTCTTGAAGAAGGCCAAGACGTATCTTTCGAAATCGTAGAAGGATCTCGCGGACCACAAGCATCTAACGTAACAAAACTTTAATCAACATTTACAGTGCCGGGCAACCATGCCCGGCACTTTTTGCATTCTTATAGGGGAGGGGGTCCGGTACACATTTCCCTAAACCGCTGTGCACAGAGGCCAGCTAGGAAATGGTACCGGACCCCTCTATGGTTTTAAAAGCGCTTACAAGTGTAGTAGAATAGGAAGGAGGAGGGATGCATCATGATGGAAATGGGGCAATATTTGCAGCAAAACTTAAGCCTTGTTATGACAGCTGAACTTCGCCAAGCCATTGCCGTCCTGCAATATCCAGGCTATGAGCTGGCCTCCTTCCTGCAGGAGCAGGCGAACGAGAATCCGCTCATTGAAGTGATCGAACCGCCAGGCATTATCGGCAAGAGCCCTAGCTCGAGGAAATCTTCTTCATCAGCTGGAATGCCTGTTTCATTTGAAGAATATATGAGCAGCACTGAAACATTGCATGACACCCTGCTCAAACAATCCATCCTTCTTTCCCTTTCAGAGAAAGAGCGAAGGATGCTGAATTTTTTACTATTAAGCATTGACGATAACGGCTACTTAACGGTATCAGCAGCGGAGGCAGCACAGCATCTTGGTGCATCAGAAGAGATTGTGGATAAGCTGATCGTACATATCCATCAAATGGAACCAGCGGGCATTGGAGCACGAAGCCTGCAGGAATGCCTGCTGCTGCAGCTTGCGGCTGCCGGGATGGAAAACACGCTGCCGTGGCGCCTCGTTCTGCTTTACTTTGAAGAACTGGCGAACCGCAAATGGAGGGCAGTGGCAGATGAACTCCAGCTTTCGCCTGAGGACATTCAGCATGCCGCTGACTATATTCAAACATTAAACCCTCGTCCGGGGAAAATGTATTCTCATGGAGTTAAAGAAGGATATTTATATCCGGATATTACAATTACTCACCATGATGGAAGCTTTGCGATTGCGTTTAACGACCGCTACAATCCATCCGTGAAGCTGAACAGCGACTATGAGCCGCTTCTGTTTATGTCAAAGAACGACCAGCCGTCTAAATATTTGCAAAATCAATTTTCTAAATATCAGTGGCTGAAAAAAGCGGTGGAACAGCGCAGGCAGACGCTGATTAAAATCGTAACCGAGGTGGTAAACGTGCAGCATTCCTTTTTCTCAAAAAAGGGAAGCCAGCTGGCTCCCCTTACTTTGAAACAAGTGGCAGCCGCGACCGGCATGCACGAGTCAACCATCAGCCGTGCAGTAAAGAATAAAGTCATACAAACGCCTCTAGGCGCGAGAGAACTGAAGTCTTTTTTTACAGCCAAAATTGAGACGAGTGAAGGCGGGGAAGCATCGGCAAGTGCGGCTAAGGACGCCATCAGGCGGCTCATTGAAAAAGAGAATAAACAAAAACCGCTGTCTGACCAGCTCATATGCGAAATGCTGAAACGAGATGATGGATTGGCTATTTCCAGAAGGACCGTGGCCAAATACCGAGAAGAATTGATGATTCCTTCTTCATCAAAGCGCAAACGGTTCGTCTGATGAGCAGGGAATGCTTTTTAATTGACAGATAAATCAAGCTATTTTAAAATGTGGTTAACTAGTTGAATAGTTCCCAAAAAGGGGAGTAGCTTTTACAGCAAAGTCGTCATTACGGAGCATTCGCTCTCGGCTTTGTTGGCAGCATCAGCTGTTAGCAAGACCTTTGCCATCTCGGTAAAGGAATACATGTGTGGATCCCAAACCTTTACCATATCCGGTGAAGGTTTTTTTCGTTCCTTTCCAACTAGTAAAGGAGGCTGCGAATGAACGAAAAACAGGCATTATCACTTGAAATCGTCAAACAGCAGGACATCTTGGCAGAAAGCGTAGAACGCTCAGGGCTGAACAGCACCGAAACCATTCAGCAAAGCCAGAAGCTAGATCAGCTCATCACCAAATGCCAGCAAATTAAAAAGGAGAGACAACGATATGAAAAAAATGAAATATAATTTACAGTCACTGATTAAAAAGAATAAAGAAGAGCTGCTCAATAACAAATCAGAGCTGGAGAAGATTGAAAAGAAAATTGACGCTAAGCACACAGCTCGTGCCATCACAGCATCATAAGGAGGCCTTCATGTTTAAATTTTTCAAAAGGCTAAAGTTTGTCTTGAAATTTTGGAAGTTCATCCCGTTCTTAAAAGACTATTTCTTAACATCAGAGGTGGCATTGCCAAAAAAACTATTCGGCGTCGGACTGCTTGCCGCCTACGCCGTCTTTCCGTTTGATATCATCCCAGACTTCCTGATCTTTTTCGGTATACTAGACGAGGTCACACTCGCCGCCTTCGTTCTGCAGCGACTGGTAAAAAACGCCCCGCCATCATTGCAAGAAAAACATGGACTGAGTGGCATGAAATAACTTATTTCGCAACCCTTTTTGCTTTTAGGATTCTGAGAAGCCGTTGACCTACGTTACAGGCGCACGCTTTCCGCCATCACCCCTCTGGATAAGCGTGCACCTGAAACGGAAATCAACACTTTCCCTGATTTCTAAAAGGCCACATGCCTACAGACAGAAAAAGTTGTTTTAAATTACCCAAAACGGGAAAGGATGAAAGTGGTGCAGATTAAAATCGTTGAATTCTACACAAAACATCATTGTCCATTATGCGACAAAGCGCATAAACTATTGCAAGAGCTGCAGTCGGAGCTTTCATTTGAAATAAAGGTCATCGATATTTATAGCGATGACACACTCATTGAAGAGTATGGCTTGATGATTCCAGTTGTTAAAGTGGATGGAAAGATGATTGGGTTCGGTCAAATTGTGAAGGAAAAGGTAAAGAAAGCGCTTACTAATTTTTAATAAGTAAAATGTATTGAAAAGTTGTTTTGGTTTCGCTAAAATGAATTTGACTTCAGACATATACACACAAAAAAATGCTTGGTGTAACAGCCGGGATTTTTTTACTCTCCATCGGGACACAAAATGACTATGCGGGACACTTTTTGTCCAACGTGTAGCATATTAGGAGAAATGCAGGATGAAAGAACTTATCAAGATACAGCAAAAACTGCTGCCTGATCTAATTGAAGTCATGAGGAAACGATACAGCATCCTTTCTGTCGTCAGATCACACGAGCCGATCGGACGCCGAAGCCTTGCCGCGAACCTGAACCTAACAGAACGCGTATTAAGAAGCGAAGTCACCTTTTTGCGTGATCAAGGGCTGCTGCATATCGGCACGTCTGGCATGTCACTGACAGCCGATGGAAGCGAGACGCTGGCAAATCTCTCTGAAATGATGAAAGAACTTTCAGGTTTGCGTGTTTTAGAAACAGATTTAAAGGAAATCTTAAATCTGTCTGAAGTGATCATCGTCCCTGGAGACAGCGACAAAGACCCATGGGTGAAAACCGAGCTGGGTAAAGCGGCCACTCAACGGTTAAAGATGCAGCTGAAAGGCGATAATGTTATCGCGGTTACCGGCGGGACAACACTGGCGGCGGTGGCCGAAATGATGACGCCTGGAAGCAAGGAGCAGGAGCTGCTTTTCGTGCCGGCGCGCGGCGGGCTTGGTGAGAAGGTAGAGAACCAGGCGAACACCATTTGCGCAACGATGGCACAAAAAGCGAATGGTCATTACCGGCTGCTACATCTGCCTGACCAGCTGAGCAAGGACACTTACTTGTCGCTCATTCAAGAGCCTGTCATAAAAGAAGTGCTGGAACTGCTGCAGTCGGCGAGTATAGTGATTCATGGCATTGGTGATGCTAGAACAATGGCGGAACGGCGGAATGCTTCATCTGAGCTTATTGAAAAGCTGAATGAAGAAAAAGCCGTCGCAGAAGCGTTCGGGTATTATTTTGACAAACAAGGCAATGTGGTCCATCGGGTTAGAACGATTGGACTGCAGCTAGAAGAACTGCAGAACAGCGAGCTGATCATGGCTGTTGCAGGAGGGTCTTCAAAAGCCCAGGCGATTTCCTCATTTATGAAGCATGGCCCTCGCGGTGTGCTTGTAACAGACGAAGGAGCTGCCCGGAAGCTGGCAGATGAACTTCGAAATATCATTCGTTAATTAGGGAACTCTCCCTTTTTATAAAATTTAAAACTTTCTCTTAATCACAAGGAGGTCATTTATAATGGCAACGAAAATTGGTATTAACGGTTTTGGACGTATCGGACGTAACGTATTCCGCTCTGCATTCTCTAACCCTAACGTAGAAGTAGTAGCAGTAAACGACTTAACAGATGCTGAAACTCTAGCATTCTTGCTTAAGCACGACACGGTTCACGGCAAGTTCGAAGGAACAGTTGAAGTAAAAGAAAACTCTCTTATCGTTGACGGCCGCGAGATCAAAGTTCTAGCTGAGCGCGATCCTGCACAGCTTGGATGGGGAGACCTTGGCGTAGAGGTTGTTGTTGAATCTACTGGACGTTTCACGAAGCGTTCTGACGCTGCCAAGCACCTAGAAGCAGGCGCGAAGAAAGTCATCATCTCTGCTCCAGCAACTGACGAAGACATCACAGTAGTACTTGGCGTTAACGAAGACAAATACGATGCAGCTTCTCACGATGTAATCTCTAACGCGTCTTGTACAACGAACTGCTTAGCTCCTTTCGCTAAGATCCTTCATGAGAAGTTCGGTCTTGTTCGCGGTATGATGACAACGGTTCACTCTTACACAAACGACCAGCAGATCCTAGACCTTCCGCACAAAGACCTTCGTCGTGCGCGTGCGGCAGCTGAGAACATCATCCCGACTTCAACTGGTGCTGCTAAAGCGGTATCCCTTGTTCTACCTGAGCTTAAGGGCAAGTTGAACGGTATGGCTATGCGTGTTCCAACTCCAAACGTATCTCTAGTTGACCTTGTTGCTGAGCTTGAAAAAGACGTAACAGTTGACGAAATCAACGCTGCGTTTAAAGAAGCTGCTGAAGGCCCGCTTAAAGGAATCCTTGGCTATTCTGAAGAGCCGCTTGTATCAACTGACTACAACGGAAACGCTAACTCTTCTACAATCGATGCTCTTTCTACAATGGTTATGGAAGGCAACATGGTTAAAGTTATTTCTTGGTATGACAACGAGACTGGATACTCCAGCCGTGTAGTTGACTTGATTGACTTTATCGCTAAAAAAGGACTTTAATAAATAGAGACGAACATTAAGGAGGGGGAGAGAGGCACATACTCTACTCCTCTTTCCTATGTTTGTTAAAAATACCCACCCTGTCAGGAGGTCTCGAGTACTTATGAACAAGAAATCAGTTCGCGACATCGACGTGAAAGGCAAAACGGTATTTTGCCGCGTAGACTTTAACGTACCGATGAAAGATGGAGAAGTAACAGACGATACGCGTATCCGTGCTGCTCTTCCTACCATTCAATACTTAACAGAGCAAGGCGCGAAGGTGCTTCTTGCCAGCCATCTTGGCCGTCCAAAAGGACAAGTGGTTGAAGAGCTGCGTCTGGATGCCGTTGCGAAAAAATTGAGCGAGCATCTTGGCAAGGAAGTTGTCAAAACAAACGAAGCATACGGCGAAGAAGTACAGAATGCCGTTTCTTCATTAGAAGAAGGCGGCGTGATTCTGCTTGAAAACGTCCGTTTCTACCCTGGTGAAGAAAAGAACGATGCAGAGCTGGCTGAAAAGTTTGCCGGTCTTGCGGATGTGTATGTGAATGACGCGTTCGGTGCTGCTCACCGTGCTCACGCTTCAACAGCAGGCATTGCGAAGCACATCCCAGCTGTTGCTGGTCTTCTTATGGAAAAAGAATTGGAAGTTCTCGGAAAAGCTCTTTCCGACCCTGACCGTCCGTTCACGGCTATCATTGGCGGAGCGAAGGTTAAGGATAAAATTGACGTTATCAACAATCTTTTAGATAAAGTTGACAACCTAATCATCGGCGGCGGTCTTGGCTACACGTTCATCAAGGCGCTTGGACATGATGTTGGTAAGTCATTGCTTGAAGAAGATAAGATCGAAACAGCGAAAGGCTTCATGGAAAAAGCGAAAGAAAAAGGCGTGAACTTCATGATCGCTGAAGACGTGCTTGTCGCTGACGATTTTTCCAATGATGCAAACACGAAAATCGTGCCAATCAGCGAAATCCCGTCTGACTGGGAAGGCCTTGATATCGGAACCAAAACAGCTGCAAAATATGCTGAAGTCATCAAAAACTCTAAGCTTGTGATTTGGAACGGACCGATGGGCGTATTCGAAATCGATGCGTTCGCAAACGGCACACGCACTGTCGCAAACGCTCTTGCAGAAGCGACAGACACATACAGCGTGATCGGCGGCGGAGATTCTGCGGCAGCTGTTGAAAAGTTCGGACTAGCTGATAAAATGAGCCACATCTCTACAGGAGGCGGCGCTTCCCTTGAGTTTATGGAAGGGAAAGAGCTTCCTGGGGTTACAGCTTTAAACGACAAGTAAGCTAATTATTCGATGATGAAAACGGATGACCCCCGTTAACAAAATCGAAAATTTCTAAAGAGGTGATACACATGCGTAAACCGATAATTGCGGGTAACTGGAAAATGAACAAAACACTTTCTGAGGCGCGCAGCTTTGTGGAAGAAGTAAAAGGTCTAGTGCCATCAGCTGAAGCGGTTGACTCTGTCATCTGTGCCCCGGCGCTTTTCCTTGACTGCCTGGCAGACGAAACAGAAGGAACGCCTCTTTCTGTTGGTGCACAAAATATGCACTTTGAAGAAAGCGGAGCGTTCACTGGTGAAATCTCACCTGTTATGCTTAAAGATTTGAACGTACAATATGTGATTCTTGGACACTCAGAGCGCCGTGAGCTTTTCGCTGAAACGGACGAGCTTGTGAACCAGAAGACACACGCGGCATTCAAGCACGGCTTGACGCCGATCGTATGTGTTGGTGAAACGCTTGAACAGCGTGAATCTGAAAGCACAAAAGAGGTTGTAAAAGAGCAGACTGAAAAAGGTCTCGCAGGCCTAACGGAAGAACAAGTCACGCAAACGGTGATCGCTTATGAGCCAGTTTGGGCGATCGGAACAGGCAAGACCGCTTCTTCTGAAGATGCAAACGAAGTATGTGCCTACATCCGCAGCCTAGTGGCTGAGCAGTTCTCACAATCAGCAGCTGATGCTGTGCGCATCCAGTACGGCGGCAGCGTAAAGCCGGATAACATCAAAGAATTGATGGGTATGTCTGATATCGACGGTGCGTTAGTCGGCGGAGCAAGCCTTGACCCTAAGTCTTATCTGCAGCTTTTAGAAGGTGTAAGCAAATGAGCCACAAACCGGTAGCATTGATCATCTTAGACGGCTTCGCTTGCCGCCCAGAGGAAAAAGGCAACGCCGTGGCACAAGCGAACAAGCCCAACTTCGACCGCTACTGGGAGAAGTACCCTCACGCACAGCTTGTTGCAAGCGGTGAAGCAGTCGGTCTTCCTGAAGGACAAATGGGGAACTCTGAGGTCGGCCACTTAAACATTGGCGCAGGCCGAATCGTATACCAAAGCTTGACGCGCGTGAACCTAGCCATCCGCGAAGGTGATTTTGCAGAAAATCAAACGTTCGTTGATGCGATGGAACACGTGAAAAAAGAAGGAACGAACCTTCACATTTTCGGACTTCTTTCTGACGGCGGCATTCACAGCCACATCGACCATATTCTTGCTTTGCTTGAACTGGCGAAAAAGCGCGGCGTGAAGAACGTTTACCTTCACGGCTTCTTAGACGGCCGTGACGTTCCTCCGCAATCCGCTGAGCAGTATATCGAAAAGACACTCGAAAAGATGAAGGAGCTAGGCGTCGGAGAAATCGCGACATTGTCAGGACGCTACTATTCTATGGACCGCGATAAGCGCTGGGACCGAGTAGAAAAGTCGTACCGTGCCATCGCTTATGGCGAAGGTCCTGATTATACAGATCCGATGGACGTCGTAAAAGACTCGTATGCGAACGAAATCTATGATGAGTTCGTATTGCCATCTGTTTTGAAAAAAGAAAACGGAGAGCCGGTTGCAACTGTTCAGGATAACGATGCTGTGATTTTCTGCAACTTCCGTCCTGACCGCGCAATTCAAATCTCGCAAGTCTTCACGAACGAAGACTTCCGTGGATTTGACCGCGGCGAAAAGTTCCCTAAGAACCTTCACTTTGTGTGTTTGACGCATTTTAGTGAAACAGTGCAAGGAAATGTTGCATTCAAGCCGACGAACTTGGATAATACTCTTGGAGAAGTGCTGTCACAGCAAAACTTCAAGCAGCTTCGCATCGCGGAAACAGAGAAGTATCCGCATGTTACCTTCTTTTTCAGCGGCGGACGTGAAGCCGAATTCCCAGGTGAGAAGCGAATTTTGATCGATTCGCCGAAAGTCGCGACTTACGACTTGAAGCCTGAGATGAGCGCTTATGAAGTAACGGACGCGCTGTTAAAAGAAATCGAGGCTGACGCGCACGACGCGATCATCCTGAACTTCGCCAATCCGGACATGGTCGGCCATTCCGGAAAGCTGGAGCCGACGATCAAGGCGGTTGAAGCGGTTGACGAATGTTTAGGAAAAGTGGTCGATGCGATTATCGCCAAAGGCGGAACAGCCATCATCACTGCCGACCACGGAAACGCCGATGAAGTCGTGACGATGGAGGACAAGCCGATGACTGCCCACACGACAAACCCTGTGCCGGTCATCGTGACGAAAGACGGCGTGAGTCTCCGTGAAGACGGAATCTTAGCCGATCTTGCACCAACGTTCTTGAACCTTCTTGGTGGAAATCAGCCAAAAGAAATGACAGGAAAAACATTGATTCAAAAGTAAAGCTGGCAGCACGGCAAATGACCCTTGCCGTCATGCCCGAAAAATCCCGGATAAATGACCCTTATCCGGAACAAAAAAATGATCCATAAAGGAGAGGTTTTCATGCCACAAATTATCGAAGTTTACGCACGTGAAGTCCTTGACTCTCGCGGTAACCCGACAGTTGAAGTAGAAGTATACACAGAATCAGGCGCATTCGGCCGCGCGATCGTACCATCAGGTGCATCCACTGGTGAATACGAAGCCGTTGAGCTTCGTGACGGCGACAAAGAGCGTTACCTTGGAAAAGGTGTTCTTAACGCAGTAAACAACGTAAACGAAAACATCGCACCAGAGCTAGTTGGCTTTGACGTGCTTGACCAAGTCGGCATCGACCAAACATTGATCGAGCTTGATGGAACGGAAAACAAAGGCAAGCTAGGCGCTAACGCGATCCTTGGTGTTTCTATGGCGGTTGCACGCGCAGCTGCTGACTACCTTGGAATCCCGCTTTACCTTTACCTTGGCGGATTCAACTCTAAGACAGTTCCAGTTCCAATGATGAACATCCTTAACGGCGGCGAGCACGCTGATAACAACGTGGACATTCAGGAATTCATGGTTATGCCTGTTGGCGCTGAAAGCTTCTCTGAAGCAGTGCGCATGGGCGCTGAAATCTTCCACAGCCTGAAGTCTGTATTAAAAGAAAAAGGCTTGAACACTGCTGTAGGTGACGAAGGCGGATTCGCTCCAAACCTAGGCTCTAACGAAGAAGCGCTTCAAACAATCATGACAGCAATCGAGCGCGCTGGATATAAGCCAGGTTCAGAAGTGAAGCTTGCAATGGACGTTGCCTCTTCTGAGCTATTCAACAAAGAAGACGGCAAGTACCACCTTAAAGGTGAAGGCCTTGTGAAAACGTCTGAAGAAATGGTCGCTTACTACGAAGACCTCGTGAACAAGTACCCGATCATCTCAATCGAAGACGGTCTTGACGAAAACGACTGGGATGGCCACAAGCTTCTAACAGAGCGCATCGGTGACCGTGTTCAGCTCGTTGGTGACGACTTGTTCGTTACAAACACAGCGAAGCTTTCTGAAGGTATCGAAAAAGGCATCGCAAACTCCATCCTAATCAAAGTAAACCAAATCGGTACGTTGACAGAAACATTCGACGCGATCGAAATGGCGAAGCGCGCTGGCTACACAGCGGTTATCTCTCACCGTTCTGGTGAATCAGAAGACAGCACAATCGCTGACATCGCAGTTGCGACAAACGCTGGCCAAATCAAGACAGGTGCTCCGTCACGTACGGACCGCGTTGCGAAGTACAACCAGCTTCTTCGCATCGAAGACGAGCTAGGCGGCCTTTCCATCTACCCAGGAATGAGCACGTTCTACAACCTTAAAAAGTAATTGAGATTGATTGAACCCCCGGATGACGATTCGGGGGTTTTTGTGTGGTTTTGGGAAAATGTCGTAACTTTTTTCTGAAATGCTGTGACAAAGAGCTGATCTGCTTTAACTTTTTTTAAAAGTTGCTGTGACATTTCACAGAACTGCTGTAAGAAATCCTAACTTTGTTGTGATGCCTACACATTCTTTTAAAAATAGGGTGTTTTTTGACATATATGAAGCCCTTGAACGTTTCTTTTTCTTCAAATCGGTAAAAACTACTTCTTGTTAGGGCTTCAATTAATCATGTTCTGGAAAAAAGGATGGAAGGTGAGATGAGAATCTTAGCCAGGGTGATGGAGTTTGAGCAATTGTCGTAACTTTTCTATTAAATGCTGTGACAATAAGCTAAAATGCTTTAACTTTTTTTAGAGTTGCTGTGACATTTCACAAAACTGCTGTAAGAAACAGAAATTTTGTTGTGATGCCTACAAAATTCCATAAAAATTAAATGTTTCCCCAACTTATATCAGCCTTATAACGCCAAAATCATGATTCCACCCTAACCAAATCATCAAAAACAGCTTAAAAATGAGCGGATTTTTCCATTTCTCTGCTTAGATTTTTCAACAATACACGATTATGATGAAAAATAAAGGTGAGGTGATGAGATGATTAAAAAAATGAGAAAACGCACGTTGAAACTCGTTAAATTAGAGGTGTTGTCACGGAGGCTGATGCCGAATCATCCGAAAAGGAAGTATATTGAAGGTGATTTGGCGAAGCTGGAAGCGGGGTATAAGGGAGAGAAATCATTAGATTATTTCTTGGAACTCATAACGGATAAAGAAATCTTAGTGTTCCATGATTTAAGGCTTCCCATTATCCAGACCAAGGATTATTTTCAAATTGATACGCTCATTGTCACTCCTTATTTTATCGCCGTCGTTGAGGTGAAGAATATCAACGGCAACATCCATTTTGATCATTTGGCGGATCAAATCATCCGGACACTAAATGGAGAACAGGAAGCTTTTCAGGACCCGGTTAACCAGGCGGGAAGGCAATCCGCTCATTTAATGATGCTGCTGCAACATAAACCGTTTCAACAAATCCCGATTGAACACCTCGCATGTTTTACGAATTCTATTTCGGTCATCACATTCTCTAATAAGTATCCTGAAAAAGCAAAATTAAAGGTGATTCGTCCGAGAATCTCCCGGAAAAACTGGAACATTTCAAGAATTTGCATCCTCTTCCTATCTTCACAAAAAGTGACCTCAAAAAAATAACCGCCTTTCTTTTAAAAAATCATACAGATAATGAAACGGACATTCTATCGCACTATCATATTCAAAAGCACGAAATTATGACAGGTGTACAATGTGGATCTTGCTATGAGTTCTCAGTGCAAAGACAATATGGCAATTGGCGCTGCACGAACTGCCAGCACACTCACCGTGATGCCTACCTCCACGCCCTAAACGATTACAGTTTCCTTTTTTCTACTTCTATTTCTAATAAAGAAGCGAGGCTCTTTTTACATATTCCTTCATCCCACACAGCCATGAGAGTTCTTCAGAGTATGCGGTTGCCGGCGGAGGGTAAATCAAACAACTATCGCTACATCCTCCGAGAATAGAACAAAAAAACCGCCAAAACGGCGGCATCGTACAATCATTCAATTTAACCTTTCCAGCACCCGGCGTTTCTTATAAAGCATCATCCCGGTTTCCGCTACCTCATCGATCGCGCTGCGGTTGATGAACGCGCCGAACACGATACCGGCGATCGGGATCATCTGGAACAGCTTTTTCCAGCCGTAGTTGTCACGGTATGTCATAAGCACCTCGCGCCATCCTTGAATTTGTGAGAACGCCTGACGATTTGCCTCACTTTTGTTCAGCGCCGTCAGGTCCTCTAGGATCGCCTTCTTACCGACCACATCGGAAGAAGCAAATTGAAGGCACTTGATGATAAAATAGCGCTCTTCCTTCTCATGCGGGTCATAGCCGTAGGCAAGAGCGATCTCCTGCAGCGTTTTAAGTGCCAGTCCGAGGCTGAGCGGAATATCCGCAGCCAGTGTGAAGATACCGCCTACACCTGTGGAAGCCCCTTGGACGGCCGCGATGTTCTTGCGCGACGAACGAAGGTCTTCGGCGACTTCATCCATCACTGCGATCGGCATCGACGCGGCGGTCTCGATTGAAACGTCTTCGTCCAAAACGCCGCTATGCTTGGCAAAGCGGTTTAATATCGCCTTTTCTGAGATCAAGTAGCGTCCGCCTGTCTGTACGAAACCACCGATCTCATCGACTAAGGTCATCATCTTGTCTTGGATAAACTTGGGTGTGAACTTGTCCAGCAGCATAAAGGGAATCCGGCCGATACGCTCCCAGAACCATAGGCTTTTCTGATCTTTCTCCCATTTTTCAATGTCTTGAAGCATCGTTTTCAGCTGTTCGTGGTTTTCTGTCATTCTGATTTGCCTCGCTTTCGGTTAACAACCATACAAATTCTTTCTATTAACGTACCAGATTTGAAAATGTTTCAAAAGTCTAACTTTGTCCATTCGGTGTGGACTTTTCACTGAATGTGTCTTTTTGTGGTACCGGACCCCGATTTTGTTTACAATGCTAATAAGCACGTTGGTGGGCGGAGGAAGATGGAAATGGATAGGAAAGATTATTTGAAAATAGAGATAGGAGATCCATATGAGGCAGGCAGCATTATACCGTTAACAGAGGACAAAACGTTAAGTATCGGAAGGGTCAATCCAAGGTTGATGCTTGATGTTGCGCTGCAAAGTCCGTACGTCTCTCGAAATCATGCGGAAATTACCACTGAAAATCGTAAGGTGTATGTCCGAGACTTGGGCAGCAAGCATGGGACGGAGCTGAACGGTGCGGCGCTGACGCCTTATTTAAAAAATGAGCTGAAGGATGGAGATCGAATCACGCTGGCTAAAGGGGCGGTCTGCTTCACGTTTGCCGGCGGTGCGGAAGCGGACTGGGATATGACGATGGAGCTTTCGATGCCTGCCGGCGGGTTGGCAAGAATGGAGGAAGGCCTTTATATCATTCCAGAGAGGCGCCAGGTGGTGATTGATAATCATCATGTCATTTTGTCAGGAAAGCATACGGATTTGCTCATGCTGCTGCATGCGAGGAAAAATCAGGCTGTCAGCTATGATGAGATCAAAATTTATGTTTGGCCGGAGCGGCTCGGTCACGGGGGTCAGGCAGTTCCTGATGTAGGCAACGATGAGATTACCGCACTCGTCTATCGATTACGAAAGAAACTGAACAATTATGGCGATAAAATAATCAGCCTTCCCAGGTACGGCTATATGCTGGAATTGGAAGAAGGGAAACGGAGTCCCCAAACATAAGGGATTCCGTTTTTTTGTTTGAAATAATCTGACACTTATCATGAAAGTATCATGAAATCCATCATCAACATTCTATTTTGAAAAGTTTGCGGGAAGAGTAAATTATAACAAAGCCTTTTCATATACTATCAGTGGAGGAATGGTCAATGGCTGTTACAGAAAGCCGGCAGCAGCGGAAATCCCGAATATTTCGGTTTAAATTATTGCTAGGATTTATCATGATGCTGTTTATGATTCTCTATATTCGCGTATATGAATTGCAGATCACCAACGGACAGGACGCGCGTGACAAATCAGAAACATATGAGGATGTTGTCGTGAAACGTTCAAAATCCTCAAACGACGGGTAAAAGCAAATGATCAACAGGCAAAGAGGTGAAGTGAAATGTCGGGCAGCATTAAAAATGCATCTCATCATCCATACCACGCTGACCCGGTCAGCATCGTCGGCAGTGTCCGGGATGCTGGCGGAACAGCGTTCACTATTGAGCATAAGCAGCAGCTGCTGAAGGTGAAGCTTGATGCTGGCACGGAGCTTCTGGACGGAGATAAGACATTGGACATAGCATTGGAAGAGGCCGTCAAAAAAGGCGTGAAAGTACATATTATCGGCCTCCTCAATAAAAAAGTGAGCGAAATACGGGCTCTTAGGCTTTATATCTTTCATAAAGAGTTTAACGGATAAGGCATGAGCCGGAAAAAGTTGAAAAACACTTTGCCTCACCCTCTTTGCTGTGATACATTTAAAGTAATGCAAAGCGGATACGGTGGAGGTGTTACATATGCAAACAGCAGCAACCATTCTTCTTATTATCGTGTCCATCGCTTTAATCGTCGTGGTCGTCCTTCAGTCAGGACGTTCTGCAGGCCTTTCCGGTGCGATTACAGGCGGTGCGGAACAGCTTTTCGGAAAACAAAAAGCGCGCGGTATCGATGCACTATTGAGCAAGCTGACAGTCATTCTGGCAACTTTGTTCTTCGTGCTTTCCATCGCAGTAGCTTATTTCCTATAAGTAAACGTGGCTGATTAGCTTAACGGCAGCGGAAAACGTTATAGAGAAAAAGCCTTTAAACGGCAGGTGTACAAGCACCTGCCGTTTTCGCATTCCTGCAAGTGCCTGCAATGGTTCACCAGAGCGGCAATAGGGTATCCTATAAGTAAAAAAGGTGGTTGTATGATAGGCTGTCTTTGTTTACACGGGTTCACGGGAAGTCCGTATGAGATTGAGCCTGTGACAGAGTATTTAAAGAAACACACAGATTGGATTTTGTCTGTACCGACCTATCCGGGTCATGGCGACATCCTGAACCTTAAGGGAATCACGCATACCGAGTGGATTGAAGAAGCAGAGAGGGCGTATCTTGATTTGCGTGAAAAAGCAGATGTGATTTACATTCTCGGCTTTTCCATGGGCGGTATGATCGGCGGCTATCTGGCATCGAAATATGGCTGTGACAAGCTGATCCTTCTTAGTGCAAGTGCGTATTATATGAACCCTGCTCAGATGCTCAAGGACATATATGATGTGGTTAGATCTGGCATTTCCGGACAGCTAAAGGATCATGAACTTTTTTTGCGCTACAAGAAAAAGTTTATGGACACCCCTTTTAGCGCAACGAGGGAATTTCGCAAGCTTGTTCGTACATTAAAACCATCGCTTTGTGACATACAGGCGCCGACATTGATCATTCAAGGGGAATGTGACGGGCTCGTGCCCAAAAAAAGCGCCGAATACTTATACCGTACCATCTCGTCGCCTCAAAAAAAGCTTTGTTACCTGCAGCAGTCGAAGCACATGATCTGTCATGATGTGGAGCAGGAGCAGCTGATCGACGAAGTGTTTCAATTTTTAATGAAGTAAGGAGTTATGCAACATGATGAAAATCAGCGCACCTAAACCATTTTTCTTTGAAGGAGGAAAGCGTGCCGTTCTGATGCTGCACGGTTTCACAGGAAGCTCAGCCGATGTCAGGATGATGGGCCGCTATCTCAATAAGCAAGGATATACATGTATGGCGCCGCAATACAAAGGACATGCCGTTCCGCCAGAGGAGCTTGTCAAAACTGGTCCAGCTGACTGGTGGCAGGACGTGATGGACGCCTACACCGAGCTGAAAGAAAAGGGATATGAAGAAATCGCAGTATGCGGACTCTCTCTTGGCGGTGTGTTCTCACTCAAGCTGGCGACCACTCAGCCTGTAATGGGTGTCGTTCCGATGTGTTCTCCCATGTATATTAAAAGCGAGGAGATAATGTTTGAAGGAGTTTGCGCCTATGCGAGGGAATATAAAAGCAGGGAAGATAAATCGCAGCAGCAGATCGACAGTGAAATGGAAGACTTTGGAAAAACGCCGATGAATACACTGAGAGAACTGCAGGAGCTGATTGCAGAGGTGCGAAACTCAGTCGACATGGTGTATGCGCCGCTGTTCGTCGTACAGGCGCGGCACGATGAAATGATTGATGTGAATTCGGCAAATATTATATATGAAGAAGCCGAAAGCGATCATAAAGACATCAAATGGTACGAAAACTCAACACATGTTATTACATTGGGCAAAGAAAAAGAACAGCTTCACAAGGATGTTCACACGTTCCTTGAATCTCTTGACTGGTCAGAGTAACGCTGTCCATTTTCCGTCCCGAAAGGAGGAAAAATAGTGGATAAACAAACCATTTTAGATATCATGCAGCAATCCGAGAAGCCATTGACCGTTCAGGAGCTTGAAGAGGGCCTACAGCTGAAGGATGCCGAAAGCTTTAAACAGCTTGTTCTGACGCTGAACCAGATGGAGGAGGAGGGAGCGGTCGTCCGCACGAGAACGAACCGCTACGGCCTCCCGCAGAAAATGAATTTGATAAAAGGGAAAGTGCAGGGGCACGCAAAAGGCTTTGCTTTCCTTATCCCCGAAGAAGAGGGACAGAAGGACGTCTATATCTCGCAGTCGGATATGAACGGTGCGATGACAGGCGATGTCGTTCTTGTTAGGCTGAACGCCGATTCTCAAGGCTCACGTCCAGAGGGCACGATCATCCGTATTTTAGAGCGCGGCGTGACAGAAGTCGTTGGGACGTTCCAGGAAAGCCGCAGCTTTGGTTTCGTCGTCGCAGACGACAAGCGCATCCCGAACGATATCTTCATTCCGGCAGACGGAGTGAACGGAGCGGTCGAAGGACATAAAGTCGTCGTGAAGATCGTGAAATACCCGGAAGGTCGCAACAGCGCCGAGGGTGAAATCATTCATATTATCGGCCACAAAAATGACCCGGGTGTGGACATTATTTCGGTCATTTTCAAGCACGGTCTTCCTCGCGAGTTTCCGGCTGAAGTGATCGATCAGGCGAACAGCGTGCCAGACGTGATTGACCCGAAAGATATTGAGGGGCGCCGTGATCTGCGGGAAGAAACGATCGTCACCATTGACGGCGAAGACGCGAAAGATCTGGATGATGCCGTTAACGTGGAGAAGCTGCCGAACGGCAACTATAAGCTCGGCGTTCATATTGCCGACGTTTCTCATTATGTGACAGAAGGTTCGCCGATCGATGTGGAAGCGAAGGACCGCGGAACGAGCGTATATCTCGTAGACCGCGTAATTCCGATGATTCCGCACCGTCTCTCGAATGGCCTTTGCTCATTGAATCCGAAAGTCGACCGTCTCACTATTTCGTGTGAGATGGAAATCAATCAAGATGGTCATGTTGTCAAGCATGACATTTTCCCAAGTGTGATCCGCACAACAGAGCGGATGACGTACACGAATGTCCGTAAAATCCTGCAGGACGAGGATGAGGCGGTCACAGAACGCTACGAGCCGCTTATTCCGTTCTTTAAGCTCATGGGAGAGCTGGCGGAAGTGCTGCGCAAAAAGCGCTTTGCGCGCGGCGCGATCGATTTTGATTTTAGCGAAGCAAAAGTGCTTGTAGATGAAAACAGCGACCCGCAGGACATTGTACTGCGTGAGCGTTCAGTTGCCGAACGCTTAATTGAAGAGTTCATGCTTTGTGCGAACGAAACAGTCGCCGAGCATTTTCACCGCATAGACATTCCGTTCATGTACCGTATTCACGAAGATCCAGACGAAGGTAAAGTAGAACGTTTCCTCGAATTTGTGGCGATGTTCGGCTACGCATTGAAAGGCACGCCGGGTGACATTCATCCACGGACGATGCAGCAGCTGCTCGAAACGGTGAAGGGTGAGCCAGAGGAAATGGTTATTTCGAAAATAATGCTTCGCTCGATGAAGCAGGCGAAATATGATCATGTTTCTCTCGGACATTACGGCCTTGCCACCGAATTTTACACGCATTTCACATCACCGATCCGACGTTATCCGGATCTGATCGTCCACCGTTTAATCAGAACATATTTGTTCAATAAAAAAACGGACCCAAAAACCGTCAGCCATTGGAAGAGCGAGCTGCCGGGCATCGCCAAGCATTCCTCTGCGATGGAGCGCCGCGCTGTTGATGCCGAGCGTGAGACGGATGATCTGAAGAAGGCGCAGTTTATGGTCGACAAGATCGGGGAAGAGTACGATGGTGTTATCAGCTCGGTCACGAACTTCGGATTGTTCGTCGAGCTGCCGAACACGATCGAAGGTCTCGTACACGTCAGCTATCTGACAGATGATTATTACCGTTATGATGAAAAATACATGGCGATGATCGGGGAAAGAACAGGTAACGTGTTCCGTATTGGCGATGAGATTTCCATAAAAGTCGCGAACGTGAACATCGATGAGCGTGCAATCGACTTTGAAATCGTCGGCATGAAAGGCACCCCGAGACGCCGTCCGAAAGAACGCCAAAAGGTGATCGATGGCGGCGGAGCTAGCCGAGGACGCAGACGCCGTGGCGGCCGCAGTGCGGAAGGCAGCAAGGACAGCAAGCCTTCGGTTAAAGGCAAGAAAAAGCCATTTTATAAGCCGGTCGCGAAAAAAGGCAAGAAAAAGAAAAAGTAAGGATGACGGTCAAGGTTCAGCGGCCTCTTCGGCTGAACCTTGACGTTTTCTGACCAATTTTGTTATAATCGATCATGCAACTCTTTTAGGAAAGGATTGACCATCAGATGCCAAAAGGCGAAGGAAAAGTCGTCGCTCAAAACAAAAAAGCGACACATGACTATCATATCGAAGACACATACGAAGCAGGAATCGTCCTTCAGGGCACTGAGATCAAATCCATCCGAGCAGGCAAAGCAAACCTGAAAGACTCCTTCGCCCGCGTTCAAAACGGAGAGCTATTTCTTCATAACATGCATGTCAGCCCGTACGAGCAAGGAAACCGGTTCAACCATGATCCGCTCCGGACGCGCAAGCTGCTGCTTCACAAAAAGCAGATCAGCCAGCTGATTGGGGCCACGAAGGAAAAAGGGTATTCCATTGTACCTCTGAAAATGTACTTGAAGAACGGATTCGCGAAGGTTTTGATCGGAATTGCGAAGGGTAAGAAAAACTATGACAAGCGAGAAGATTTGAAGCGAAAAGACGCTAAGCGCGAAATCGAGCGTGCCTTCCGCGACCGTCAAAAGGAGTAGTTTTTACAGAAAGTGACATTTAGTTCACTGACTTTCTGTGTTATACTCGTAGTACTGTGAAGGAACATTTCTTCACATCTCATACTTTTATATGGGGACGCTACGGATTCGACAGGGGTAGTTCGAGCTTAAGTTGCGAGTCGAGGGGGTCGGCCTCGTTAAAACGCCAAAGCCAATAACTGGCAAAACTAACAACAACCTAGCTTTAGCTGCTTAATAGCACTTTAGCTGTTCCTCCCTCCATTGCCTACGTGGTAGGGTAAGGGACTCACTCTTAGTAGGATACGCCGGCTGTCCTCCGCCTGAGGACGAAGGAAGAGCACAATCAGGCTAGCTGTTCTGACGCCTGTCGATTGGCAGACGGATTAGCGAAACGCGAATAGATCGACTACACTCGTAGAAGCTTAAGTGCCGTTATCTTTGGACGTGGGTTCGACTCCCACCGTCTCCACCATACATAGGTGGCTCAAGACCAGCCGATCAGGCTGGTCTTTTTATTCGGAAAAATATGATTTTTTTATCTAAAGAATGCTTTTTCAAATCCTACAGAAGTGTATTTTCTGTTTCTTGAAGTAACAACATTTTAACGATCAAGAATCCACAGACCTCTCTTTTTTTCATGGTTATTTTTATAAATGGAATAATATGATCTAATATAGACAACAAAAAGCCGCCTTGTGGAATACTTCCAGGCGGCTTGTATGTGTTTAATCTTCTTTTTTCTTTTCCTCCTGCTGCTTTTGAAGCGCAAGCAATAACTCTTGAACATTGAGGTTATCCATAGATGGGACGGCTGCTTGTGCACTAGGCTTAGCTTTCGGCTTCATCGCGAACGTGAAGAGTATCAAAAAGAGAATGAGCATTAATGCGACGCCGTCTGCGATATAGAAGATCGTGCTGTAATCGCTCCATAGCGTTTTGCTGTCTGGCGTTTTTTTCTCAGCCAGCGCGATATAGCGGCTGATTTCTGAGTGCTTCGGATACAGTCTTTCCACCGCTTCGAACTTTTCAAGTGCATTCTTATAGTAACCCGACCAATAGTAGATCAATCCCTCTTCGTAAAGGATGTCGGTCTGGCTTTTCTTGTTTTTTGCTCCTGCCTGGTTCACAAATTCTTTTACCGTATTCACGGGAACCGCGAAGTTAAAGCCCTGCACTTCCTGGCCGTTTACCGTATCACCGCGGAAGGTGAGCAGCCCGACGATCTCGCCTTTTTCGTTAATGACAGGGCCGCCGCTGTTTCCGTGCGTGGAGGCCGCGTTCAGCTGGATGACCGGACTGCCTTGCTCGGTTTTCTTTGAAGTGGCGGATACCTGGCCGGCGTTCATGGAAGAAACGAGTGAAGAGTCAGGCGAGAGCAGGTCTGAGTCCGCTGCTGCCGGATAACCGATCACCCAGATGTTATCCTGGTTCTGAATCGTGTCAGAACTGCCGAGCTGGAGTGTTGGCAGGTTCTTTCCTTCGACTTTTACGACAGCCACGTCTTTGCCTTCATTAATAGGCGCACCGTAGCTTTTTACCTCACCTGCCAGCTCCTCGCCGCCAGGCATGATGACTTTCAGCACTTTTTCTACATTCGTGTAGCTGGTGTGCATCACCATATAATTGTAAACAATCTCGTAGTCATATCCGAAATAGTCGGAGATTCCGCCGACAAGCTGTTCGAAAGCAATATTGGCGATTTCTTCCTCATCAAGCTGTGAACCCTCCACCACGTGTGCATTTGTCACAATATAGCCATCTGAGCTAATGATGGCACCTGATCCTGAGCCTCCAAAAATACTTTGGTTCTCAATAGCCGCCATGTAGGTTGCTGCATCCGGGTCTGTGCCGGTGAACTGCCAATCAACGATAGAGTAGTCCAGAATGCGGACGACGCCTGGCTTAGACAGCTCTGCCAGCTTTTGTGCTCGGGAGACTCCAGTCGGTTCAGGCTGTATGTTCAACAGAAACAAGGAAACGGCAATTGCCGCAGCAAGAAGAACACTGACCGGAATCGTCCAGACCGCTCTTTTTTTCAAAATATCTCACCCTCTTGGAATCAAGTTAAAGGCAATATATTCGAGGGTGAAGTCATTGTTATTTTGTACCCGAAAATAATACAGGCAATAATAAAAAAGCTCATGAGGTTGATCTCAAGAGCTTTTTAAGCTGACTATGACTATAATGATTTCAAATAAGAAAGACTATGGCTGACACTTTCAAACGGATCTAGGCGGCAAATGTCTTGTTCGACAACGTACCAGTCCACATGCGCTGATTTTCCGGCATCCAGCACACCGTTCAAGTCAATGCCGCCAGTGCCAAGCTCAGCGAAGAAACGTTCGCTGTCGGTTGTCATGTCCTTTAAATGGAGCAGTGGAGTCCGTTCGCTGTAGCGTTTGATCCATTCAGCTGGATTCTCTCCCGCATACGTGAGCCAGTACACATCTAGCTCCGCCTTCACCCAGTCAGGATTGGTTTCTTCTAGAATCAGCTGCAGTGCCGAGCGTCCGTCGCTCATCTTTTCTAGCTCAAAATCGTGATTATGGTAACAGAGCGTGATGTTGTTTGCTGCGCATTTTTCGCCGGCTCTGTTCAACGTGTCGATTAGCTGTATGTAGTCTTTTTCGGTTCGCTCGTTTTCTTCTAAATAAGGGCAGACGATATACTTGCTGCCAAGTGCTAATTGAATCTCGATTTCCTTGTCGAGCACGTGGCGGATGTTATTCAGAGGCACATGGCTCGAAGCCGCGCGCAGTCCAAATGTATCAATGACGTTTCTCAGTTCTTTCGCTTCCAGTCCGCCATATCCAGCGAACTCGACACCGTCAAACCCGATTTCGGCCACTTTCTTCAACGTGTTAATAAAATCTTTTTCACTTGCATCTCGTAAAGTGTACATCTGCAGGGCGATAGGTTGGTTGATCATGGGTAGATAGCTCCTTTTTGATGTGATGTTTTCTTAAGTGTACAGGAGAACATGTTCGTGTGAAAGAAAAGAGAATGTATGGTAAAAAACGGAATTAAGCCCGCAGATTGTGAAAGTGCGCGCGGACTTCACAAGAACTTGGGCGAAAATGTTAAGAACACGCCTGCGCCACAGCCAAACACGTCCGCAAATATGTAGAACGCGCCCTCGCACCCCCATACCGCGCACCAAAATGGCTTTATTAACAAAAATAGAAGCTCACCGGCAGCAAAATAGCCAATAAGCTTCATAAATTTTATTCAAACAGCCCTGACGCCCGACGGCCATCTGCCGGTCCGTCGTGTTCGAGCGCGTCAAACACAAACTTAAACGCGAGCGGGTCCTGGGCGATGTTCTGATGCTCAATCTGATCATATGGGAAGTAGTCTTGAATCGTAATATTCGCTGTTTCTTTAGCAGGACCTTCTAAGAATGCTGAATGGTACGGTACGACAATCTCATCGTTTCTCGTCGTCACGATCGTGAATGATGCGCTGCCCGGTGTTTCGTCACCGCTGTTCAGCTTGGTTAAAAACTCAGAGCCTGTTGCCTGGTCCTGACAGGCTGCGCAAGACGTGACATCGGCTCCTGTAGACGTAAGCTTTGATAAGCCCGCCACCCCGTCTGTGCCATGATTAGAAGGGACGAGACCGATTAAGTCTTCTACTTTATTGCCGCCGCCGAGAAACTTCATATATTGCCTCGGCATCATTCCGCCCTGGCTGTGGCCGACGATCGAAACTTTTTCGGCACCTGTAAGGGCAAGTACATTATCGATAAATCCTTTAAGTTCAACGGCAGAATCCGCTACCGGACCGGATGCCGGAATGCCGTTGCTGTAGCCATAATTCAGTGCGAACACGCAATATCCTTTTTCCTTTAAAAGCGGAGCCAAGTTGATCCAGTTGCGTTCCATCGTCTCGAACGTTCCAGGAACGAGCACAACCGGATAAGGGTGGTCAGGTGTTGGCCGGCAGCGCGGATCGTTCGCTCCTGGCGGGGGTGTTCCTTCTTCCGCCAAAAAGCCTCCTGACAGAAGACCCGCTGCGCTTGCGGGCTCTGCTTTGCTGCCAATCCCCATCATGCTGAATAAACCAATCATGGCCACAACAGCCATCCATACATTCTTCATATACTAGCCTCCTTATAGAATGTAAAAAGACACACGTCAATCCCTCTTAACAGGTCTTGTGTGCGTCTCCTTTTTCTCCAACACGTAAAATATTAACTTGTCTACATTAAACAAGGGATTGAAAGCGCTGTCAATACTTTGATGTGCAAAAGGCATCCGGTAAATGCTGGATACCTTTCGTTAGTTTTATTTCGCTGCAGCAGGAACGGGAAGTCCGAGTGCTTCTGCTACGGCTGTGCCGTATTCAGGGTCCGCCTTGTAAAAATGCTCAATCTGACGCTGTTTAATGTCATCTCTCGTGACTGGTTTCATCGCACGGGCGATATTCTGGACGAGTCTTGCCCGTTCTTCTACCGAAAGCAGGCGATAAAGGTCGCCAGCCTGAGTATAGTGGTCATTTTCGTCGTAAGGTGTGCTGTCGGCCAATCCGTTCACTTCATATGGCGCAGGCTTATGCTGTGGTGCTTCTGCTGGCCCGCCAAAACTGTTCGGCTCGTAATACACCGATCCGCCGCCGTTGCTGTCTGGACGCATTTGTCCATCGCGCTGATGATGATGGACCGGACATTTTGGACGGTTGATCGGCAATGCGTTATGGTTCGCCCCAACGCGGTAGCGGTGTGCGTCCGCATAGGCGAACAAGCGGCCCTGCAGCATTTTATCCGGTGACACCTCAACGCCTGGAACGAGTGTCCCAGGTGAGAAGGTTGCCTGCTCGACCTCGGCAAAATAGTTTTCCGGATTTCGGTCGAGCACCATGCGGCCAACCTCAATCAAAGGATAATCCTTCTGCGACCACACTTTTGTCACATCAAACGGATCAAAGCGGTACGTGTCTGCGTCTTCAAGCGGCATGATCTGTACGTAAAGTTTCCAGGCCGGAAAGTCTCCTGCTTCAATTGCATTAAACAGATCTTCTGTATGGTAATCCGGATTTTCACCGGCAATCTGGGCGGCGAGTTCTGGTGATAAGTTTTTCACACCTTGCTCTGTTTTAAAGTGATATTTAATCCAATAGCCTGTGCCTTCCGCGTTCACCCATTTGAACGTATGGCTGCCAAACCCGTGCATGTGGCGGAGAGTGGCCGGGATACCGCGGTCAGACATGAGAATCGTGACTTGATGCAGCGATTCAGGCGAAAGGGACCAGAAATCCCAGACGGCATCAGGGTTTTTCAGATGTGTGACCGGATGGCGCTTTTGTGTATGAATGAAGTCAGGGAACTTGATCGCGTCGCGTATAAAGAAAACAGGGGTGTTGTTGCCGACGATGTCGTAGTTGCCTTCTTCTGTGTAAAATTTAACTGCGAATCCGCGCGGGTCGCGCACTGTGTCAGCCGATCCGTTCTCGCCTGCAACAGTTGAGAAGCGGACGAACAGCGGCGTGCGTTTTCCTTTTTCAGATAAAAAAGCAGCCTTCGTATAAGCAGAAACATCGTTCGTCACTTCAAAATAACCGTGTGCGCCAGCTCCTTTTGCATGGACGACTCGTTCAGGCACACGTTCACGGTTAAAGTGCGCGAGTTTTTCGAGTAAGTGGACATCCTGTAAAAGGGTTGGACCTCTCGACCCTGCTGTCATTGAATTCTGGTTGTCGCCGACCGGCGCACCCCAGCTAGTTGTTAACGTTGTGTTTTTCATCTCTCTCACTCCTACTTTAGAATGATTACAAATAAGATAATAACAGGTTTGAAAATATAATCAATAGTTTTTAATAGTAATTATAATGTGATACATGTTATTGTAGGTTTAAATTCACTGAATAAGTGAATTATTAATATGAACGATAAGAACAGGATGGAAAGGATGAGAACATAATGGCAGAAAAATTATTTACAGCAACCGTAACAGCACAAGGTGGACGTGAGGGGCATATTCATTCGGAGGACGGTGTGCTGAAGCATTCGATCGCCATGCCAGGAACACCAAGAATGAAGGAGATACCGGATGCAGTCACTCCAGAGCACCTATTCGCAGCGGGATATGCTGCATGCTTTGACGGTGCGCTTAACTTGATGGCGAAAAAAGCAAAGGTAAAATCGTTTCAGTCGGAAACAACCGCGGTCGTCAGCTTCCTGAAAGATCAGTCTGATGATGGGTTTAAGCTAGCGGTTGACCTTGAGATTAAAGGAAAGGGTGTAGAGCAGGCAGAGCTAGAGGAGCTTGTTGAAAAAGCACACCATTTCTGTCCGTATTCTAAAGCGACTCGTGGTAACATCGATGTAACGTTAAACGTAACAGCAGAATAAACAAGGCAGAAAGGGGAGCGTGCATGGGACCTGTTATTATCACGGCCGTATTGAAGGCGAAACAGGGGAATGAGCAAAAGCTTTACGAAGAATTGATAAAGGTCGCCTCTGCCTCTCAGCAAGAAGAAGGCTGCACGCAATACCGTCTTCATCAGTCGATAGAAGACGGCGGTTTGTTCGTTCTGTATGAAAGTTATCGTGATGAAGAATCGCTGCAGTTGCATATCGATTCGCCGCATTATAAAGGGTACAGGGAGACTATTCAGCACCTTATCGAGACACGGGAAGTGCATAAATTAGGTCAGATCATTTAAGTAAGGACAAGCCGCTGCGGCTTGTCCTTTTCGTATGAAACCTTTTGTTTAAGCCCAGTTCGCAACCTTTGGTATACTGTTATATATACCAAAGTGAATTTTCTGAAATTATATGGTGTTCATTTTCATTTAAAGAGGTGTCCTACATGTCGGATGGGCGTTATTCAAGGCAGGAGCGGTTTGCTCCAATCGGTAGAAGCGGACAAGCTCTTCTTTCGAAAAAGCACGTTCTTCTGATCGGGGCGGGAGCACTCGGAACAGGCAACGCCGAGGTTCTTGTCCGCGCCGGTGTCGGCAGGCTCACGATTGTTGACCGGGACTATGTGGAAGCGAGTAACCTGCAGAGGCAGCAGCTGTACAGCGAGGAAGACGCGAATCAGAAAATGCCAAAAGCAGCAGCGGCCAAATCCAGGCTTCGAGACATCAACTCTTCCGTTGGCATACACGCCGTTGTGGAGGATGTCTCTTTTATCAAACTGGAAGAACTTGCAGAAGATGCTGACCTTATTCTCGATGCGACCGATAATTTCGAGACACGCTTAATTATCAATGACTTGTCGCAGAAACTTAATATACCGTGGATTTATGGAGCGTGTGTTGGCAGCTATGGCATGACCTTTACCGTAATACCGGGAGAAACGCCATGTTTTCAATGTTTGTGGAAAAGCATTCCGCAAGGCGGACAGACGTGCGACACGGCAGGCATCATCAGTCCTGCGGTCATGATGGTCGTCGCCTATCAAAGTGCAGAAGCACTAAAAATACTTTCGGAAAATTATGCTGCACTACACAATAAACTCGTTACGTTTGATGTATGGGAAAACCTGCATTCGGAGATTGGTGTCAGCAAGCTGAAGAAAGCAGATTGTCCGTCATGCGGCCTCGCACCGTCCTATCCTTATCTTAGTGCGGAGAACTTGATGAAAACGTCCGTGTTGTGCGGGCGTGATACCGTTCAGCTTCGTCCATCTTCACGCCAGCCGGTGGATCTTCCGCAGCTTGAGGCACGACTGTTATCGCAAGGGTTTCAGACTGCGCGCAATCCATACCTGCTGTCCCTCACACAGGACACGAACAGGATGGTCATTTTCTATGACGGACGTGTTCTCGTTCATGGAACAAAGGATGTAATTGAAGCAAAAAAGATGTATACCAACGTGTTTGGGTAGCAAGAAAGGGAGAACAAGATGAATGGGCGTTATAAAACTTTACTGGTTCTTGCCTTGTTATTCGTCGTGAGCGGATGTGGAGGAGAAGGCTCTGAAAAAGAGTTAACGATTTCTGCCGCAGCAAGTTTGCAAGGAACGATGAATGAGATAAAAAAAGAGTTTGAGAAAGAGCAACCGGACGTGAAGCTTGTGTTTAACTTTGGCGGGTCAGGTTCCTTGCAGCGCCAGATTGAACAGGGTGCGCCAGCAGATATGTTCCTATCAGCTGCCAAAGAAAACACCGAAGCTCTTTCTAAAAAAAATCTGATAGATGGAGAGGTTCCCTTTATCGCCAACAAGCTGATGTTGATTGCTCCGATCAACAAGCCTTGTTCCTCACTTGAAACATGTCTTGAGGTTAGCAGCCGAATTGCATCCGGAACACCGGAAACTGTTCCTGCCGGAAAGTATGCACTGTCTGCCATTCCAGAAGAGATGCGCAATAAAAGTGTATACGGAAAAGACGTCAGGACGGTCCTGACACTCGTTGAACAAGGAAGTGCGGATATTGGATTTGTTTACCAGTCAGATGTGACCACTTCCAAAAAAGTGACCGTTGTGGAAGAAATCAAAACCACTGAAGAGATTTTGTATTATGGGGGCATTTTAGAAAAAAGCAGTCAAAAAGAGTCAGCTCGCCAGTTTATGAAGTTTCTGCGGCTGCCGCGGATTCAGCAATTGTTTGCTGAGAACGGATTCACGCCTTTAACCACGCAGCAGATCAAGCAGGTGAGATGATGAACATGGAATTTTGGCTTCCTGTACGTCTCTCGATATCGGTCTCCTTTATCGCAGCGATCATCGTTTTTGTTTCAGGAACTGCTTTAGGACGGGTGTTCGCGGTACGAGCATTTAAAGGCAAAGTACTAGCCGAGACGCTGTTGATGCTGCCGCTTGTTCTTCCTCCGTCTGTGATCGGCTTTTTGCTGATCGTGACGTTTGGAGTGAACAGTTTGCCAGGCAAAATGATTGAAACACTGTTTGGCGGCACACTGATTTTCACACCGTGGGCGGCCGTTTTGGCATCAGCCGTTGTCGCATTTCCGTTGATGTTTCAGTCTGCCAAGGCGGGATTTCTTGGTGTCGACCGAGAGTTAGAAGGAGCCGCACAGGTAGACGGCGCATCAAAACGGCAGGTGTTTATGTCGATCTCGATACCGCTCGCTTCACGGGCACTGGCAGCAGGAGCGTTGCTCAGTTTTACTAGAGCATTGGGGGAGTTCGGGGCGACGCTCATGTTCGCCGGCAACCTGCCCGGCAGAACGCAGACCATTCCGACCGCTATTTATGTAGCGATTGAATCAGGCAACATGCAGCTTGCGTTTTATTATGTGATCATCAGCATGGCCATCGCGCTCGTCCTGCTTGGATTGGTCCAATATTTTAACCGCCAGCATCATTAACATCATTTTATCAGGGAGCTGTTTGAAATGGTTGAACGAAGAAAGCCGATACGAGTGAGTGAGGCTGTTAATAAAGTGATGGCGTTCGCAAAAAGAGGGAATGAGGAAAAGGTGCAGCTTGAGCACTCATATGGCCGAGTGCTGGCAGAGGCTTTAAGAGCGACTCATCCTGTCCCGCCATTTGACCGTTCTCCCTATGACGGGTTTGCTGTCCGTTCCTGTGATACTGTGCACGCGGGTATGGATAACCCGGTATCGTTTCAAGTAATCGATGAAATCGGAGCTGGCTTTGTCTCTGAAAAGAAGGTCGGACCGTTTGAGGCGGTGCGGATTATGACAGGCGCAAAGCTTCCGGAGTTATGTGATTGTGTCATCATGCTTGAGCTTGTCTCAGAGTTTGCTTGTGGCGGAGAGTCTTGGTTTTCAATCAAGCGTTCCTATAGACCTGGCGACAATGTTTCGTTTCAAGGAGAAGACACCGAAGAAGGCACCGTGATTGCAGAAAAGGGTACATACATAAATCCAGGAGTTGTCGCTAACCTGGCAACGTTCGGGTATCAGGAAGTGATAGCTGCGAAAAGGCCAATCGTTGGCGTCTATGCAACAGGCACGGAGCTGCTTGACGTGTCGGATGAACTGCAGCCGGGAAAAATACGAAACAGCAACGGCCATATGGTATGTGCGCAGATAGAACGGGCTGGGGCACAGGCGCGCTATTTTGGCACATTGCCGGATGACTTTGACACATGCTACGATTCTGTCAAACAGGCCGCAGAGTCGGTCGACATGCTGATCACCACTGGCGGTGTGTCCGTCGGAGACTATGATTTCCTTCCGGCCATTTATGAAAAACTTGGTGCGGAAGTGCTGTTTAACAAAGTCGCGATGCGGCCCGGAAGTGTCACGACGGTCGCTGTCTGGAACGGCAAGTTCTTGTTCGGGCTGTCAGGAAATCCGTCTGCTTGCTATGTCGGGTTTGAGCTGTTTACGCGTCCAGTCATCCAGAATATGCTTGGAAGCAAGACTCCTCACCTAAGAAAAGCTCGTGCCATTCTTTCAGAGGAGTTTACTAAGGCGAACCCGTTCACCCGGTTCGTGAGAGGCAAGCTTAGCTTTTCTGGTACGACGCTTACTGCTGCGCCAAGCGGTTTTAATAAATCGAATGCGGTCACGTCGCTCAGCTTAACGGATGTTTTCATCGTATTGCCGGGAGGAACGCGAGGATTTTCGGCAGGAGACGAAGTGGATGTTCTTTTGCTGGAGTATTGTGAAGGAAGCGAATGGCCATGGGATTGACGAAGCCTGTCCTGCAGCTGGCCGGGTATTCCAACAGCGGCAAGACCAAGCTGATGGAGCGGCTCATAGTAGAAGCATCCAAGAACGGATGGCGCACCGGAACATTGAAGCATCACGGACATGGCGGTGTGCCTGATATGTCAGATGGCGGGAAAGACAGCGGCAAGCATCGGCAAGCTGGTGCCGCAGTTACCGGTGTGGAAGGCGGCGGGATGTTCTTGCTATCTGCTGAAAAGCAGCAATGGACGCTTGAGGAATTGCTGTCTTTTTACGAAGCAATGGACATGGATCTGATACTTGTTGAAGGCTATAAGCATGCTGATCTGCCGAAAATCGCCATAATAAAAGAGCCGGACGATCTTTCGCTTTTACAGAGCCTGACGAATGTTCAGGCGGTGGCGAGCTGGAAGCCGCTGACGCACGATTTGGATGTTCCGATATTTTTAATGGAAGATGATGCGCTGATGGACTGGTTCCGAAATTATATAAAGGGTGTGATGAGATGAACGAGAAGCTGTTTATCATAACCGATCAGCCGATATCGGTGGAAGAGGTGACCGCTAAAGTCATTCGGCGTGAAGCGGGAGCTGTCACAAATTTTATCGGAACAGTGAGAGAATTTACAAAAGGAAAGCGAACGTTATATTTAGAGTATGAAGCTTATCCAGCCATGGCCGAAAAGCAGCTTGCTAGAATCGGTGCTGAGATTCAAGAACGGTGGCCCGACGCGGTGACTGCAATCACGCATCGAACCGGACGACTCGATATCTCGGATGTGGCGGTTGTCATTGCTGTTTCGACACCTCATCGAAAAGATGCATACGACGCGAACGAATATGCGATTGAACGCATCAAGCAAATGGTGCCCATTTGGAAAAAAGAGCATTGGGAGGACGGCGAGCAGTGGATCGGCGACCAGCTTGAGATAGGGCGGTATCCATCAGGACGGCCGGAAGGAGTGGTAAACCGTGATTAACGTATTATGCTTTGCGCATATTAAAGAGCTTACAGGTGCTGAAAAAGTGCAGATTCAACAAGACGAGATGACCGTAGAGCAGCTTCTTAACGAGTTGAATTACAGGTACGGTGTATCAGGTGACTTTATGGTCGCGGTAAACGAAGAATATGCGGATAAAGAGGATATCGTGAAAAGCGGTGATACCGTAGCGATCATCCCGCCGGTTAGCGGAGGATGAAAAGCGCCAGCACCTCGGATTTAACAGGAATCATTTTAGCGGGCGGGCTTTCGTCGCGATTTGGAAGTCCAAAAGCGTTTGCGCGTTACAAGAACCAGCTGTTTTATGAGCATGCACGAAATGCACTGTGTCCTTTTGTCCGTGAAACGGTGATCGTCAGCTCAGTCGATCTGCTTCCACGTTTCAGCAGAGAAGTAAAGGTAGACGTCATCAGAGATGCAAAAGAACATGAGGGAAAAGGACCGCTTGCGGGTATATTCAGTGTAATGAAGGACTTTGTAAACACGTGGTATATGGTGCTGCCGTGTGATATGCCGCTCATGAATAGTCATGCGATAGAGAAAATCGTTTCGTTTCGCAGGGGAGAAATAGACGCCGTGATTCCGAAAATCAATGGCAGGATCCAGCCGCTTGCCGGGCTATACAAAAGATCGCTATTGGATAAAATAGACTGTCAGCTTAACAGCGGCGATTACCGCATGATGGATCTGCTAAGCCAAGTAACAGTGAAATGGGTTACCGAGATAGATCTGGACCTTTCACCTGACGTGTTTCAGAACGTGAATGATCAGGAAGCGCTGAACAGGCTTTCAAGTAGATAGAGAGAGTAGAGGAGGATGGCCATGAAACCTTTAACCGACACGCTCGGACGTCCGCTGCGTGATTTCAGGATCTCGGTGACGGACCGCTGCAATTTTCGCTGTACATACTGCATGCCGGCTGAAATTTTCGGGCCTGATTACCACTTTCTTGATAAAAGCGAGCTGCTCAGTTTTGAGGAAATTGTACGGCTGGTGAAAGTATTCAGGAAGACAGCAGGAATTGAAAAGGTGCGAATCACAGGCGGGGAGCCGCTTATGCGCAAAGACCTTGACAAGCTGATTGCCATGATATCAGATGTTGCCGGAATTGATGATCTGGCCATGACAACGAACGGATCCTTGCTGCCACTTCATGCGCAGCGGCTGAAGGATGCGGGTCTCAAGCGTGTCACGGTCAGCCTGGATACTCTTGATGAAGAGCGCTTCCAAAGAATTAACGGCAGAGGTGTGAGCGTCAAAAAAGTGCTGCAAGGAATGGAAGCGGCTGAAAAAGCAGGTCTCGGAGTCAAGGTGAACATGGTCGTTCAAAAAGGGTTGAACGATGGAGATATCCTTGAGATGGCCCGTTTTTTTAAAGGCAGCGGCCGGATTCTCCGGTTCATTGAATTCATGGACGTTGGCAACAGCAATGGCTGGAAGATGGATCAGGTTTTCACGAAACAGCAAATCTTTGACACCATTAATTTCGAAACACCGATCGAGCCGATCGAGCCAAGGTATAAAGGAGAGGTAGCGACACGCTACCGTTACAGTGGTTCAAATGAAGAAATCGGCATCATTTCGTCGATCACAGATTCGTTCTGCAGCTACTGCAACAGAGCGAGGCTGTCGGCAGAGGGCAAATTGTATACGTGCCTCTTTGCTTCAAAAGGCCATGATTTACGAAGTCTATTAAGGAAATCAGAGGATAATGAAGAAATTACAAAGGCAATAGAAGGTATCTGGAGATCGCGCACTGACCGCTATTCGGACGAACGAAGTAGCAGCAAAAGCGCTTCAAGAGAAAAGATTGAGATGTCCCATATCGGCGGATAAGGAGACGATGCACCCCTTTATGGGGTCCGGTACATTTACAAAGAATTCCTTGTTATGTCAGGTGAAAATGTAAATGGTACCGGACCCCGGCATGAAACAACCCGCGTACAAGCAACTGCTTGTACGCGGGTTGTTTCATGGTTATACCGCTTTTCTAAACTTAAATACGAACCCGATTACAAATGAGATCAGTGTCATAATGAGCAGAGCGAGTGATAACGTGCTGACCATTCCGTTCATGCCGAGCGAATGATAGATTTGTGAGCAGATGGCAAGCGGGATGGCGAAGAACAGAAAAATCATGCCGAACAGTGCGTTGCTTGTTTTAAACAGCTGTGTTTTGTGCGCTACGTCCAATACTTTCAGCGCCAAAATCCAAAACGCACTCGTCAATGACCAGAAAAGAACCATGGATGACAGGAACGATGTGGTTGTCAGTCCGCTCTCCTGTTCAAAGAACATGTCAATCTTTCCCCACACCATGGCCGTCTGGTAGATTCCGCTCAAGAATAGCAAGCTTAAAAAGAACATCGCCGCTTCAAAACCTGGTTGTTTTTTCATTCTGAACTTATTCTCCTTCCCTAAAAAAATAGCCGTTAAACGCCGTTTTTGATTTTAAATTATTCTACTATATTTTAACGGTGTTTTCAAAGACATTTTTGAACTTTTTACATTTTTACACAATTCAAAAACTTGTTTTTCGTTGTTTTTGGAACAAAAACCATTTATTATGACTGTTAGTGATAATAAAAAGAAATAGGTGAAAAAATGGATTTTCTATTATTGATAAAAGCGATCATACTAGGTTTGGTAGAAGGGCTCACTGAATTTGCACCTGTCTCTTCAACAGGGCATATGATTCTTGTAGATGACATGTGGCTGCAATCTAAAGAATTTTTAGGAAAGTATCCGGCCAATACGTTCAAGGTCGTCGTACAGCTCGGCTCGATTCTTGCCGTTGTCATTGTGTTCAAAGATACGTTCATTAATATGCTTGGACTGAGAAGTTTATTTAAGAAAAATAAAACACTCGTCGATAAAGCCGAACAGCAGCAGCGCCTCAAACTCACTCAGGTCATTGTCGGGTTGCTTCCTGCAGGAATTCTAGGCGTCTTGTTCGAGGATTATATTGATAAACACTTGTTCACTGTTAACACGGTTCTAATCGGTCTTGTAATTGGTGCCGTGTTCATGCTGGTTGCCGATCTAACGGGACCTAAAAAACCTGAAGTGGAAACAGTGGATGAAATTTCTTACAAGCAGGCGTTTCTGATCGGATTGTTTCAATGCTTCTCGCTCTGGCCAGGGTTCTCCCGCTCAGGTTCCACCATTTCAGGCGGAGTCATTCTCGGCTTAAGCCACAAAGCTGCAGCGGATTTCACGTTCATCATGGCAGTCCCGATTATGGCCGGAGCCAGCTTGATTTCTTTAGTAAAAAACCTGCAATATTTTAATCCTGATTTCCTGCCATTTTTTATTGCCGGTTTCTTGAGTGCTTTCATCTTTGCCTTGATATCTATCAAGTTTTTCTTGAAAATCATCTCAAAGGTGAGACTCGTCCCTTTCGCCATCTACCGCATTATACTTGCGGCTGTGATTTATACACTATTTGTTTTATAAAGGAAAAAAGGAGAAGAGCCGGCAACGGCTTTTCTCCTTTTTTTAATCCATGATCGGGGTCCGGCACCATTTACTGCAAACGCTGTTGTTTCAAGGCAGCATAGTAAATGGTACCGGACCCCGGTTGTTTTTCTCCCTATTAGTTCACTTAGTTTAAGAAACGCGTTTTAGGGAAAAAATTATACAGTTGTCAGAATATTCACTATGCGAGAGGTGAAGAGATTGTCAGATTCCTATTCCATTAAATTAAATGGTGCTGAAATGAAAGCCAGCAAGGATCAAACGATATTGAATCTATTAGAAGGCAGTGAAGCACAGGTTCCTCACGTATGCTATCATCCGAGCCTTGGGCCAATCGAGACTTGTGACACGTGCATCGTCAAGGTGAATGGCGAGTTTGTTCGGGCATGCTCGACTACGATTGCGGAAGGAGACGAGGTTGACACCATTTCTGATGAGGTAAGAGAAGCGCAGGTCATTGGCATGGACCGAATTTTGTTCAACCATGAGCTGTATTGTACGGTTTGTGATTACAACAACGGCGGATGCGAAGTACATAATACCGTAAAAGCCATGAAGGTTAACCATCAGAGCATCCCGTTTGATCACAAGCCGTATGAGAAGGACACATCCAACCCATTTTATCGGTACGATCCAGATCAGTGCATCCTGTGCGGACGCTGCGTGGAAGCCTGTCAGGATGTGCAGGTGACCGAAACATTGTCCATCGACTGGGAACGCGAACGGCCGCGAGTCATCTGGGACAAAGACGTGCCGATCAATGAATCTTCTTGTGTATCTTGCGGCCATTGTTCGACTGTCTGTCCTTGCAACGCCATGATGGAAAAGGGAATGGAAGGCGAGGCTGGCTATATGACCGGCATCAGCCGTGAAACGCTCAGACCGATGATTGAAATCACGAAAAGCGTAGAGACGGGGTACGGATCAATCCTCGCGATTTCTGACATGGAAGCAGCGATGCGTGAACAGCGCATTAAGAAAACGAAGACGGTCTGCACGTATTGCGGTGTCGGCTGCAGCTTTGATATCTGGACGAAGGACCGGAAAATTTTAAAAGTGGAGCCGTCAATTGAGGCACCTGCCAACGGCATTTCAACATGTATAAAAGGAAAGTTCGGATGGGATTTTGTGAACAGTGAAGAACGCCTCACTTCTCCACTCATCCGGGAAGGAGATTCTTTCCGAGAGGCATCATGGGAGGAAGCACTCACGCTGATTGCATCAAAGTTCACGGAAATCAAAGAAAAACACGGAGCCCATTCGTTAAGCTTCATCAGCTCCTCCAAGTGCACGAACGAGGAGTCGTACTTGATGCAGAAGCTAGCGCGCGGCGTGATCGGCACCAACAACATCGATAACTGCTCACGTTACTGCCAGACACCTGCGACGATGGGGCTGTTCCGCACGGTCGGACATGGGGGTGACTCGGGTACAATCAAGGACATCGAACGGTCTGAGCTCGTGATCATCATCGGAGCGAACACGGCAGAATCTCACCCTGTTCTCGCGACACGAGTGAAACGGTCGCAAAAGCTTAAGGGACAAAAGCTGATCGTAGCTGACCTTCGCAGGCATGAAATGGCAGACCGCGCGGACCTGTTCATCCAGCCGAAAGCAGGCTCTGATCTTGTCTGGCTTTCGGCTGTTGCAAAATACATTATCGATCAGGGCTGGGCTGCGGATGAGTTTTTACGCGATCATGTGAACGGTCTTGATGAGTTTACGGCCAACCTGCAAACGTTCACGCTAGAATATGCCGAGCAAGCGACCGGTTTGTCTCAAGAAACACTGATCTCTGTTGCTGAAGCGATTCATCAGGCGAAGAGCACGTGCGTCTTATGGGCGATGGGCGTGACGCAGCATTCGGGCGGCAGTGACACGAGCACGGCAATCTCCAACCTGCTGCTCGTCACAGGCAACTACGGACGTCCGAACTGCGGCTCATACCCGCTGCGCGGCCATAATAACGTACAAGGAGCGAGTGATTTTGGCAGCATGCCGGACCGGCTGCCTTCTTACGAAAAGGTGGCAGATGAAAGTGTGCGTGCCAAATATGAAGCCGCTTGGGGCGTTAAGATTCCGGCAGAGCCAGGGCTAAACAACCATGAGATGGTGCAGGGCATCCTAGACGGCCATGTTAAATGCATGTATTTAAAAGGAGAAGACATGGGGATTGTCGACTCCAACATCAATCATGTGCATGCAGCCTATGAAAAGCTTGAATTTTTTGTTGTACAGGATATTTTTCTTACCCGGACGGCACAATTTGCCGATGTTGTCTTGCCGGCAAGCCCGAGCTTAGAAAAGGAAGGGACATTCACGAACACCGAACGCCGCATCCAGCGTTTGTATCAAGTGTTTGAGCCGCTCGGCAACTCGAAGCCGGATTGGCAGATCATCACGGAAATTGCCAACCGTCTTGGTGCAGGCTGGGATTATACTCATCCGAGCGACATCATGCTAGAAGCTGCTCAGCTTGCTCCGCTGTTTGCCGGGGTGACGTATGAACGCTTGGAAGGGTACAACAGCCTGCAATGGCCAGTCGCAGCAGACGGCAGTGATACACCGGTCTTATTTTTAGACGGCTTTCCTTTTCCTGATAAAAAAGCGCGGCTATACCCTGTCGATTGGACCCAGCCTGTTGAGTTCGGCGAAGAGTACGATATTCATGTGAACAACGGGCGTCTGCTCGAACACTTCCATGAAGGAAACATGACATATCAATCGAAAGGCATCACCTCTAAAACACCTGGAACGTGGCTGGAAGTATCACATGAACTGGCAGAAGAGCGAGGCATAAAAGACGGCACACTCGTCAGGCTCTCTTCACCGTACGGCAACGTGAAGGTTCATTGCCTGGTTACCGATCGCGTGAAAGGAAAAGAAGTGTATTTACCGATGAACGACAGCGGCGAGGCGGCTATCAACCTGCTCACAAGCAGCTACGCCGACAAAGACACGGATACCCCGGCGTACAAGGAAACGAGCGCCAAAATGGAAATATTGCAGCAAGAAGGTGTGAGTCCATTGCCGCGAATCAACTTTCGTTACGGCAATCCGCAGCCGCAGATTGGAGTGAACGTGGAAAAGAAATGGGCGCGCAGTGACTACATTTTCCCTGGAGATGTCGTGAAAAAGGAGCGAGAAGAGCATGGCAAAAGCCATTAAGAACGTTCGCAAATTAACGGTCACGCCTGAAGAACAGCGGAGCAAGGATTTGCGGGAAGTAGAGGACGCGCTGATCAAGAACAAGGACGCCATCCTCCAGACGATGGAGATCATGAACCATATGCAGGATAAAGGGCTGCTGTCGCTCCTGAACGGTTTGTTCGGACAAGGAGATAAGGTGCTGCACGTGCTTGTTAAAGCAGTGGACAAGCCTGAAGCGACGAACACATTAAAGAACTTGCTCCTTCTTGTTGGCACACTCGGATTGATTAACGTCAAACAGCTTGAACCGATTTTGCTGAAGCTGAATTCAGGTATCGCCCGTGTTGCCGAATATAAAGACACAGAAGAAAAGACGAGCTATTTTGATCTTGTCCGCGCACTGAAAGATCCAGAAATCAACAAGGCAATCACCATCTTGATGCAGTTTTTAAAAGGGATGGGACAGGACACAGAAGAATTCGAGAGGACGACTCAAGATACACCAGAAAAGCGCATCAACCAGACGAAGAACAAAACAATGGAATAAGACAAGAAAAGGAGCAGAAACATGGCTGGAAAAATAAAAAACCGCTGGCTGATCGCTGCTGCGGCTGTCGGCATTCACATTTCAATCGGCTCGATTTATTCCTGGAGTGTTTTTACGAATCCGCTGAGCGATAAACACGGCTGGGGACTGAGCCAAGTATCGCTCACGTTCAGTATCGCCATTTTGTTTCTTGGACTTTCTGCTGCGTTTATGGGACATTTCGTCGAGCGTCACGGACCGAGAAAATCGGGTCTCATCGCATCGTTCTGTTTTGGATTGGGTCTTCTTGGCGCAGGATTTGCCGACAGCATCGGCTCGCTTTATATGTTCTATGTTTTCTACGGGGCATTGGGAGGCATCGGTCTTGGAATCGGCTATATCACGCCTGTTTCCTCGCTTGTCAAATGGTTTCCTGACCGCCGCGGCATGGCGACGGGTCTAGCAATAATGGGATTCGGGTTCGCTTCATTGATTGCGAGTCCGGTCATCGCCAGGCTGATCGGCAGCATCGGCATCTCCAATACTTTTTATTTGTTAGGCGTTGTCTATTTTTCTCTTATGATTGTTTCGTCTCTTTACCTCGCCCCGCCTCCAAAAGACTGGATGCCTGAAGGGATGTCTGAAAAAGGAGAAGGCGATAAGAAAAAGCCGGATGACCTCTCCCAGCTGACAGCAAACGAAGCGGTCAAAACCGTGCGATTCTGGGCGCTATGGTCGATGCTTTTCATTAACGTCACATGCGGTATCGCCGTTATTTCGGTAGCCTCTCCGATGGCGCAGGATATAGCGGGATTAAGTGCAGGTGCCGCGGCCACAATGGTTGGTATCATGGGTCTTTTCAACGGACTTGGACGAATCGGCTGGGCCTCTGTTTCTGACTATATCGGTCGGCCGAATGTGTACACGACATTCTTTGCCTTACAGACAGCCGCGTTTCTATTGCTGCCGAACGTGTCTAACGCCCTGTTATTTCAGATCATCATTTTTGTCATTATCACATGCTACGGAGGCGGATTCGCGTCCATTCCAGCCTATATCGGAGATTTATTCGGAACGAAACAGCTCGGTGCGATTCACGGATATATCTTAACCGCTTGGGCCGCAGCCGGTCTTGTCGGTCCGCTCGTTGTATCATGGATTCGCGAGACAACAGAGAGCTACTCATTGACTCTCTATATTTTCACAGGTGCCTTTGTTGTCGCGCTCGCCATCTCACTCCTGATTCGGATCAACATCCGGAACATCCGTAAAGCGAACGCTTCTGGGAAGACGGCGAATGTGTCATAATAAGAGGAAAAGCCGTACACCTCGCTGTACGGCTTTTCGTTATTCCTCATTCACTCGCACGACCATATCCTTCGGGTTGTCATACGTTTTTTCGATATGCTGCTCCCCCCAGTGGCAGAGCAAGTCTAAGATGGTCTTGAGCGACCAGCCGTATTCTGTTAACGAATATTCCACTTTAGGCGGAACCTGGTTGTACACTTCTCGTAAAATAACGTTATCCTCTTCAAGCTCGCGCAGCTGCTGCGTGAGCATTTTTTGCGTGATGCCAGGCATAAGACGCTTTAACTCGCTCGTCCGTTTCTTTCCTTTGATCAAGTGGCAAAGGATGACGACCTTCCATTTGCCTCCGATCACTTCAAGTGCCGCTTCTACGGGTATGTTGTATTTTTTCATTTTAACTCCTCCTTCCAACACTGTCTGGTGTGATTCATTATAACGCTTAAGTACTTATTGGAACTATAGGGTACTTTCAGGTAACTATGGAACATATAAGTGCGTACTTTCCATGTGTTTTCGTATGCTTCATACTAGCAACCGAGGCAGTGCTGACGTGGAAGGCGCCTTCACAAGCCTGCTTGGTAAAAAGGTAACCTGAAACAGGAGGAGATTATATATGAATAACCATACAAAGACAAATGAAAGCAAAGGCGGATTCTTAGCACTCATGGCACTTGCGATCAGTGCTTTCGGCATCGGCACGACGGAGTTCGTTCCGGTTGGCCTGTTATCAACCATATCTGATGACCTTCACATTTCGATTACGATGGCGGGACTGCTCATATCAGGCTACGCGATGGGTGTCGCATTTGGCGCACCGATCCTGACCGCACTCACGAACAAGATGAGCCGCAAGACGCTGCTACTATTGCTTATGGTCGTGTTTATTATCGGAAATGGAGTGGCGGCTGTGTCCACGAGCTTCGGGCTTTTGCTCGCTGCCCGCATCATTACCGCTTTCTCACACGGTGTTTTCTTTTCGATCGGTTCGACGATTGCAGCCGATCTTGTGCCGCCAAATAAACGGGCGAGTGCGATCGCCTTTATGTTCACAGGACTGACGGTTGCGACCGTGACAGGTGTGCCGCTCGGGACGTTTATCGGTCAGCACTTCGGCTGGAGAGCGACGTTTGCTGGAGTAGCTTTGCTTGGGGTGATCGGAATTATAGCGAGTGCGCTTCTTATTCCAAAAAATTTAAAGGATGCACCGCCATCATCTTTTACTGATCAGTTAAACGTCGTGAAAAATGGTCCTTTATTATTAGCATTTGCTATTACCGCATTAGGATACGGAGGAACCTTCGTCGCTTTCACGTACTTGACACCGATTTTACAGGATATTACCGGATTCAAGCCAAATGCGGTGAGCGTCATCCTTCTTGTGTACGGCATCGCCGTTGCGATCGGTAACACGGTCGGCGGCAAAGCGGCAGATAAAAACCCGCAGCGTGCTCTATTATGGATGTTTATCGCTCAAGCTGCCGTGCTGGTGTTGTTGTCATTTACAGCGCCCTTTAAAATAGCAGGTACAATAACCATTTTCTTGATGGGAATGCTCGCTTTCATGAATGTTCCTGGCCTTCAGGTGCTGGTTGTGAAGCTTGCAGAACGGCACGTTCCAGCAGCGGTTAACGTCGCATCCGCGCTGAATATCGCCGCTTTCAACCTCGGCATCGCGATCGGAGCGTTTGTCGGAGGAATCATCGTCGATTCCATCGGCCTCATCAATACTCCATGGATCGGCGGGGTAATGGTGTTTGGAGCCGTTCTTTTGACAATGTGGAGCTCAGCACTGGAAAAGAGGCACGTACAACCAAAAAAGAAAGCAGCTTAATGTTTGAGGACACGCCTTATGATGGGCGTGTCCTTTGTGATAAATAAAAAAGTCCTTGGTTGAGTCAATGGAATGACATATGTTATCATTGGTTCGTAAGATTAAACGTTCGAACGAAGTCGTTTCTTATACAAAGGAGGTGCCTTTACATGTCAGAACATGCGATGAACATCTTTCGAAAGTGCATCCCTATTTTCCAGACATTAAGCGATACGCATCGCCAGGATATTATCTTGCTTCTTGCACAGCACGATGCTCTAACGGTCAACGAGATCACGGAACAGTCCAAGCTCTCTCGCCCGGCCATCTCGCATCATCTAAAGCTGCTTAAGGAAAATGGTCTCATTGAAGTAGAGCAGCAAGGGACACAGCGTTTGTATTCCTTAAAGCTAGACGAGTCTGTTGGCATGCTGAAACAATTGATTCAAACTGTAGAAGAAGACTGCCTTTAGGGAATGCCTAAAGGTTTTCATACAACCTATGCGTTTAAATGTTTAAACGTACAGACTAAAACGGGAGGTACAACTTATGCACACACAATCTGATATTGATACACTTCTTGCAGCTCATAAACAGTATTTCAGCACAGGGAAAACACGGGATGTGGCTTTCAGGCTGCAGCAGCTCAATAAGCTGAAGAACAGCATCCGCCGCTATGAGAAAGACATTTTAGATGCTTTATACAAGGATTTGCGAAAAAGTGAATTTGAAGCGTACGGCTCGGAGATCGGGTTTACGCTCGACAGCATTAAATACATGATGAAGCATTTGAAAAAGTGGAGCAAGCCGAAAAAAGTGAAAACGCCGATTCACCAGTTTCCGTCCAAAAGCTACATTTTACGCGAGCCGTACGGAACGGTGCTCATCGTCGGGCCGTTCAACTACCCCTTTCAGCTGCTGATCGAGCCGATGATCGGGGCGATCGCTGCTGGAAACAACGTCATCCTCAAACCGTCGGAGAGCACACCTGCTATCACCAACGTAATCAAACGCCTTATTAAAGATACCTTTGAAGAGAACTATGTCACGGTCGTTGAAGGAGAAAAAGAAACCACATCTCTTCTGATTCACGCACCGTTCGACTATATCTTTTTCACAGGAAGCGTGCCAGTTGGAAAAATTGTCATGGAAGCCGCAGCGAAAAATTTGGTGCCGATCACACTCGAACTGGGTGGCAAAAGTCCGGCGATCGTGGACAAAACCGCGAATCTGGACATCGCGGCAAAGCGCATCGCTTGGGGGAAGTTCCTGAACGCCGGACAGACATGCATCGCGCCTGATTATATACTCGCTCATTCTTCAATTAAAGATGACCTGATCCAAAAACTAAAAGATACGGTTGAAGCATTTTATGGCAGCGACTCGTCTAAGAGCGGTGATTACGGCAGGATCGTGAACGAGCGCCAGTTTGACAGGCTCGCGGCGCTGCTGCAGGAAGACTCCGAAAAAATCACCGTCGGAGGGAATACTGACCGCGATGATCTGTATATCGAACCGACGATCCTCCATCACATCGACTGGAACGATGCGGTGATGAAGGATGAGATATTCGGGCCGATTCTTCCAATCATTGAGTATGACGGCTTGGATGACGTGATGAAAAATATTCAAAACAGTCCGAAGCCCCTCGCACTGTATGTGTTCACGGAAGATCAAGAGGTGGAGGAGAAGCTGCTGCATTTTGTTTCGTTTGGCGGCGGATGTGTGAACGATACGCTTTCACATATCGTGAGCCCTCATATGCCGTTTGGCGGTGTCGGCAGCTCGGGAGTTGGCGCGTATCATGGCAAATACAGCTTTGATGTGTTCACTCATCAAAAAAGCATTTTGAAAAAAAGCGCAAAGTTTGAGTCTGGTCTTGTCTTTCCGCCTTATGGCGACAAAATAAAATGGCTGAGAAAGCTGCTGAAGTAGGAGGGGTGAACAGTGGAGGACACACGAAAAGCGCTCGTTCTTGGAGCGACGGGATTGATCGGCCGTGAAGTCGTTAACATGCTGCTCGCTCATGAGCAGTACGAAAGCGTGACCGTTCTTGTTCGTCGAAAACTAGATAAAGAGCATCCAAAATTGATTCAGGTCATCGCAGATTTTGATCACCTTGAGCAGCACCATGATGCGTTTAAATCGGATGATGTGTTCAGCTGCCTGGGGACGACGATTAAAAAGGCGAAAACGAAAGAAAACTTTAAAAAGGTTGATTACGAATATACGATCAAGGCAGCAGAGCTTGCGGCAAAAAACGGTGCAGCCCGTTTCCTGACCGTGTCGTCGCTCGGCGCCGATTCTACATCGATTTTCTTTTATAACAAAGTGAAGGGCATGGTGGAGGATAAGCTGAAAAAGATTCCGCTGCATGCAGTGCATGTGTTTCAGCCGTCACTCTTGCTCGGAGACCGCGATGAACACCGAACAGGCGAGAAAATGGCAGAAAACATCAGTGCAAAGATGCCTTTCATCTTTAAAGGACCGCTACGTAAATATAAGCCAGTGAGCGGAAGGAACGTCGCCTTCAGGATGGTCGAAAAAGCATTGCAGAATGAAGAAGGCTATCATGTGCACCGGTCGGATGCACTGTGAAAAAAATGCGGGTTTTTTGGTGATGAAGAAAGGTGGATTTCTATGGAAAATAATAAAGGTCCTCATGACTTCAGCTATAAAAATCGAGAGCTATTAGAAAAAGATCAGATATGCGGCTGTTTTTATTGTCTGAAAATCTTTCACCCTTCTGAAATTGATGAATGGGAAGGAGAAAACGAAGATACCGCTTTTTGCCCATATTGCGGCATCGATTCAGTAATTGGAGAGAGTTCAGGTTATCACATAACGAAAGAATTTTTAGTGAAGATGAACACAGAATGGTTTTAAGAAGAGAATGAACAGACAGGGGCAGACCGGGGTCCGGTACGCAGTGTCGTAATTACCGTTATAGCAGCGTGATGTGCGTTGCAGTACCGGACCCCGACTATAACCGGCTCTTGTTAGTTGCTCATAAAGTCATACGTGGTCCAGCAGCGGTTCATGTGGATGCCGCGCTGCTCGGAGTACATGTCTCCCCATTTGCACATCTCAAAGAGTGTCGGCTGCAGCTTCTTTCCTAAATCCGTCGTGACGTATTCCACACGGGGCGGAACCTGCTCGTACTCGATGCGGCTGACGAGGCCGTGCTCTTCTAGCTCACGCAATTGCTGCGTGAGCATTTTTTGTGTGATGCCTGGCATGCACCGCTTCAGCTCGTTAAACCGTTTAACACCTTCATTTAAGTTCCATAATATAAGAACCTTCCATTTTCCGCCGATGATCTCGATGACGAGGTCAATGGCGCACTGGTATTCGGATTTTAACTCTTTCATTTATAAGCTCCTCATAAACAGGTTACTAAAAAGTGCCTGCTTGTTTTTGATCATTACAGTATATATTATATACCATGAAGAGGATATAAGAAATGGAGTGAGATAGATGATGAAAGCATTGCTGTTGAAAGATAAAGGTCTATGGAAAGAGATGAAGGTAGAGGAAACAGACACGCCACAGCCGGGTAAAGGAGAAATTCTCGTAGAGGTGCATGCGGCAGGATTGAACCCGGTCGATTACAAAACAGGTACGAACGGACTACCGGCATGGAGCTATCCGCACGTTCTCGGGCTCGATGTAGCTGGAACGGTCGCTGAAGTTGGAGAAGGTGTCACAGAATGGGAAAAGGGCGACCGTGTCCTTTACCACGGTGATTTTACAAAAAAGGGTGGCTATGCTGAATTCGCCGTCATCAACGCCCGAACAGTGGCACGCATCCCGGATAATGTGTCGTTTGAAACGGCGGCGGCACTGCCAACCGCTGGCTATACGGCTTATCAGGCATTGTTTCGCAAGCTTCCGATGGACAACGTGAACACCCTTTTAATTCATGGCGGCGCAGGCGGCGTCGGCGGCTTTGGCGTTCAGCTGGCGAAGATGGCAGGCAAGACGGTCATCTCTACCGCTTCATCTCATAACCATGAGTATGTGAAGTCTCTGGGTGCCGATCATGTGATCGATTACCGTGAAGAAAACGTAGCGGAGAAAGTAATGGAACTGACGAACGGACTTGGAGTGGATGCGGTCGTGGATGCGGTGAGCAGACAGAGCGCAACAGATTCTCTTGATGCCCTCTCCTATATGGGGCATATCGTGTACATTGCGGGTGCGCCTGACATGTCAAAGATTGCTCCGTTCACAAAGGTCCTCTCTGTTCACGAGATTGCCCTGGCTGCTGGTCACCAGAGTGGGAACATCCACGCGGAAAAAGACTTCGCAGTAATCGGGGAAGAAATGCTGAAGCTAGTCTCTGAAGGAAAGCTTGATGCGATGCTGAAGGAAACGATTGCATTGGAAGAGGTGCCAGCGGCATTAGAGCGTTTATCCGAGCGACATGTGAAAGGCAAGATTGTCGCGAGGATCAAGTAATGGAGGGCACAAGGTCATGCTAAAACGAGTGCACCACGTTGCTGTAATTTGTTCGGATTATGAAAAATCCAAGCATTTTTATGTGAATGTGCTCGGTCTCGAGCCAATGAATGAAGTATACCGGGAAGAACGAGACTCTTTTAAGCTCGATCTAGCTGTGAACGGCGTCTATCAGATTGAATTGTTTTCGTTCCCGAATCCGCCTGAGCGGCCAAGCTATCCGGAAGCAGCCGGACTGCGGCATCTTGCATTTGAAGTGGAAGATATCGAAGGTTGTGTGAGAATGATGAGGAAAAAGGGAGTCATAGCCGAGCCTGTCCGTACTGACGAGCACACCGGAAAAAGGTTCACGTTTCTCTCTGATCCTGATGGCACTCCAATTGAATTATACGAAAGCTGAAAAAAGGCTGCCCGCTGTGGGCAGCCTTTTTATCGCTAGAAACGTTCTGGGGTCCGGTACCACTTTGTCATAACTGCTATTTATTGCCCTATTGTGATGAGTGGTACCGGACCCCATCTAACAATTTACATCTTCGTCACGGTTGCCTCGAGCTCAACTTCTACATTGCCTTTGATGGCACGTGTGATCATGCAGGATGACTCCGCTTTTTCCGCCAGTTTTTTGGCGAGGTGAATTTCCTTCTCACTTGCAGCTGCAGGCAGGACAATATGCGGCCTGTGAATAATCTTTTTATAGGTGATCACGCCTTTTTCCATTTCCACGATGCCTTCTGAAGACAGCGTTAAGGAACTCTTTACAAGATTGCTGCGCTCCATCATGGCCGCAAGCGTGATAATAAAGCAGGTGGCGGCCGCACCGAGCAGCATTTCATCAGGATTGGTGCCGATGCCGGGCCCGTCCATTTCGGGTGGAATGGATATTTTCGTTTTCAGCTCTCCGCATTCTAAATATCCAACATCGTTTCGCAGTCCAGGCCAATCAGCGGTTAAATGAAACGTATGAACAGCGATCGTTAACGCCTCCTTTTAAAATGGGTCTCTTCTGCTTATTTTAGTAGAACTGATAAATGCATGCCAGAATGATACTCGCCTAGATGTTAAAAAAAGGCTATGTTTTTCGTAACCATGAAAACAGAGAGGAGATTCATATGAACAACTATTATAATCAAAGTGGATACTCAGTAAAGGTAGAGTGGGGACAAAGAGGAGCGAGAGAAGCCGCTCAGCGCGGTGATATCATTGTAATCGTAGATGTGCTCAGCTACTCTTCAACTGTTGCAGCTGCACTGCATCATGGTGCTCAAGTTTACCCTTTTCCACCGCCTAATAATGAAAAAGCAAAAGAATATGCCGCTTCACTCGGGGCCGAAATGGTTCTTGGCAGGGCAGAGGCGGAACGAACAGGAGGCTATACACTTTCTCCTGTCTCGTTTAAGCGAGACGACAGAGATAGAAAATTTGTGCTCTGTTCATTGAACGGCGCTGCCTGTACAGAAGCTGCCAAAGCCGTTCCTGCGCTGCTGATCGGCTCACTTGTTAATGCAGATGTCGCGGCAAAAGCAGCACATGATCAGCAGAAAAAAACAGGAAGAGACATCACGATTGTACCTTGCGGTGAACAGTGGGAGGACCCGCACCATGATGAAAACGGCATGAGACCGGGAATAGAAGACTATCTTGGAGCAGGTGCGATCCTTGCCTCATTAGAAGGGACGTTTTCACCTGAAGCAGAGGTATGCGCCGCATCGTTTGCTGCCTGTCAGCACAATCTGGAGCAGCTGATCACGCAGTCAGGCAGCGGCCGAGAGCTCGTAGAACGAGGATATGGTGCTGATGTGGAATTTTGCAGGTGCCTCAACACTCTTGAACAAGTACCCGTCCTTTATAATGGCTGTTTTGTGAACTACTCGTCGTTTCTTACGGTAAAATAAGCACCAAGCCAAACGGCTGCACACATAGCGATTATGGTTAAACATCCTGATATCATGGTCATCCTCCTTGAATGGCTGTATTTGTTTTACACTATAAAATATGAAACGCGTTTCATAGCAAACGTTTTTTTAATTGGATTTCCAAAGGGAGGCTGCTGCACGTGGCAAACATCAGAGACATCGCAAAGGCGGCGAACGTATCCGTCACAACCGTTTCAAGGGTATTGAACGATCATCCGTACGTGTCTGAAGAAAAGAGACGCGCTGTACTTGAGACGATGAAGGTGCTCAAATATAATAAAAACCTGAATGCTGTTACTTTATCCAAAGGCAAAACGCAGATTATAGGGGTTGTGCTGCCTTACATACACCAGCCTTTTTTTAGCTTGGTTCTGAACGGAATCGCTCGGCGTGCATCAGAAGAGGGCAAGACCATCATGCTTTTTCAAACGAATTATGAAGAAGAAAAAGAAAGGGAAGCGCTTGAGAAGCTGAAAGGAAAACAGCTGGACGGGCTGATTTTTTGTTCAAGAGCTCTTTCACAGGCTGACATTCAAATGTATGGCCAACATGGACCTGTCGTTCTTTGTGAAGAATCAGAGCATATGAACTGTGTGTATATGAATCACTATGAATCGATTGTGACAGGAGTAAGGCATTTAAGGAGGCGCGGGTACGAAAGAATCGGCCTTACACTGAACCGGAACAGCGGCAGAAACACGAACGAAAGGGTTCGCGCTTTGAAAGATTCGGGCTTTCATGATGAGGATATATTTTACGGTGCGCTGAATATGGAGGACGGAGAGGAGATCGCACGTGAACTTCTACTCCTCGGAAACGATGGTCCGGATGCGCTGATCATCACGAATGATACGGTGGCAGCAGGGATCTACAATGAGTTCCGCCGGAGAGGGAAAAAGATACCCGATGATCTTGCGCTGCTTTCTTACGATAATCAGCATATCGCTCAATCTCTGGAGATTAGTTCAGTTCAGCTGCCTTTGCTTGAAATGGGAGAGGCAGCGTATAGTCTCCTTTCAATACCGAAACACAAAAAGATTGAGCTTCCCTTTACACTTATTCAGCGAGAAAGCACGTAAATTTTCAGAAAAATCGGTATACAAATGCTTGCAAGTATCATAAAATAAACTATACAGTCAGTTTTATGAAAAAAAGGGGGCTTTTTAAAATGGCAGATCCAAGAAATAAGGAACTTGCTGAAGTGCTGCTTGATCATTCGGTTCAGCTTCAAGAAGGAGAACGAATCCTAATTGAAGTAAACGGCGCTGGCAAACCGCTTGTAAAAGAACTGATTAAAGAGGTCTATAAAAGAAAAGCGTATCCGTTCGTCAAAATTCATGATGAAGAGTACAGCCGTTTGCTTACGGAAGGCGCGTCAGAGGAAAGACTGGAAACCGTAAAAAAATGGGGCATGCAAGAGTATCAGGACATTCAGGCAAGCATCCGCATCGCAGGGGCCTACAATTCACGTGAGAGCGCGAACGTACCTTCCGAAAAACAGCAGCTTGCAGGGAAGATTATGCGCCCGGTGCTCAATCAGCTGATTGATCATACGAAATGGGTGCTGCTGAACTATCCGAACACAGGCTCAGCGCAAAAAGCCGGCATGTCGTTAGATGACTTTGAAGACTTTTACTTCAATGTGTGCACGCTTGATTACGAAAAGATGGACAAAGCGATGGATGCGATGAAGAGGTTGATGGATGAAACAGATGAGGTTCGCATTAAAGGAGAAGGAACGGACCTTCGCTTCTCGATCAAAGGGCAAGGCTCGGTGAAATGTGCCGGTACGTGCAACATCCCAGACGGCGAAATCTATACCGCACCTGTTAAAGACTCGGTGAACGGCACGTTGACATATAACGCCCCAACTTCCTATAGAGGAACGGATTTCACGAACATTACGTTTGAATTTGAAAATGGAAAAATTGTGAAAGCAACGGCGAATGAAACGGATAAGCTGAACGAGATCCTCGACAGCGACGGGGGAGCACGCTATATCGGTGAATTTGCGATCGGTGTGAACCCCTACATTCTAGAGCCGATGAATGACATCTTATTTGATGAAAAGATTGCCGGAAGCTTCCACTTTACGCCTGGCCAGGCATACCGTGATGAAACCTATAATGGCAACGATTCTCAAGTGCATTGGGACATTGTCTGCATCCAGCGTCCTGAATACGGCGGAGGAGAGATCTGGTTTGACGGCGTCTTGATCCGCAAGGACGGCTTGTTTGTGACAGAAGAGCTTCAGCCGCTTAATCCGGAGAACTTAAAATAGAATAGACAGCCTCCTCTTTCGGAAACCTAACAGAAAAGAGGAGGTTTTTTGATGCGAAAAATAATGGTTCTCGCGGCTGCAGGTGCCTTGTTGCTTGGCGGATGCGGAAAAGAGGAAATGAGAAAGAGCGAAGCAGCGCCCAAGAGCATGGGCAGCCATAATCCGCGCAAAATCAGCACAGACCATAACAGCGGAAGTGACATCAACCAAACAGACACGGTTCATAAACGCCCTAAAATCGAGACGATCGGATTTTTAGAGCCGATCGAACCGAAGCAGGCGATCAAGGACCTGAAAGAGGCAGAAAAGCAGCTTTCATATGTTGCGATGTTCAGCTACCAAGTAAAAAAGGATGGCAGCCTGACGGCGATCAAGGATGCCGAAGCGATCTCGGAAACAAAAAAATCAGGTTCGACACCGATGATGGTGCTGACTAATTTCACCGACGGGAACTTTTCGCCGGAAGTCGCACATGCCATATTCACAGATAAAGTAGCGTCCAAGAGCTTAATTAACGGCGTGATACAAACGATGAAGAAAAAAGGCTATACAGCCCTTAACATTGACTTTGAACATATTCGCGAAAAAGACCGCAAACTGTATAACGGATTTTTAGAAACGATTATTCCTAAAGTTCAAAAAGAAGGCTTTGTCGTTTCAACCGCACTCGCTCCTAAAACGAGCGGTGAACAGGCTGGTCCGTGGCACGGAGCGCATGACTACAAACGCCACGGGGAACTTGCTGATTTCGTTGTACTTATGACGTATGAATGGGGCTGGTCTGGCGGGCCGCCGATGGCTGTCGCACCAATTCCTCAAGTGAAAAAGGTGCTTGATTACGCTGTCTCGCAAATTCCGCGCGATAAGATTGTAATGGGAGCGCCGCTGTACGGCTATGATTGGGAGCTGCCGTATAAAAAAGGCAACAAGTTCGCTAAGCGCATCGCACCCGCTGAAGCAGAGGACTTGGCCATCAAGGAAAACGTGAACGTACAATATGACAACGAAGCGCAAGCACCGCATTTTATGTACACAGATGATAAGGGGAAAAAGCATGAAGTGTGGTTCGAAAATGATGAGAGCGCACAGGCGAAAAATCAGCTTGTGAAAAAGTACCGATTGCGCGGACTTGCTTACTGGGTTCTTGGTGAGCCTTTCCCAGAAAACTGGATGCATCTTGAAGATCAGTTCACGATAATAAAATAAGGAAAAAGCCAAGCCGGGATTCCAGCTTGGCTTTCTTTCTGTTTATTTTAAAACATCCCACACGTCCGCCGTTTCAGCACCGGCATACCATGCGGCAGTTCCGCGCAAATGATACTTCTTCACAATGTCATAACGGAGCTTCATGGATGTTCGGTCTTCCACCCAAATCTGATGCTTTTCCCCGTTTTCAGTGAATTCCACATAATGCTGCGACACTGAGCTGTCCCATTGCTTTATGAGTCCTTTTTGGGCGATCAGCTTTTCCGTTTCAATCATCGTGCGGTCGATGCTTCTTACCTTGCCATTGTAATCAGTCACCCATTCACGCGTATAAAAAGGAACACCGAGTACCACCTTTTGCGCTGGAACGTCCTTTAGAAGAAGCTCGATTCCCTCAATCGTCCAAGGCAGGGACGCGACAGAACCCGCTTTCGGGCTGCCGCCCCAATGCTCGTCATACCCCATCATGATGATAAAGTCGGCTGCTTTCCCAAGCCCCGCGCGGTCTAGACTTCCAGACCAGAATGGATCATCGTTTTCGCGGCTTACATCAACAGACACAATCATGCCATGCGGAGCTGCTGCGCGTTTTAATTCTGTAATGAAGGTCACATAATGCTGCTTGTTCTTCGGATCCACGTTTTCAAAATCAACATTGATGCCATGTGCTTTAGCGCTGACTAAAGAGGAAACTAGAGCACTTATAAGCTGCTGGCGCTTGCCAGCATCTGACATGACGAGATCGGTAAGTGCAGGATCAAACTTGTTTCCGAACAATGGCCATACTTTTTTCCCTGCTTTCGCAGCGGCTGCTGCATAGTCAGCATTCGTATTTATATTAACGAAAGGCGCATCAGATGAAAGGGTGTACCATCGCGGTGAGACAATATCAAGACCAGGCTTTGACAGCTGATCCAGATACGATTGTGGTGAACCGTTATACTTCCAAGCTAAGTTAAATCGTTGAACGTTGGCTGACTTCAGTTTCGATAACTTGACATATCCCTTTCTGCCGCCAAGAAGCTGCAGCTGGGCATAGTAATCAGGAACCTTCAGCTTTTGGCCGATCGTAAGGCTTGTTGATTTCAAGCTGTTCAGCTTCATTAAATCAGTAACAGAAACACCATAGCGGCCAGCAAGCTTCCATAGTGTGTCGTACTTCACGACTGCATGAATGTAATTTTTCTGCGGTATCTTCAATCTTTGACCGATGGCAAGACGAGTGGAAACGAGCCGGTTATCTCTTTGGATGTCAGCTACCAGAACATCGAATTGTTTAGCGATGAGCCATAATGTTTCTCCCGCTTTAACGGTGTGGACGATCGGCGATACAGAATCACCTGAAATTTTCGAAACGATCGGGTATTCTTCACCCTTTGTCATCACGGTTATAACAGAAGATGACAATCTAGGTTCCAAGTACACGTTAACCTTTTCCGTCAACACGTTACCGATCGTTAGTGTATGATTTGCTGCTTGAGCGGACTCTGCTGAAAGGCCAGAGAAAGCCAAGCAGAAAATAGAAAGAATAATAAAAAATGGCTTCACTTGTATCCTCCTGAAAAATAAGAATGCACAACTTTTTCATTCTACAGTTATGGCGAAAGGCAGAATACAGGAACTTAATGGGAAAAGCAGGCAGGACAAGAATAAGTTTCAGTTTTTGCGAGATACTTGCAGTAGTTAAAAGTTTTTGTTGCAAACGCTCGCATTTTGTCGAATAATAGTGTAGTTCTATTAAGAAAAGTTTTAGGAGGATAATTTTATGAAGTACGCTATCTTTTTAGCGGGCCTAGCTGCCGTGTTTTTATTAGCCTTTTTAGTCAGCAACGACCGCAAAAAAATTAAATACAAGCCTATCCTGATCATGCTTGTTCTGCAATTCATTTTTACTTATCTATTGCTGAACACAACCGTCGGATTGACTGTTATCAAGGGCATTTCCGCACTCTTTGAAAAGCTGCTCGGCTATGCTGCAGATGGAGTGAACTTTGTCTTCGGAGGACTTGCGAACGAAGCGTCCATGCCGTTCTTCTTGAACGTATTGCTTCCAATCGTCTTTATTTCGGTTCTGATTGGTATCGCACAGCACTTTAAGATTTTGCCTTTTATCATCAAATACATCGGTCTAGGCTTAAGCAAAGTGAACGGACTTGGTAAGCTGGAATCTTATAACGCCGTCGCTTCTGCCGTGTTCGGTCAGTCGGAAGTGTTCATCTCGGTTAAAAAGCTTCTGGGCCACTTGCCTAAGCACCGCTTGTACACACTTTGTACTTCAGCCATGTCTACTGTCTCCGCGAGTATTCTCGGAGCCTACATGACGATGATCGACCCGAAATACGTTATTACTGCACTTGTATTGAACCTGTTTGGCGGCTTTATCATTGCAAACATCATCAATCCATACGAAGTAAAAGATGATGAAGACATTATCGAAATCGAAGAAGAAAAGCAGACGTTCTTCGAGATGCTCGGTGAGTACATCATGGACGGCTTTAAGGTGGCCGTAATCGTAGGAGCGATGCTACTTGGGTTTGTTGCGTTGATCTCCATGATCAACGATGTGTTCAACATGGCATTTGGCATGACGTTCCAGACCATGCTCGGATACGTGTTCGCACCGATTGCCTTCCTTGTCGGTATTCCATGGGCTGAAGCTGTATCAGCCGGTACAATCATGGCAACAAAGCTTGTTTCCAATGAGTTCGTGGCGATGATGGATCTTGGAAAAGTGTCAGAGGGAATGTCAGAACGAACAATTGGAATTGTATCCGTGTTCCTTGTATCATTCGCAAACTTCTCATCCATTGGAATTATTACGGGAGCGGTTAAAGGGCTGCATGAAGAGCAAGGAAACGCCGTTGCTCGCTTTGGACTAAAGCTTCTATACGGTGCTACACTCGTTAGCATTTTATCTGCTGCCATTGCAGGATTATTTCTATAATAGAAAAGATGCCGGAACACCCAAGCTGGGATGTTCCGGCATCTTTATTTTTGCTTTAGAAGACAGTATTACTTTTTAACATTGAAGGGCTTCGACGCAGTCAAAATTAACGAACAAACTATAAGGTCAACTACGGCTGACTCAAAGGCTTGACTTCAGCAAAGCTTTCTTTATACCCTTTTGTGGATGCAGGAGAAACGGTGACGAAAAGGTCGATTATCAGTCGAATAGACCGGTACCGCTCAATATTAATAAACCCTTGCTCCTGCGTTGGCAGCGCCTATTTTCTTTACTTGTATTCCAGTAAAATCCGGAAGTGCCAATTCAAATTCATAATAGGAGAATCGCTTAGCAAGAGCTGCCGCAATTTTTCTGCCTGTCCCTGGCATAGTGAAAAAGATGACGGAAGGGCCAGCACCGCTGATCGCGCCTCCGTATGCCCCCATCGCTGCAGCCGCTTTTTTCATTTGATCAAAATCACGGATAAATGGAGAGCGGTAAGGTTCATGATAGAGGTCCTTCCCCATGACAGCGCCAGCTGATTTCCAATCCCCTTTCATCAAATAAGCTACGAGCATGCTGCTCGTTGTACCCGCATGAACAGCTGACACGAAATCGAGCTGCTCGGGCATCGCCTTTCTTGATTCGGAGGTGTTCCAAATGTGATTCGGTACCGCCAGTACCATCTCAACATCAGAAACAGGCGCTTGTACCGTCAACAGCTCTTCCTCTGAAAAAGAGCTGATCGTGATTCCGCCTGAGAACGCAGGCACGACATTATCGGGATGGCCCTCAAGCAAGCAGGCTTCCCATTGTTTCTCTTTTAGTGTTAAATTCAAGCCGGATAGTTCATTTGCTAGCTCAATCCCTGCGGCAATGGCTGCTGCACTGCTGCCCATCCCTTTGGACAAGTGCAGCTCGCTCTCGATGACAGCTGAAAAAGAAGGAAGGGCAGTACCATGTTTTTCACAAAGCAAGACTGCCGCTTGGTAGATAAGGTTCTCATCGAGAGGCATGGGTTTAAGTAAACGGCCTTTAAAATGGAAGCTTATGTTGTCAGAAGGAGAGACCATGACCCGTAAATATTTATTCATCGCCATGCCGACAGAATCAAATCCCGGGCCTAGGTTAGCCGTTGTTCCCGGCACGCTGATTGAAAAAGGAACAAAGCTCATCACACATAGGCTCCAGAAAGATTCTGCCGCAGCAGCTCCCAGTCTGCAGGCAGAACAGCTGGTGCAGAAGGCAAAACGCTCATCGCTGCTGCAGGATCCTTCAGACCGTTTCCAGTCAGAACCGTAACAATCGTGATTCCCTTCGCAAGCCTTCCTTCATTAAACATTTTCTTTAAACCCGCTAAGGGAGCACACGATGCTGGTTCCGCAAATACGCCTTCTTTCCGTGCAAGCATCAGATACGCATCCAATATTTCATCATCCGAAACACTGTCAATCGATCCGCCGGATTGGTTGATCGCTTCAACAGCAAGATTCCAGCTGGCAGGGTTGCCGATGCGAATCGCGGTCGCAACTGTTTCTGGCTGTTCAATAATACGGTTTAACACGAATGGCGCTGCACCTTCTGCCTGAAAGCCTGCGAGCGCAGGGAGTCCTTTTCCATATTGTTTGAACCCTTTCCAATAGGCGGATATGTTTCCGGCGTTGCCGACCGGGATGGCCAGCATATCTGGAGCGCCACCAAGCTCATCCACTAACTCGAACGCGCCCGTTTTCTGGCCTTCAAGGCGGTACGGATTGACAGAGTTTACGAGGGTGAAGGCTTCTTCCTCACTGAGCCTCCTGACCATTTGAAGGGCTTCGTCGAAGTTTCCTTTTATCGAGAATATATCCGCGCCATACATTTTTGCTTGCGCGAGTTTACCGGCCGCAATCTTGCCGTCTGGAATGACGACAGCACAGCGAAGTCCTGCTCGTGCGGCATAAGCCGCAGCAGAAGCAGACGTGTTTCCTGTCGACGCACAGATTACGGCCTTGCTGCCTTCTTCTTTCGCTTTTGCGACAGCGAGCACCATGCCGCGGTCCTTAAACGATCCCGTCGGATTGGCTCCTTCATATTTGGCAAAAAGCCGCACACCCCACTCTTTGGATAACGTGTGAAGCGGGATGAGAGGGGTGCTGCCTTCGAGCAAAGAAAGATGAGGCGTCTGCTGTGAGACAGGCAGAAAGCGGTGATACTTTTCAATTAATCCTGTTCGTTTCATGCGCTGACTCCTTCTACCCGGTAGTGGCTTTTAATATCAAACACAGCATCGGATTGTGCGAGCTGGCTGTAAATCAGCTGATCATGGTGTTTAGTCGTGCTATGCGTGACGATGACAACCTCTGCTGTTCCTTCCTTTGCTATAGGCTTTTGCAGCAGCTTTTCCAAGCTCACGCCATTTTCAGCAAAAAGGGAGGTAAGGACAGAAAACGTACCCGCTTCATCTTTTATATGCAGACGGTAATAAAACTTCCCATGAATTTCATCCAGCGATTTCAGCTGTTTTTCATATTGAGGCGCTACGTCGTTTTTACCGTTGACACCAAGCCTCATGTTGCGAATCACTGCGACTAAATCGGACACGATGGACGTCGCGGTCGGCAGTTCACCTGCACCAGGTCCGAAAAACATCGTTTCCCCGACCGCCTCTCCATAGACGTAGACGGCATTATACTCATTGTTTACAGAAGAGAGTGGATGAGAATCTGGAAGCAACGTCGGTTCAACGCTGACTTCGACCTTGCCGTCATCCTTCCGTGCGTTGCCTATCAGTTTCATGGTATAGCCGAACTGACGAGCGTAGTCGATATCCTCCTTCGTGACACCAGTAATTCCTTTTACGTTTACATCATCTAAATGGATATCCATCGAGAACCCTAGGGTAGCCAGAATAGCCATCTTTCTGGCTGCATCATACCCTTCTACATCAGAAGCGGGGTCTGCTTCAGCAAAGCCGAGCATCTGGGCTTCAGCTAGAACATCGTGGAAGCTGAGCTGCTGTTTATCCATTTTTGTGAGGATATAATTTGTCGTTCCGTTCACGATGCCCATCATTTTCGTGATCCGGTCTGAGGCTAGCCCTTCCTTAATGGTGCGAATGATTGGAATGCCGCCTGCAACACTCGCTTCATAAAATAGGTCACAGCCGTTGTCCGCTGCAGTTTTTAACAGCTCAGCACCATGAAGAGCCATTAAATCTTTGTTGGCTGTAATGACATGTTTCTTGTTCCGCAATGCCTGCAGGATATATTGTTTGGCCAGTTCTATGCCTCCCATCACTTCCACAACCACATCAATTCTTGGATTGTTCAGAACGTCCTCCGGAGTAACCGTCAGCCAATCCGGTTCTGGAGAGATGCGCCGTTCCTTTTCTAAATCCTGAACAAGCACTTTTTCGACGATCACCTTGCAGCCGACTTTATGCTGAAGCTCTTCTTGATGGTTGTTCACCATCCTCACCACTCCGCTTCCAACTGTTCCTAAACCTAATAACCCGATTGCAACCTGTTCTGCCATGACATTCACTCCTATTCAAGTTGTTCTTCTGATACGCACATTTGTTTATTTCATATGGACATTGTACAGTGAAAGCTATAATCAGACAATTAAAAAATTATGAAGAAAAAGATAGCGCTTTCAATTGGAGGAAGAGAACAAATCAATGGAGATGGGTCTTGTAAAGTGAGTTTTGTAAATTCTGTGTAAAGATTTTGTTAATTTCTTGTCAATTTCGACAGAAACTATCATTTTTTGCGAGGTTTATATATAATGTTTTGGGTGGCCAAAAGCTTGCAGACAAAGATAGAGCGGGACACAGCAAAAAAGAGATAGAGAAAAAGGATTTATATTTCTAATTTTTCGGAGGGTACAATGTTAAACAAGAAAAAGGAAAAGTTTTCAGTAATGCTTACGGATATTGCCAGCAACCTGAAAGAATCGGCTGGTTATTTTTACGACTTTAAAATCAAGAACGAAAGCGATTTGCGTGAATTCGCCGATCACTTAAAAGCACTTGAGTCAAAAGGCGATACATTTGTACACACAGTAATTACTGAGTTAAACAAAGTCTTTATCACGCCGATTGAACGTGAAGACATTCTGCAGCTTGCTATGAGCATGGATGACATCCTTGACGGCATTGAAAGCTCTTCTGCACTTTTCGACATTTATGCCATCACGAACCCTGATGAGTATATGGTTAAGTTTGTGGAAAACATTAAGCTTAGCGCGGATGAAATCCTCCTCGCTGTGAACCTTCTTTCAGAAAAAAAGCTGCTTGATATGCGCCAGCATGCTATAAAAATTAAAGACTATGAATCAAAATGTGACGATCTTTACCGAGAAGCGCGCAGACAGCTGTTCGCGTCAGAAAAAGATCCGATCAAGGTTATGAAATATAAAGAAATTTACGATAATCTTGAAGAAATCGCCGACAGCTGCCAGCATGTTGCCAACACACTTGAATCTATTATCATGAAAAACGCGTAACGGTGGCGGGTATGGATACTATTTTTCTCATTACAGTCCTTGTTGTTATCGGGGCGTTGGCGTTTGACTTTATCAATGGATTTCATGACACAGCGAATTCGATCGCGACATCTGTTTCAACAAAAGCCCTGACCCCAAGACGTGCGATTATTCTTGCTGCGGTCATGAACTTTGTCGGTGCGATGACGTTTACTGGAGTTGCGAAAACCATTACAAAGGATATTGTGGATCCTTTCACGCTTCAAAACGGCTCGCTCGTTATTTTAGCGGCACTGATTGCAGGAATCGCCTGGAATTTGATTACATGGTACTACGGTATCCCATCGAGTTCATCGCATGCGATCATCGGCTCTGTTGCCGGTGCGGCAATCGCGGCTTCAGGTTTTGGCGCTCTTCACTATTCTGGCTTTGGAAAGATCATCCAGGCCTTAATTATTTCGCCAATCCTTGCTTTTGTTGTCGGTTTTATCTTTTATGCGATTATTAAAGCGATTTTCAAGAACAACACAAACTTAACGAAAACAAACAATCGTTTCCGAAAAGTACAAGTTGTTACAGCAGCGTTCCAGGCGTATTCTCACGGAACGAACGATGCACAAAAAGCGATGGGAATCATCACGATGGCTCTTATTGCGAACGGCTATACCGATTCTACGGACATCGCAACATGGGTACAGATTTCCTGTGCGGTCGCGATGGGTCTTGGAACGGCAGTAGGCGGCTGGAAGATCATCAAGACGGTCGGCGGCAAGATTATGAAGATCCGCCCAGTCAACGGTGTAGCATCTGACTTAACAGGCGCATCGGTTATCCTTGGTGCGTCATTCATCGGACTTCCTGTTAGTACGACACACGTAATTACTTCGTCCATACTTGGTGTAGGTGCTTCTCATCGACTAAAAGGTGTGAAGTGGGGAACAGCGAAAACGATGATCATTACATGGTTCATCACGTTGCCCATCTCGGCGACACTTGCCGCACTCTCTTACTTTGTGCTTCACCTTGTATTTGGCGATATTAGTTAATATCTTTCGCTCCCATTCTTCTTGGGGGCTTTTTTTTATGCTGTTTTTGAAAACATTGTTGATTTTAGAATTCGAGAAGAGGTTGATCTCCGTTACAGGTGCACGCTTAAGGTCTCACCTGTCTCACTCCCACTCGCTGGATAAGGAAGGCGACGCAGCAAGACATCAAACGCAAGAAAATGTGATCTTTATTTTCGAGGAGTCGGCACCTTTCACTACGATCAACTTATCAATGAAGTATTCAATGTCGATTAAGCTAACGATTTAGATAATATGTAAGCAATCCTCGGAAGTTAGTGTATTGAAGGATGACGTACTACACAGAGAAACTTCTGCTTCAGCAGTTCAATGCTTCTCATAATCGTTCAGTCATTCGAAACAATCTCTGCTAAAAGAGCTTTTTATTCATAAATAAATGAATCTTTCTTCACTCCACTGCCGTACATACAATTAAATGAAGAAATGCTAATAAATGTTATATTCGAAAGAGATGAAGACTGAGAAACTGTTGAATAGTTTATCAAACAATTCTTTCTTAAAGCAGGGATGATGATGGAATTATTCGGTTATTCTTTATCCACACTTTATTTAGGCGGGCTTATTCTTTTTGGCTGTTTAACACTGTTGTATGTTTTGATCGGTGACGTGATGGAGGCGGCAGGTGAGTGGTTTAATCCGACACTGACTTTGTCGTTCTTAACCTTTTTTTCAGCAGCGGGCTATCTGATGGAATCGCTCACATCCATTAATAGTGGAGTGATTGCCGCAGTCTCGGCCGTATCATCCGGTCTGCTCTCTGCCATGCTTCACGTGTTCGTGCTCGTCCCCATCGCAACAGCCGAAGAATCGCTCGCTTATATCGAAAGCGATTTAAGAGGGCGAACTGGCAAAGTCATCACAGGCATACCGGCAGATGGCTTCGGAGAGATTCTCATTCCCGGGATCAGCGGCCATATATCCAAAACAGCCGTCAGCTACAACAACGTCCTCATTCCTCAAGGCACCGAGGTACTCGTGATAGAAGCCGAGAAGGGAATCGCCAAAGTCATGCCTTACGAGCAGGCGGCAAGATTATCTTAAAAGGAGAATGTATATGACCCCCATTTTGATTGCTGGCGGAATCGCCGCATTCGTACTGATTGCACTTATTAGCGTTTTCGTGACAAAATACCGGACAGCAAGCCCGGATGAAGCCCTGATCGTTACCGGAAGCTTTCTTGGCTCGAAAAATGTAAACATTGATGAATCAGGCAACCGCATTAAAATCGTCCGAGGCGGAGGAACATTCGTCCTTCCTGTTTTTCAGCAGGCGAAGCCACTCAGTCTTTTAACGAGCAAGCTGGATGTGCAGACACCGGAAGTGTATACCGAACAAGGAGTTCCCGTGATGGCAGATGGAACAGCGATTATCAAGGTCGGCAGCTCGATTGGCGAGATTGCTACAGCAGCAGAACAATTCCTGGGCAAAACAAAGGACGACCGGGAAAATGAGGCGAGAGAAGTGCTTGAAGGCCATCTTCGCTCCATTTTAGGATCAATGACAGTCGAGGAGATCTATAAAAACCGGGAAAAGTTTTCTCAGGAGGTGCAGCGTGTCGCATCACAGGATTTAGCCAAAATGGGATTAATCATTGTTTCCTTCACGATCAAGGATGTTCGGGATAAGAACGGCTACCTTGACTCACTAGGAAAGCCGCGCATCGCCCAGGTAAAGCGTGACGCAGACATCGCCACAGCAGAGGCTGAAAAGGAAACAAGAATCAAGCGAGCAGAAGCTGATAAGGAAGCGAAGCGATCTGAACTAGAGCGGGCGACAGAGGTTGCGGAGGCTGAAAAGATCAACCAGCTGAAGGTAGCAGAGTTCCGCCGCGAACAAGATATCGCAAAAGCGCGTGCTGACCAGGCGTATCATCTTGAAGAAGCGAAGTCGAAGCAGGAAGTAACCGAACAGCAGATGCAGATCCAGATCATCGAGCGCCAAAAGCAGATTGAGCTTGAAGAAAAGGAAATCCTGCGGCGCGAAAAGCAATATGATTCAGAGGTAAAGAAAAAAGCGGATGCTGATCGTTATTCCGTTGAACAGGCGGCAGAGGCAGAAAAGCGAAAACAAGTGGCCGAGGCAGACGCTCATAAATACCGAGTGGAAGCGATGGCGAAGGCGGAGGCGGAGAAAGTCCGCTTAGAAGGATTTTCCAAGGCAGAGGCAGAACGGGCGAAGGGTGAGACGGAGGCTGAGGTAATCCGCCTTAAAGGTCTAGCAGAAGCAGAAGCGAAGCAAAAGATTGCCGAAGCGTTCGAGATGTTCGGCCAAGCCGCTGTTTTAGACATGGTCGTTAAAATGCTTCCAGCTTATGCGAAGGAAATCGCAGCACCGCTAGGCAATATTGATAAGATTACTGTCGTTGATACGGGGTCAAGCGGAGAGAACGGTGGGGCGAACAAAGTCACCAGTTACTCAACAAACTTGATGTCAACATTGCAGGAATCGCTGAAGGCATCATCAGGGATTGATGTGAAAGAAATTATTGAAAACCTGTCTGGAAAAGGGAATGTTAGAAAAAGCATTGATGATTTGCGGATCGAGTTTCAAAAATCAAAGGATGCTGCTAAGGAAACAGTAGAAAGTCCTTAAGGTAGATAGTCGAATATAAGAAGAAAAGCCGCTGAGGGTTCAGCGGCTTTTCTTCTTATTGATTGGCGAGTTTCATCTGAACAGCGGCCATTTTTCCGCTCATTGTGCTAGGCTTGTCACGTCTGTCGTCGATGCGGATGTTTGTCGCGACGCGCTGGCAGCCTTCTGAAAAAGGCACCTCATGAAGCTTTTGAATGACGAAGAAGAGATCTTCTAGCTTTCCCTCAATCAGAGTGCTCATCGGTGTGAGTTCATAGCTAACTTTATCTCGATGCTGTTCGAGCACTTTGTGAATGTTGGCGACATAGGTGCTCACGCTCGGTGTTTCTGTTCCAATCGGGATAATCGTAATGTCTGCAATTGGCATGCGTTAACTCCCCTTTCTGCTTTTCTTATTGTAGCAAAAGATGCTCTGCATACCTAAAGAGAAGGCATTGATGTCTTACGGAATACCGTTTAATCAACAGCAATAGCAATATCTTGGAATTTTTTTAAGAAAGCCTTCTTTATTTTATGAAATCAGTTACAATAGAAAAGGGTTATTCTTAAAAAGTTGGTGACTTCATGGATTTTGAAATCATGCAATTGATTCATCAGTATGGCTATATCAGCCTTTCTATATTGCTGGCTCTCGGAATTGTCGGCCTGCCTGTTCCCGATGAGATTCTATTGGCAACAGCCGGCTGTTTAACGGCAGCAGATAATTTGTCACTTCCGCTCGTCCTTCTTTTCGCGGTTGCCGGTTCATTTTTGGGCATTACGGCAAGCTATTACATCGGCATTAAGTTCGGACGGCCACTTCTAGACAAGTTTGCGCCTAAGATTGGCATTTCGGTCAGCCACATCGATAAAACGAACCAGTATTTTCAAAGGTACGGAAAAGCAGCTTTGTTTTTCGGTTACTTTATTCCTGGTGTCCGGCACTTAACCGCCTATTTTGCTGGCATGTACAGCACACCTTTTAAAACGTTTGCGCTTTACGCCTATAGTGGAGCCGTGTTTTGGTGCTTCTTTTTCATATTGCTCGGCCATATGCTTGCACAGAAGATATACTTGGCGTTTGATATCATCCACCGTCTTGGTTTATATGCCTTCTCCGCTGTCCTAATCGGAGCCGTCATTTGGCTGATTGTGTGGAACAAAAAGAAAGAATCTATTTCAGAAAAATTTTAATGAGTGAAAAGAGGGTCCGAAAAGGTCTCTCTTTTTTTTTACTTTATATATAAAAAAGAAGGATTCGCCCCTTGGGGATAGCTGCACAAAGAATGAGGAAACGGATAAACTTTTTGAAAATTCTTTATGTCGGAATATTGACGCTATGTCATTTCTATGTTAAAACTATTGAGTGCAATGATTGTTTCGACAAATTTCGATAGATAGATTGGCCTCAAAGAAGGCTTTTTAGTGTAGCGCAACTGGAGGTTTTTTTCATGAATAAACGCACGGTTTCCGTAGGTCTCATGCTTTTTGCTTTATTTTTTGGTGCTGGTAATTTAATATTTCCGCCTCAGATCGGTCAATCAGCCGGTGGTGAGGTATGGCCGGCGATGCTTGGCTTCTTTATTACAGGTGTAGGTCTGCCTTTGCTGGCGATTATTGCAATGGCGGTAACCGGAGGCGGTCTCCAAGGGCTGACGGAGAGAGTGCACCCAGTGTTTGGGATCGTGTTTCCTATCATCCTTTATGCGGCAATCGGCCCCCTTTTCGGCATACCGAGAACGGGGAATGTTGCGTATGAAATGGGAGTGGTCCCGTTTTTGCCTGAAAGGTTGGCAGCACAGCCGCTTCCGCTGTTTCTGACCACCATTGTCTTTTTTGGAGTGACCTATTGGCTTTGTTTGAATCCGTCCAAGCTTGTCGACCGAATCGGCAACATCCTGACACCGGCGCTGCTTATCATTATTGGCGCAGTGATGGTAAAAGCGTCGATCGATCCAATCGGGCCAATCGGAGCTACTGCTGAAACCTACGAGAATAATCCAATGACAAAAGGATTTATGGACGGATACCTCACGATGGACACACTGGGTGCCCTTGCGTTTGGCATTGTTGTCATCAATGCGGTTAAGCAAAATGGAGTGACTGGAAAGCGTATGACGAGAATGGTCATACAAGCTGGTGCTATTGCGGGAATCTGTCTGGCTGCCGTTTATTTCGTGCTTGCTTACCTTGGAGCGACAAGCCATTCACTTGGCAGTGCCGAAAACGGAGGACAGATCTTAAATGCGGTTGTTTATGAGCTGTTCGGCCCTTCAGGCAACGTGCTGTTAGGCGCCGCTGTCGTGCTTGCCTGCCTGACAACTTCTATTGGCTTGATCACAGCCTGCGCCCAGTATGGCGTGAAAGTGTTTCCACGTGTATCGTATAAGAAAATTGTTCTGCTGCTTTCCATTTTCAGCCTAGCCGTTGCGAACATCGGATTGAACCAGCTGATCACGGTGTCTGTTCCTGTATTGACAGCCATTTATCCGCTTGCCATCGTGCTGATTGTCTTGTCCCTCGTTCATCCTGCTATTAAGGGGAGGGCGGAAGTGTATCAAGGCTCACTTCTTCTTACTGCAGCAGTAAGTGCAATAGACGGCCTAAAAGCAGCCGGTATTGAAATCAGCATGGTTGAGTCCGTGCTGCGTTCGCTGCCAATGTATACAGAAGGGCTTGGATGGCTGATCCCAGCTGTTATCGGCGCTTTTCTTGGCTATGGAATGACGCTTGTTTCATCGAATTCCAAGTTGAAAACAGAAAATTAGAATGGAAAAAACCAGCTGCCTCTCCAATAAGGAGACCAGCTGGTTTTTTCTGTTAAACGAGTTCTGGAACACCCGGCTCTTCCTGAAAGGTACCGGACCCCAGTTTCTTGGCGATGTCGCGGGCGATCCAGACGCCGCAGGCGCTCGCTTGGGCGAGACCGCGCGTGATGCCTGCGCCGTCTCCTCCAACGTATAGACCGCTGATTTCTGACTCGAAACGGTCAGTAAGCTTCGGGCGTGCTGAGTAAAATTTGGCTTCTACACCGTAAAATAAAGTGTGCTCCGATGCCATGCCAGGTGTGACCTTATCTAATGCTTCGGTCATTTCAATCAAGCTTTTCATCGTGTTATAAGGCAGAACAAGACCAAGATCGCCTGGAACTGCTTCTTTAAGGGTTGGGCGGATAAAGCCTTCCTTCATCCGTTTTTCAGTAGAACGGCGGCCTCTAAGAATGTCGCCGTACTTTTGCACGACTACGCCTCCGTTTGACAGCTGGTTGGCGAGCTTGGACACTTCATGGGCATATTCCGTCGGTTCTTCAAACGGATCGTCAAACTTGTGAGAAACGAGCAGCGCAAAGTTTGTATTGTGGCTGCCAAGCTTAGGGTCCTTGTAGGCATGGCCGTTGGCGAGCATGATGCCAGAGTGGTTCTCGACGACGACATGTCCGGAAGGGTTCGAACAGAATGTTCGTACTTGTGTGCCGACACTCGTATTAAAGATAAACTTTCCTTCGTATAAATGTTTATTGATTTCTTCCATCACAATATCAGAAGTTTCAACCCGTACCCCGATATCCACCTGATTCGCGCTCACTTTCAGGCGGCGTTTCCTCAGCAGCTTAGTGAGCCATGCAGATCCATCGCGTCCCGGCACAATCACGACTTTATCGGCCATCACGCTTACTCCGTTTTTCAGCAGCACACCCTTGATTGTATGCCCGTCCTGGGTGCGATCGGTGATGATGTCATCCACTTCTGTTTTATACGCCATGTCTATTTTAGTTTTTAAATACTCATAGATGCTTTTTAAGATTTCAAGGTTCTGTTCGGTTCCAAGATGGCGGACACGAGCTCGAAGCAGCTTGAGTCCAGCCGCATAGGCACGCTTTTCAATCGAACGGACTTCTTCGGTCAATGGGTCGGTGATGCTGTCTGTTGCTCCATGCTTTAAATTGACACGGTCCACATATTGAATAAGCTCAACGACTTGTTCTTCGGATAAATAGTCCGTCATCCAGCCGCCAAATTCGCTAGTGATGTTGAATTTACCATCCGAATAAGCACCGGCACCGCCGAATCCATTCGTGATGGAGCAGGCAGGCAAGCAGCCGGCAAATTCTTTTCTTCCAGCCGCAGGAGGGCATTTTTGGATTTTTTTCTGTAAAATCGGGCAATGTCTTGCGTATATATCGTGTCCTTTATCCACTAAAAGGATGGACGCATGAGGCATCTTTTCTGTCATTTCGTAGCATGCAAAAATTCCAGCAGGACCAGCACCGACAACAATGACATCATAGTTCGTTTTCATCTAAACCACTCCTGGGTCGTGTTTTTCAATGTCCGTTGGTAAATATACCAAAAAAACAGCTGAAAAACAAGTGAAAAACGAACAATAAATAAAAAATAAACAATAATATACGTTTTTTAATCCGTATCCGTTAATTTTGTTATTTTCCATCCAGAGGTTAAGTCGTCTCGTTTGAGCGTGAAATGTAATGTCGTTTTAAGAATATCTTTATTGTGCCGGTGCATTTTCACTTGAGCGGTTATATTCGTTTTGACGAATGGAGGATAGCGCGATTCCTTCTCTGTCACTTTATAGTGAAGCGCTTCTGAGTCCTTCAAATAGACTGCAATGGTCTCGGAATTTTTTAGATTTGAAGACAAGGTACTGTTCACAATATCTTTATCGTTTTGCTTCAAACCAGTCAGAAACATGACGGTAATCTGCTTGGCCGAAGCATTGGCGGCATAGTTGTCCAGCCTGCCGGCGGCTTTTAATATCATGAATTGATGAGATGGATCAAGATTTTCTTTACGGTGTGTTCGGCTGCCGTGAAAATGAATGCAAAAGTGACCAGGAAATCCGTTAGAGAGTGATCCTTGCCCGTGGGGCATACCGTGCATGCTGGCAGCGATTAATCGGCCGTTTACAGGTATGACGATTGCCCGCCTTTTCCAGCTCCATTTTCCGTTATATAGATGCTTTAATATGGCTGTGTCATTGTGGCTTATAGGCTGAACATCAGCATGGCTGCTGCCGGCTCTGCGCTGCACGCGGAAATGAAAGCCAGAGTCCTTATCAATGACGGTGAATGTTGCTCCTCTAGGCAGAAGCTCTCTCGCTTGATCCCAAGAGACAAGACTTCCATTGGATGTAAGTGGGTAATGGATGGGCGGACTATGTTTGGCGGCTTCTACCTCTTGGGTGCTTAAAGCAAATAAGATGGCAACCAAAAAAATGCAGCGGTATCGTTTCATTTACGTTCTCCTCTTACTAAAAATTGATTTTTTCTTAATATGTGAAGGATTGAGGCAATTCACACCCACTTTTTTCATCTAAATTCAAAGACACATAAACAGCCGTCAGACATACAATGTACTACTATCCTGTGTTGACAGGGGGGAGAGAAATGATAGTTATTGGAGGCTATCCCGTTTCACCGGCAGCCGTAGATAGCTTCAGTCAGCTGACAGCTGCGCAGAAGCAGACAGCAAAAAAGATGGCTGCGAGCCGGGAAACCTTTTATTATGCGAGCAACCATCAGTTTATTTTTGAAGCAGCGATGAGAACGAATATTGTCGCTGCCGCTTACGCTTTAAAAGACAGCGGGGCTGCATTCGCCACATTCCGGAATGCCCGCTGCAATCCTGTTTTTTGGCAGCTTACCGGCTATGGTGGTTTTTTAATGAGAAGAGATGTTTCGCCGTCTGCTGCGATAACGGATATTTTTTTTAATGGGAGAAAATATGGATTCGAATGCACCACTGCGATTATGATCATGTTTTACAAAGCCGTGCTGGAAACGTCTAACGCCAGAATATTCGACCAGCTGTTCAGCGGCATACTGCTATATAGTACAGAGCATGATGAGGATCTGCAGATCATGGCTTATCCGAATGGAGATCCGATGCCGGGGGATGTATTGTATGTGAAGAATCCGCAGCATGATCCGATGAAGCCGCAATGGCAGGGAGAGAACATTGTGGACCTTGGAAACGGCTTATTCTTCGGTCACGGAATCGGTGTAGGCAGCTTGCAGGAAATCATCGGTGTACTTAACACAAAAAGGCGGCCCGGAGCAACGGTCTCTGCTTATTTAACCGATGACATTATCCGGCCGAACTATCGTCTTATGTCCGAGTATATCCGTAATCCAGTGCGGCGGCTTATGGCAGAGGGATAACAAAGAAAAACCCGTCTGGAGATCTCCAGACGGGTTTTTCTTTGTTATTGAATGTATGGAAGAGGATCGACTGCGTTCGATTTTGCTGCGTTCCAGCCGCCTTTATGCATTTCAAAATGAAGATGCTGGCCGAATGAGTTGCCTGTGTTCCCCTGATCGCCAAGGTACTGACCTTGAGAAACCGATTGGCCTTCTGACACTGCCCGGTTTCTCATATGAGCATAAACGGTTGTATAAATTTGCCCGTTCACATAATGAGTGATCAAGACACAGTTGCCGTAGCTGTCTGAATAGTAGGAACGTGCAACCGTTCCACCAGCCGCAGCCGTGACAGCAACACCTGCTCCTGGCTTTGCGATATCGACGCCATAGTGCATGCCGCCTTCACGATAGCCGTAGCGTGATGTGATATAGCCGGAAGTAGGGAATGCGAAATCACGTGATGAAACAGCTGGTGCCGGTGCAGGAGCAGGAGCTGGTGCTGGTTTTGCGGCAGGTGCCGACGATCGTTTATTCGCTTGTGCCGATGCTTTTTGAGCTTCAGCACGAGCAGCCGCAGCCGCTGCAGCTTTACGGGCAGCTTCCTCACGTTTTTTGCGCTCCGCTTCTTGTTGCGCTCTTGCTATTTCAGCCTTGATTGCGGCTTCCTGTGCAGTCAAGATAGCGTTTTTCTCTTCAATATCCATTAAATCTTCATGTATGTGCTGCTCTTCTTCCTTTAAGGAAGCCAATAATCGATTTTGTTCTTTCTTTTGGGCATTCAGCTGGTTTTTCAGTCCTTGAAGTTCGGAAAGAGAAGCCGTTAAGTTCTGCAGCTCTGTTTCTACCTGACTCTTTTTCTTAGCAACTTTATCTTTGTCAGAACGGTGCTCTTCTAAGATGGTCTGATCCTGGCTGGCAATCAGGTTCAAGGATATCATGCGGTCGATGAAGTCCCCGAAGCTGCTTGAACCGAGCATGACGCTGAGGTAACTGACAGCTCCACCATTTTCGTACATGGACTTCACACGTTCTTTTAACAGCTTGTCCCTTTCAGCAATGCGCTTTTCAAGAACAGCAATCTCTTCTTTCAGGCCGCTGATTACCGCTTTAGTGGAAGTGATATCCGATTCTTTTTCACTGATTTTATTACCTGTCTTCTTCAGCTCTGCGGCAATATTATCAATCTTAGCAAGCGTTTCATCCTGCTCTTCATGGTTGTCATGCATTTCTGATTTTTTTTGTGATTCTTGTTTTTTATTTTGTTCTTGCTTTTGTTTAATAGAGTTTAAAGTTTCGGCACTGACTTGATATGTGAAGCCGTTTAGTCCAAGGCTTAAGGACAAACTGGCAATCATTAATTTCTTTTTCAATTAGGTAAGCCTCCCTGTATGTGTAAATCTTGCCAAGCTTATTACAGCGTTCATTATAACACCTATATCGGTTAGATTATTGCGAAATAATATTACATTTATATTTCAAATTATTACATATTACTAGATACATAGACAGGCGGTGTCGAAAACCTTATGTCAGTCTATAGGTAGGACTCTAAGGCGGTGCCGTATAGTTGCAAATATGCGGTAAGACATTCAAAATAGAAAGATACAGTAACTGACAGGGTGAGTGAGCACATTGAAAGAAACTCAGATTACATTCTTTACGGATATTGGCGCCAAAAAGCCAAATAGCATCAAATATAAAGATACCGCTTGTCCTTTTTGTGACTTATCACAGCTGGAAGAAATCGTCGACCAAGACGGACCGATTATCCTTGTGATGAATAAGTTTCCTGTTCTTGATAAAGCGTTCCAAACCGTTCTTATTGAAACAGATGAATGCGATACAGAGCTTTCGCTGTACTCAAAAGAGCATTTATACCGTCTCATTACGTTTGGAATGAAGCATTGGAAACAGCTGAAAGAAAGCGGAAAATACAAGTCGGTGATGTTTTTTAAGAATCATGGCCCGCTGTCCGGAGGCACGATACGTCACCCGCACATGCAGATTGTTGGATTAGAAGAGGTGGATTGCCAGTATGGCTGGCATTCTTCGCAATTTGACGGCATTCCCATCTGGCACGGAAATGGAGTGGTGTTCAATATATCCTCTGAACCGCGTGCTGGTTTTTATGAACTGAACGTTATTTTAGAAAACGGTGGGGACCTGAAGCAATTTGCAGATTGCATCCAAACCGGCGCTCATTTTCTTCTTCACCACTTTCACCGAAACTGCAGCAGCTACAACCTCTTTTTCTATGAGAAGAGCGGAATCGTCTATGTCAAAATCATGCCAAGATTCGTCACATCGCCGCTCTTCATGGGATACGGCATTCAGCAAGTCGCCAACAACATCAGCGAGGTTGCTGAGAAGATCAAAAATATATATTATAGCTAGACTTACGTCTATGGGATAGTTAGGTTTGGTTTTGGTTCTGGTTCTTGGGCGGTGATAGGCAAACATGTTCTTTGAAGCTTACCTGAGGTCCGGTACCGAGATGGTTTTGGTTCTTTGACGGAGATAAGCGAACATGTTCTTCGAAGCTTATCTGAGGTCCGGTACCGAGATGATGCCCTTCGGGATAATGGAAATCTTGATCGGTACCGGACCCCACTGAGGGAAACTGTGGTCCGTGGAGAAGTAAAAAAGGGTTTTGGTTGTTTAGAGGGGCTTGGACTTATTTTGTTCTTGTGTTGGTTTTGGTTCTTGGACGGAGATAAGCAGACATGTTATTCAAAATCAATAAGAGGTCCGGTACCGAGATCATGCCCTTCGGGATATTGAAGAGCTTTATCGGTACCGGACCTCTTAGTGCTTGAACGCCATCATGGCGTTTATGGCTTGTTCTGCCATATCTCGGGCGGTTGTTAATGTGGCAAGGTCCAGTCGTTCTGTCCATTGGTGAGCATCTTTTCCAAATGGCCCTATATTTAGAACGGGTATATTTAATTGTTTCATGGCCTCTATTGGGAAAGGGTAGATTTTCTCAAGGAGAGGAAAGTTATTCGAAAATGCCTCTAGATCTTCTTCGCTGTATTGAAATCCAATGTAACTTAAATCTGACAATCCATTAAAATAACTTTTCTTCCATAATTTCCGCTCATTTACCGTGCTGCGGTTTTTTGTTATTTCGTCCAGTGCATGTTTGATAAGAGGGCTTTCGCTTGTGTGGACGGCTGGATAAAATGGCGGTGCATAAAACAGGATGATCATGGGAGCAAGGTTTCTGCAGAGTCCCGCGATTTCGTTCACGTATTGGATGGCGGTTTCTCGCTCATCTCCTAGTTTTTTGGCAAGTACTTCATTTTGTATTCTTTTTACTTCTGATTGGCCATGTTTGGTTATTGCATATTCGCATAGTTGTTGAAAGGTCATGACTGATATAGTGGGTACTGGTATGGAGATGTTGCTTATAACTTCGTATGACTTTAGGCGGCTTTCCATAAGTCTGTGCAGCTGCTCGGCTGCGGTTTGTCCTGCTGATAGAAGTTCCTCTGTAAGCTGCTGCAGGGGTTTTTCCATGAGCATGACATTAAACAATGTAACAGCGGCGTGTGGTATTTGTACGGAATAATGGTCTTTTAAATCCTTTTGCAGCAGGTTGGAGGGGGGAGGCATGATTTCGCCGTCTTGGTTATCGATGAAATCTGTGTTCCACTCTAGTGAACGTGTCACTTCTGCCGCGAGAAGGTTGCCGCTTACACCGGCGAATGGTTCGCCTACATGTGTTTCTTTTCCATAGCAAAGATAACCGGCCAGAAGCTTTCCGATGGAGCCGGTATAAACATAATGATGGTTGTCTCCGGGGTGGCTTGTGAAGCTCGGTTCGCCGTTCAAACAAGCTTTGTAGTCAATGTTATAGTCGCGGCTCAATTCGTTGAGGACTTGAACTCCGCACAGCATGCCGGCTGAGTTGGCTTCTTCGTCGGGAACGGAGATCATGAGCAGGTTTGCGTTTAATTCGCCTGATGAAGCCCTTTCTAAAAGTGACAGATGAAGGGCGATGCCAGCTTTCATATCCATCGTACCGCGTCCGAACAGCCAATCGCCATCCTCGATGTCAGCTTTCACGTCTGCTCTTAAGTCCTGAAGTGCACGAATTTTTTCAGTTAAAAGATCTGTTTCAAATGCAAAGGGCTTTAAGTCTCCGTAATCATCGATATGGACGACATCAAAATGACTAAGCAAAATAATGGTTTCTTTACTTTCAGCCGTCCGGACAAAGGCAGTCACCAGCTTTCTTCCATCCTCGAGGCCATGTAGGCGCAAGTGATCCTTATTTTCTTTGAAATAGGGTAACGTTTGAAGTTTTGCCTTCAGAAAATCTGCCATATACACTTCACCTGGTGTAAAGGTCATGCTTTGTACATTGACAAGCTCTTTCACCAGGTTTTTTAGCTGTTCTTTTGTCTGCCACATTTGCATACCTACACTTCCTTATCTAGTTAATTACCCCTAACACTTCCATCCTTCTTATCTAATTCCTTTTTAACGGTATAAAAAAACACTTTGGTAGAGGTTTGCATTAAGGAAACTAGACGAATTGTGTGCACAATGATCAGGAATACACTCAAAGGGGTGTTGTTATGAGATTTACATACACGGCAAACCTGTGTCCACTTTTCAGAAAGTAAATGGGCGGATTATATAGGAGCTGAATACAGAACGGAGAATCACGTTCTTGATCATCCGAAAAGCGCTCAGAAGAGATATCTAGAAAAGAAACTCCCAACGTTTAAAATGGGGCACTTTCGGAAGAGAATAGAACATCTTGATATTTTAGGAGGTTGTATTTTTGAAGAAACTTGCAGTGATTCTGCTTGCGGTGCTGCTTCTATTAGCTGTTAGCGCGTGCGGAAAGAAAAAAGAAGATCATGAAAATCATGAATCAAGCGCTAAGGCGAGTGATCTGAAGCAATCAGCTGTGAAAGTGAATTTAATGGATGCAAAGGGCAGAAATTCCGGTACCGCGCAATTAAAGCAGACAGCAGAAGGCGTCGAGATCAAAGTGAACGCTAAAGGGCTGACTCCAGGAGAGCATGGCATCCATTTTCATGAAATAGGGAAATGTGAGGCGCCGAGCTTTGAATCGGCTGGCAAGCATTTCAACCCTGAAAAGAAGAAACATGGCTTCAATAACCCGGAAGGCTTCCATGCGGGCGATATTCCTAACTTAAAGGCTGATAAAAAGGGTACCGCCAAAGTCACATTTGTATCGCAAAATGTGACACTCGCAAAAGGGTCACCTAACGCGCTGCTGAAAAAAGGCGGTACTGCAATTGTCGTGCATGAAAAAGCGGATGATTACAAAACCGATCCTTCCGGCAACTCCGGCGGCCGGGTACTTTGCGGAGAGATCAAAAAGTAGAGACAGCCTCGTGTGATTAACAGACTTAAAAACAAACTTCTTAAAACGGCTGGGTGTCAATCTAGCCGTTTTTTGTTATGAGGCCTCTCAACGGTTAAAGGGTTTTAATCCCCAGTAAATTCTACTTTCCATACAAGAGGGTCGGACATTTTATCCATTAAGAGAGCTGCTTTTTGCTGATGGCCATGAATATAGCGGCAATAATTTTTTAGTTCTTTAATCAGACACGCAATGTCACTAGAAAAATATTCAACGCTATGTCCATGGTAGTGGCGTAATTTAAATAAGTGAGGATAGCTTTCGTTATTCAATTTCATAGAATCAGGTCCATAGAAAATAGACTTGTGAAAACTGTAGCTTATCGGAAGACTACATAGCATATTTTTCCTCGTGTCATATGTAATAAAGTCCATTGCCAAGAAAAATGCCTCCCTTCATTATATAGGTCTCCTTCCTGTCATTTTAACAAAAATGAGCGTTCCTTTTATTTAAAATGCACCGCTTACAATGAATTCCGCGATAATTAAACGTTTAAGCAGAGATCATTACTGGGAAAGGAAGCATATACCCGCATACAAAAAGGAGGAGAATTCATTGTACGATTACGATGGCGTAGTAAATTCTTGGATGGCCTATTTAGGAAGACTGCCTGACTTGCTATTGGCACTGCTTGTTCTGCTGATCGGCTGGCTTGTCGCCGGTATCGTGTCAAAAGCCGTTAAAGCGGCATTAAAGAAAACAGATTTTGATAACAAGATGATGCGCTGGATGAAGCATGACGGTGATGAAAACAGGCTGCAATCCGGGCCTCAGTCACGCCAGCACAACACGAAATACTCTCCAGAGGAAATTATTAGCAAAATTGTGTTCTGGATTATTATGGCGTTCGCATTCATTATGTTCTTTAACATGCTGAATCTGCCATATGTGGCACAGCCCCTATCAAATGCACTTGGTGTCATGGCTGCTGCTATTCCTAATATTTTAAAAGCTGTTCTAATTGCCGCTGTTGCCTGGCTTATCGCATCTGTTTTATCATATCTTGTTAAAAATGTAGGCCGCAAAGCTGGTCTAGGACGCCTTATGTCAAGATGGAACATGGTGAAAGACCCGGCTAACGCTGACCGCACGCTGCACTCCGCTTCAAGAGCTGTATTCTATCTGACATTGCTTCTTTTCCTTCCAGCTGTTCTTGCTGCCTTAGGAATCGATGCCATCTCGGAACCTCTTAAAGGAATGCTAGATGGATTCTTCGCCTTTATTCCAAAACTTCTCGGTGCTGCTCTTATCCTTGGAATTGGATGGGTGGTAGCAAAAGTAGTACGTGAGATATTGACCAACTTCCTGCGCAGTGTTGGAACGGATCATCTGGCGGATCGATTTGGCCTTTCTTCTCCTGGAAAACCGTCGTTTAGCCTGTCTTCTGTCATCGGTACTGTCGTCTATGTATTGATTCTAATACCGACTGTCATTTCAGCACTGGAAAAGCTTGATATTAAGGGTATCTCTGGCCCTGCAGTCAGCATGCTCGATCGAGTAATGGATATGATTCCAAATATGATTGTTGCTGCCATTCTGGTTGCAGTCGGATTATGGCTCGGAAAAAAGATCAAGCAATTCGTAACAGGATTACTGGAACGGGCTGGATTCAACGCAATTTTCAGCCGCATGGGCCTCGGTTCCCTTGACAGCAAAGCAAACCGTAATATGACCGTTTCGCAAATTGTTGGCTTTATCGCACAAGCAGTCGTTGTCCTGCTGTTCACGATTGAGGCACTGCAGCTTGTCGGCCTTGAAAGCCTAGTGAGCATCCTCACGGCAGTTCTTGCCTACGTGCCGATGGTGCTGACAGCGATTATCGTTCTTGGCATCGGTTTCTATGTGGGTGATCTAGTTAAGCGAATCGTTATGAGCATGGTGAAACAGCCTACTGAAGGAAAGCTTCTTGGGAACATAGCCAAATATACGATTATCGCTTTAACCTTCTTTATGGCTCTCGATCAGCTTGGCGTAGCCAAGACAATCGTAAATGCCGCATTTATCCTTATCCTTGGAGGATTCACCATCGCCTTTGGCTTGGCATTTGGTCTAGGAGGCCGTGATTTTGCGGCACAGACGATGCGTCGCCTAAGCCAGAGAATGGAGAATACCACCATTACAAAACCCGATCCAAACGAATGGAAACAAGATAATACAAGCCTAGCAGATTTCAAGACTCAGTCTGAACCAGCTGAAACACCAGTAAATTATGAAAAACCTCATACAATCAGCCGTGATCGTTTGTTTGACGAACAGCAGCAAAAGAAAAATAACAATCCATTTAACAGACCTGAAGATATGTAATTCGAAAGAAAGGAACAGTGCTCTAAGCGCTGTTCCTTTCTTTCAGTTAAAGAAAACTGACACAATGCACGTGCTGCAGGTTCGTGAACAGCGTTTCACTTCGGGCGATGGAGAGTTCCACCTGCTGATTGTGTATGGAGACGAGCTTACCAATCTTTCTGGGCTCTTTCCCTAAATCAAAGACAGCGATTTTCCCAAGGTTACGCCGCATCTGCTCTTCGAATGTCCTTGCAGATGAGACACTGATTGGGACGAGTGGGAATTCTTCATTTTTGAGTGAATAGGGGCGTTCGTTATCATGGTATGGCATCAGCCACTTGAAATGCTGCAGCGGAATGCACACGAGCTTATGAACAGGGGAAAAGAAAAGGAAATAGTCGTTCATCACTCCGGTAACGTAGCCGTGTATCGGCTGATGGTTATTCACATAAATTTCGCTGAAAATGCCTTTGCTGTTAGTCAGTGTTTTCCTGACGGAGATGGCGTTATCCTGCTGTCCGATCGGCCATTCGTCAGGCTGCTTGATTACTTCGTTTTCTGTATCTTGATGAAACCGGATGTATTGAGTGTGAACGAGCGGGATGTAGTAAAAATCCTTGCCGTTGTAAATGACCATGATATCTGTCCCGACCTCGATAAGGATGCCTTTTAAAACGAGGTTTCCGCTTAATGTGACTTCAATATTTTCTCCGGTGTTTTGATTAATAATGCTCAAAATATCCTCCTCGTTCCTAACTCAAAATCCAATGTGTCCATGCATATAAACTAAAACAGACAATTGAATGATCCTTCGGGATGACTAGACGTCTTGCTGCTCTATGTTCTGCTGCTAAACCTTACAGCTTCGTCCAGCCTTTGTCGGTCAAGTTAAGAGATGGTCTTGATTGGACAGTTCTAGAGCCATTGCTGCTTTTTTTAGAGGATTTTTTAGAGGTCTTTTTGCGTTTTTTTATGTTGCACTCTTGTGATGAGGATTCTTTTTGTTTACTTGAAGATTCTTTTTGTTTGCTAGAAGACTCTTTTTTGCTAGAAGATTCTTTCATAGCGCTTGACTCTTTTGCTTCACCGCTTGAAGAAGAGGACTCTGCTTTTCTTTTAGTGTTTTTGTTAGTCTCACCTTTTGCTTCACCTTTGCCATTTTCTTCTTTTTCTTTTTCGAATACTGGGCTGAAGCTCTTGATGTGATTCACAGCTAGGATGACGATTTGCTTATCAACCAGCAACTCGATATAATCGTTTGATGTTTTGCGAAGAAGTCCGACTACACTTTCAGGGCCGCCGCGGTTGATTCTTACTTGTTTGTATTTATAATCATTCAGCACTTCTGTAAAATTCATGTCTTCAAGATCGCTGCTTTCAACGTGCTGTCTTGGCGAGCTTGTAGACTGTACGGATATGCCTTTTACATGAGATAGCTGATAAAACATCATGCCTTCTTCAGTTTGGATTGCAAGGAAATCAGAAGCAACATGATGCAACGTGCCAAGACGGGATTCTGGTCCGCCAAGATTAACCTTTACATTCTCACCGATAAACTTGGAATAATTATGACTCATTAAAGTTCCTCCTAGATAGTTTTAAACCACTTTTGTCCCTGCATTATATGTGTCATGCTATGCTCTAGCCATGGGTGAGAGCCTGTTTCATGAAAATTGGTGAATTAGCACATTTTATGCAGAATGACATTTGCATTTGTTGAAACTTGCTTTATAATGTTCCATAACTTCATAGACTCGTATAATCGCAGGGATATGGCCTGCAAGTTTCTACCGGACTGCCGTAAATGGTCTGACTACGAGTGATGCAAACGGCATCTGATGGCTAATCAGCAGGCGGTTTTATTGTCCTTTTTATACATGCAAACCAGGGACGCTTCACTCATAGAGAGAAGCGTCCCTGGTTTTTTTGTCTATATAGAACTTTTGTTTTTTAACCGGTGAAGGAGCTCAATGCTCCTAGGAATATACACTGGACTAATGGATCGGAGGCGTATTGCATGAACTTTTTAGAAAAACGAATAGTGGAGGATGGTCAAGTCCTGTCAAGCAGTGTGCTGAAAGTAGACTCATTCTTGAATCACCAAGTGGATCCGGAGTTAATGGAGAAGATTGGGAAAGAAATGGCTGTGAGGTTTCAAGGGACTGGCATCACGAAAATTGTCACGATTGAATCCTCAGGCATTGCGCCTGCTGTCTTTACGGGGCTTAGTCTTGGGGTGCCGGTTATATTTGCCAGAAAACAAAAATCTGTTACCCTACAAGACGGCTTGTTTTCTGCTGAAGTGTATTCCTTTACGAAGCAGCAAACAAACACAATTTGCTTGTCAGCCCAGTTTTTAACCAGTGGAGACCGTGTGCTGATAATAGATGATTTTCTTGCTTACGGAGAGGCCGCGCTTGGTTTATGTGAGATGGTTCAGCAAGTTGGAGCCGTAATTGCAGGTATCGGCATCGTTATCGAAAAGAGCTTCCAGCCCGGCAGACAAAAACTAGAGAAAAAAGGGTACCGTGTGGAATCGATAGCACGGATTCAGGAAATGAAGGAAGGAAGTCTTACATTTCTCACTAACATAAAGGAGGAAACATTTCATGAATAAAGGAAAAGTGGTTTCGCTCGGCATCCAGCACGTACTCGCCATGTATGCAGGAGCGGTGATTGTCCCGCTTATCGTAGGAGGAGCACTAAAGCTCTCAGCTGAGCAGCTCGCCTATCTTGTAGCGATTGATCTGGCAACATGCGGAGTGGCAACACTTTTGCAGGTTTGGAACAACCGGGTGTTTGGGATTGGTTTGCCAGTTGTTCTTGGATGCACCTTTACGGCTGTAGGCCCGATGATCGCAATCGGTTCGCAGTATGGGATGACGGCCATCTATGGCTCTATTATTGCGGCGGGTCTGTTCGTTTTTCTCATTGCCGGCTTGTTTGGAAGGATCGTTAAATGGTTCCCTCCTGTTGTAACGGGAACCGTCGTAACCATCATTGGCATCACCTTAATACCGGTAGCAGTGAAAGATATGGCTGGTGGAGCAGGGAGTGCTGATTTTGGCTCGCCATCCAACCTGTTGCTTTCTTTCGGTGTACTTGCCTTTATCATCGTGTTCTATAAGTTTTCCAAAGGCTTTATTCGAGCGGTGTCTATATTGCTGGGACTTGCTGCAGGAACGGCTGCCGCGGCATTAATGGGGAGAATTGATTTTTCACCTGTAGTGGACGCTTCTTGGTTTCATATGCCGATGCCTTTTTATTTTGGAGTTCCTACGTTTGAACTAGGGGCGGTGATTACCATGATTCTTGTGACCATAGTTAGTATGATTGAGTCGACCGGCGTATTCCTGGCACTCGGAAAGATATGCGGACGCACGTTAAACCCGGAAGATTTGGCCAAAGGCTACCGTGGGGAAGGACTGGCGATTATGCTTGGCGGCATATTTAACGCGTTTCCATACACAACCTATTCACAGAACGTCGGGCTCGTCCAGCTTTCTGGTGTGAAAAGCAAACAAGTCATTTATGCGGCAGGAGGGATGCTGATCTTTCTTGGCTTGATCCCAAAAGTCGCTGCTCTTACGACATTGATTCCAGCTCCGGTTATGGGAGGTGCGATGATGGCCATGTTTGGGATGGTCATCGCATCGGGCATAAAGATGCTGAGCGCGGTCGATTTCAGCCGACAGGAAAACATGCTGATTATCGCCTGCTCTGTCGGTCTTGGGCTTGGTGTGACAGTCGAGCCGGAGCTCTTCAGCCAGATGCCGGAGAGTGTACAAATTTTGACTGATAACGGCATTGTGGCAGGAAGCGTTCTAGCCATCCTCTTGAATGGATTTTTCACTTACAAAAATGCAACAGGCAGGAAAGGGATCTCACATTCCATTCAAGAAAACAGAACGGGGGATGCTGCTGCTTCCTAAGGTTCTAGCGCCTCCTTTTTTCTCATACATTTCATTTATGAGGTTTTTCATTCATAAATATTGGGTAATAAGACGTAGAGAGAAAGAGAGGAGAAAGAACATGAAATATTGTCAAGAATGCTTGAACTTCACAAAAGCTGCAGAAGAACCTTCCTGCATGATTTGCGGAAGCCAAAATATGAGGGACATCATTATTGAGGTTCATCATCAAAAAAACTTGAAGTAAATAAGATGACATTTGAACATTTTGAGCTCCTTACAATATAATGGTAAAAATTGAACAGGGGGCTAACACATGAGATCATGCCATCATAACCTTTCAAAAAGCATAGTATGGCCCCTTGCAAAAGAATCAAAGCCTTATATTTGGCTTTGATTCTTTTTTTCGCTATAGGAAGAATAACCTTTTGCCATGATGAGCACTCGACGCGGCCAAAAGGTAACAACAGTAGGATGATGCAGCTAAGGCTGGCGCGGGGGGCTTTGTGTCAGCCACGTTTTCTTTCGCTCATGTAAAACGGCACTGTGTATAAAGAAGGGGAGGCTCATGATGAGATATAAACGCGTATTAATCAAATTGAGCGGCGGGGCAATCGCATCTCCGTCAGGCATGGGATTTGATCAGGAGAAACTTGATCATATCGCAGAAGAAGTTCTCTCAGTGGTCAGGCTCGGAGTGGAAGCAGCTATCGTAGTCGGAGGAGGCAATATATTCAGAGGAAACCTGGCTTCGTATTGGGGAATTGAACGGGTAGAAGCGGATCAGATCGGCACATTAGGAACAGTGATCAACAGCCTGATGCTTAGAGGTGTGTTCAACAGCAAGACAGATAAAGAAACGAGAGTCATGACATCTGTCCCCATCCCCTCAGTCGGTGAGCCATACATCAGGCTTCGGGCAATCCGCCACCTTAACAAAGGATGCATCGTCATTTTCGCGGGAGGAAACGGCCAGCCCTATGTAACGACCGATTATCCTGCTGTTCAGAGGGCTTTGGAAATGGACTGCGATGCCATTCTTGTGGCGAAACAAGGAGTGGACGGTGTCTATAACGGTGACCCAAAAATCGTGAAGGAAGCCAGAAGGTATGCCTCACTTACTTATGACGAAGCGATTGCGGGAAACCTGAAGGTGATGGATCAGTCCGCACTCATCCTGGCACGCGATCATGGATTGAAAACACATCTGTTTAACTTCGATGAAAAAGGATCCTGCTTGAAAATCTGCCAAGGTGAAGACATCGGCACACTCATTACGGAAAATGCGGCAACGGTTCTTTTATAAATCCTTTTGTGGGGTCCGGTACCCGTTCGGCATTCGCTGATTCAGCTGCGGCAGATGCATGGATGGGTACCGGACCCCGTCTTGTTTGGGTATATTCTGGAAGGCTGGTGAAAATATTAAGAAGGACAAACAAGGCAGGTGAAAGCATTGCTGAATTTATTCAAGAAGAAAAAGAAAGAGCAGGCGCAAACCATAGATTTATCCGATAACACGCTTGGCAGCATAACAGAATTAGTGGACAGTGCAAAGGATTCAGCCGATTTCATTCATTATGTCCAAAAGACCGTACATAATAAAGTATGGATTTCTTATTATAAAGCACTCATTGACTGCAATACGTTTCACCGTGACTGTCTGCCGTACTTGATTCATCATACGGACTTTCGTTCGCTCGAGGATCTAAAGGACATCATTCCCATTGAGAGTGTCACCATCACAAAGGATATTAAGGAAATTCAGAATAAACTCCTGCGTGGTTTTATTGTCATTCAATTTAATGAGTATGACGAGGAATGTGCGATTGTACGAGCCGAAAACTGGTTTGGAAACAGGCAGGTCTCCACCTCTGAGATCGAGTTTTCTGTTATTGGTCCTAAGGAAGCCTTCGTTGAAAACATGGACACCAATTTATATCTGCTGAGAAGAAGGCTCCCGACTCCAGATCTCAAGTTCAAGGAAATCATCATCGGCAAGCAGTCCAAAACAAGAATTGTGATTGCATACATAGAGGGAATTGCGCAAGAGGAGAACATCAATACGGTCAAACAGCGTATTACCGATATTGATTATGATGTTATTCATGATTCGGCGCTGCTCGAACAAATCATATCCGATAATACGTGGTCTCCTTTTCCGCAGCTCGTTTCAACCGAAAGGCCGGACAGGGTCGTTTCCATGATGAACTTGGGCCAGGTGGCCATTCTTTCTGAAGGGTCGCCTCAGGCTCTGCTTGGTCCTGCAACGGCAGCAGAATTTTTCATGTCGCCTGAAGATTATTATTTAAACTGGCTGCTTGGTTCGACGTTCCGGATGATTCGCCTGCTTTCTGTCTTGTTTTCAACGTTCGCAACGCCGATTTATGTAGCTGTCTTGACGTATCATTATCAGATGATCCCGAAGGATTTACTTGCGCCTCTTATCTCGTCTCGGGTAAACATACCGTTTCCTCCTATTTTAGAGGTTTTCTTTCTGGAATTGACGATTGAACTTCTTCGCGAAGCGGGAGCGAGGCTTCCGACGAAGGTCGGCCAGACACTCGGCATCGTAGGAGGTATCGTAATTGGACAGGCATCCGTTCAAGCGGGTCTAACGAGTAACATTCTTCTTATCATTGTATCTCTGTCTGCTCTCGCATCGTTTACGACACCTGTTTTTAAAATGGCAAATACGATTCGGGTTTTGCGGTTTCCTTTTATTCTATTTGCTGCAATATGGGGAGGCGAGGGACTTGTTCTTTGTTTCTGTTTCGTCATGGTCCATCTGCTCCGCCTTCAGTCACTCGGAAGGCCGTATTTGTTCCCGATTTATCCGATGCGGCTGAATGAAATGAGTGATTCCATTCTCCGTCTGCCTTATAACTTTATGAACAAGAGACCGTCGAATGCATCTGGAGAAAATAAGAAAAGGTTTGATAAAAGAGAAGCACAAAAGAAAAAAGACATAGACGAATAGGGTGAAAAGGGATGATCCGCTATTTATTGATCGCGGCGGGAGTATTGATATTTCTTATAAATATAGGGATGCCGAGTGAAATCATTGATGAACTTCAGCTGATTCACGCGATCGGATATGATAGTGAGGAAGATGGAAAAATCAGAGGCACGGCCACTTTTCCTTTATTTAATCCAGATGGTACGGTGAAAATTGAAAAGTTCACAAGCACTTCCTATACATCCCGTTACTTTATGTCCAAAATTAATACACAATCCCCTAAACCACTTACAACCGGACAGCTTCGAATCGTGCTTTTTGAGAATACGTTTGCTCAAAAAGGCGTGCTCGAAATCGTGAACACCTTATATCGTGATCCGAATGTAGGAAATACTATACATTTAGCAGTCGTGGAAGGAAAGACCTCTGAGCTGCTCAGGGAGAATTTTGTTGCTCATCCGATGCCATCCATTTACATGACAGAATTGATTGACCAGAATATCGAGACGGAAAACTTGCCGAAAACCAACCTTCACGTTTTTTTGTATAACTACTATGGAAAAGGGATGGATCCATACCTTCCTCTTTTAAAGAAGGGAAATGGAAAAGTGAAGCTGATGGGCTTGGCGCTGTTCAAGGAAGATAAATATATTGCCAAGCTCAACCATTCAGAATCCTTTGTTTTCAAAATGCTTGTCGGTGGATCAAAATCAGGCCGTTATGAAGTGAAAGTAACGAATGGAAAGCAAGACGGGTACGGAGTTATCCGTAATATTCATTCTAAAACAAAGTATCATGTGACCACAGAAAACGGAAAGCCGAAGTTTAACATACAGGCGAGCATCCTTGGAGAAATACACGAGTACCCTCACTGGCTGAACCTCGAGCAAAAATCGAACATTAATTTAATCGAACGTGCATTTAAGAAGGATATTGAAAAACAGGCCAAGGATATGATCGCGAAATTTCAGAAGCTGCGCATTGATCCCCTCGGGCTCGGTGATCAAGTAAGAAGAAGAGAACGCGGCTGGGCGTTTGAAGAATACAAGAAGCAATATCAAAATATGGAGATTAAAGTTTCAGCTAAGATAGAGATCGTTCAGACTGGAATTATTGAATAATCCTGAATCGATGGACAAAAAAACAAGATTCCTCCGAATACCTTTATAGTTATTCGTGTTTAGAATAGCGCATCAAGGAGGAATAATCATGAACCGAACAACAGACGAAAAAATTAAAATCCGTAATCATTGGTTTAAAATCATCCTGATCAGTTTATTTGCGATGGTGCTTATGTTTAAAATCGCTGTCACCAAGTTCACGTTTCATTTTGCTGACTTGCTTTCCTTTATTTTGGCAATCTTCGCTATTACAATCAGTGCCATGTTCTATACTAAGGTAAATGAAGCATTAAGAACAGCAGCAGCCGGATCAAAGGATCTGCTTCCGTTTAAGAAAAAAACAGCACAGCAAGAGGAAGAGCAGGAACTTTTTGAAGACGACGAAATGACGCAGTTTGAAGAGCTTCCTGAAAACGAGAGAAACAGCCTGGAGCGCAGGATGCTCGACCTGAACGAGCAATTGAAGCGTGTAAGACAGGTTCAAAATGAGATCGTCGAAAGATTGTCGGTTGAAAATGACCTGTCAGAAGACGACCGCCGTGACTACCTTGATTATTTGCTTGAGAAAGAAAAAGAAGCGGTGCTTGCTGAAAAGGAACTGGACGCGATTGAAATCAGTCTCGAGCCGCAGCTTCTGAATGAAGAGAGGCTGTCTGATTACAATTGGGAAGAGGATGAAGAATCAATTCCTGATACTGCGAGCAATACTAAGGATATTGTTCAGCTTCTCGGCAAAGAGTTCGTACTGAACGCCTCGTTTGAACAGCTTAACCATAAAATGCGTGAAATTCAGCCATCTATCTCGCCAGAAGCGATTGACTATCTGAAAGAAAATGATTTGGTGGACTCCTATTTTAACGTCAGCCGCAAAGGCTTAAAAGAGTTCCGTAAAATTGCACGCAAGTTCAGCTACAACGATGGCATGAAGCTCTTGTCTAAAGTTGTGCAGAGAAGCAAATAAGACCTAGAAGAAAGCAGATGCCCTAGCCAAGGCATCTGCTTTTTTTTATGACCTAGAGGATATATGGGTATATGGGGTCCGGTACGTATGGGGTCCGGTACAAAATGACAGAAATCAAGCATGATACAGGAAACGATGATAAGCCGTACCGGACCCCAGGTCCCACAGGTTCCCAGGTTGAAGTAGCCTAAAACTGTCTGTCTTTGTTCAAAGTTACAATCATGATTTTTCTCCCTTCTCTGATACAATGAAGTGAGACTGTATAGGAGGAAGATTATGCTGTATGCTGCGAAAGCTTTGTTATATGTTGTGTTTTCAGTATTGTCAGGGGCATTTGTGCTGTATTCTGTTCATCCAGAAAAAAGGCCGGCTGTTTCCCTTCATAAAAATGTATTACTAGTCTGTATTATTCTCGTTCCGCTCCTGTCGATGGGTCCGCTGCTGCAGACCACCTTTCTTCTTGGAGAAGATTTCGGATACAGTGAAGCATTTAAAAGCATTCTTACGTCGTTTGAAGTTGGCCATGGCTGGCTTATGTTAACTGGGATCTCGTTTTTGCTTTTCTTTTTGAACGTGTTTAATGATGTTCGTGAAGACCGCTTTTTCGCTGTCCTTTCCTTGGTCTTAATGGCTGTAATGGCGGCGGCGCAAGGTTATGCCAGCCATGCAGCATCTCTTAACGATACAGGAGGAATGGCCGCGCACACTCTTCATTTAATCGCGGTGAGCGTCTGGACAGGTGTGCTGATCGTGGTAGGCTGGGCTTCGAAAAATGAAGAGCACTTTTCTGCCTTTTACAAATGGTTCACTCCTGTTGCGCTTATCTGCTTAGCCGCTGTCATTGGAGCGGGCATTTGGCTCATGAATTATATTGTTCCCGAATACTACAACTCATGGATTCTTTCTTACGGACAAGCTCTTTTGGTCAAGCATGTACTCTTAATCGCTGTTGTGTTCTACAGCATCATCAACGGCATTTGGATCGCTCGCAAACTTAACGGTACGACGCCATTTCATCCGTTGAAATGGATTAAGGCAGAGAGTCTTGTTATGATGCTGATCTTTGCTGCCACTGCTGTCATGGGACAGCAGGTACCGCCGCATTCGATAGAAGAAACACTTAAGACTGAAAATCCGTCATTCTTTTTTTCTTATTTTTATGAAGGGGTCATTACACCCGAGATGGATGTAAGCCTTCATGTAACGGCTGCTGGCATGGCGTTTGCCATTTTGTCTGCTGCCTGGTATGTTTTTGCATACTATATAATTAGACGTGACCGGTCCTATGCCTCCGCAGCCTTGCTAACCGTCTTTGGCTCCCTCTCTTTATATACAGCCATCATGCTTTCTATAAACTAAAACCATTGATGGGGTCCGGTACTCCAAATGGACATATCCTTCTTTTTTGTCCGCCTCAGGTGGACGCAAGCCCAGTACAAACAGCAGGCAGAATGTGGCTCTATCACCTTCTGTCTGCTGTATTTTTCATGCGAAAAATCTAAATATTTCAAAAGTGTAGCATTTTGTCGAATGCGTGATATTATAAAAGCGGATACATTATAGAATCTTAAAACTTTTTAGATAAATAGTGGGAAAAAGGTATAGGGGGAACTGGGGTATGGAACAACTAATGAGAGATTTCTTCTTGTTTATGGCGAAGAACAAAACATTCACAAGCCTTGCTAAACGATATGGGCTTCGTTTCGGAGCGAGCCGATTCGTCGCTGGCGCATCTTTAAAAAGCTCGATAAGCGCGATCAAGCGACTGAATGAAAAAGGAATGCCGGTCACGATTGATCACTTAGGAGAGTTTGTTGATAACGAAGCCGAAGCGAACGAGATGACGAACCATTGCATCGAAGCGATCGAAGCCATCTCGAGGGAAAAGCTAGATTCACAGCTTTCTCTTAAAATGACCTCGATGGGTCTTGATATCAGCGATGAATTGGTGATGAAAAACATGCGCCGCATCATGGATGCCGCTGTGAAGCACAATGTGTTCATCACAATCGATATGGAAGACTACACACGCTGCGAGAAGACATTGAAAATTTTCAAACAGCTCAAGAGCGAATATGATAATATCTCGACGGTTATCCAAGCTTACCTGTACCGTTCATTGAAGGATGTACAGGATTTGAACGATTACCAGCCGAACCTTCGTCTTGTTAAAGGTGCCTATAAAGAGCCTGCTGAAGTCGCGTATCCGGATAAAAAAGATGTGGATGATAACTTCAAAAAGCTCATTGAAACGCATATATTGAACGGCAATTATACAGCTGTTGCGACACATGATGACGAGATTATCCGTTTTACGAAAGAACTCGTTGAAAAGCACAGCATCCCTTACGACCAGTTCGAGTTCCAGATGCTTTATGGAATCCGTACCGAGCGCCAGGACCAGCTTATGAAAGAAGGCTACAAGATGCGTATCTACGTGCCATACGGAAACGACTGGTACGGCTACTTTATGCGCCGATTGGCTGAACGACCGGCAAACGTAGTGTTCGTTTTAAAAGGTGTTTTCGGAAAATAAAATTCAATGTCCCAAAAGCGGCTTCTCAGCTTTTTGGGGCATTTTTTTCATTATAGAACGCATAACTCAAGTGCATAGTGGAGTAGTAGTGGAAATGACATAAAGTGAACGTTCATTGAATGGATATTTAAAACTATGAAAGAGTGCTATCTGCTGCTTTTTTCATAGAGTATCCTTAGAATGACACAGGTCAGCAGGCTTTCGACCGAAAAAATTTCTTCCTAATTAAATTTTAAAAAAATATGTAAAAACCGCTTAAATCTACTCACCAACAATCGGTGATAAACATATGATAATAGCCCATGACACCGTAATTTAAAACCGACACATTTATCTGAAAATTCATTGTTGTCAAACTTATGATGGTAAAGTATGATAAGAATAGAACTGATAAATGATTTTAGTCATTTATTTTTTTGCCACAAAAATGAATGAGTATTCATTCAATAGGAGGGAACTATCTTGTTACGTGAAATCCGAAAAGCTGCGGTACTAGGATCGGGCGTCATGGGTTCGGGTATTGCGGCACATTTAGCCAACGTCGGGATTCCCACGCTGCTGCTTGATATGGTGCCAACGTCCTTAAGTGATGCCGAAGCGGCAAAAGGTCTGACAGAAGAGCATCCGAACTTCCGCAATAAATTGACGCTTCAAGCGAAGGAAAGATTGCTGAAGCAAAAGCCGGCTCCATTGGCAGTGAAAGAGAACCTTGATCTGATCACAGCAGGAAATTTTTCTGATGACATGGAAAAGCTCGCCGATGTGGATTGGATTATCGAGGTTGTCGTAGAGCGCCTTGATATTAAAAAGACTATCTTTGAAAAAGTAGATACGTACCGTAAAGCAGGAAGCATCGTAAGCTCAAACACCTCAGGAATCTCCATCCATGCTATGGCGGAAGGCCGTTCAGATGATTTTAAAGCTCATTTTCTTGGAACTCACTTTTTCAATCCTCCAAGATATTTGAAGCTGCTCGAAATCATTCCAACTTCAGATACTGATACAGATGTCATTAACTTTATGAAAAAATTTGGCGAAGACGTTCTTGGAAAAGGTGTCGTGCTTGCTAAAGATACACCGAACTTTATTGCCAACCGAATCGGAACATACGGACTCATGGTCACAATGCAGGAAATGACTCGCCAAGGCTACAGTGTAGGAGAAGTAGATTCTGTTACTGGGCCGCTCATCGGCCGTCCGAAATCTGCGACGTTCCGCACATTGGATGTTGTAGGTCTTGATACATTCCTCCACGTCGCTCGCAACGTGTATGACCAGGCAGAAGGAAAAGAAAAAGAAGTATTTGAGATTCCAAGTTTCTTAAATGAAATGGTGGAAAAAGGGTGGATCGGCAGCAAATCCGGTCAAGGCTTCTACCTGAAAGAACGCACGAAAGAAGGCAGCGGAATCCTTGAACTGGATCCTGCTACGCTCGAATATAAGCCGCGCTCAAAAATGAAAACGGCTACATTAGAAGCAGCGAAGCAATTAAAGACAACAGAACAGAAGGTAAAATCGATCATCTACAGCAACGACCGCGCAGGCCAGCTGCTATGGAGCGTCATCAAGCCAGTTCTTCTTTACTCGGCTGATAAAGTTTACGAGATTGCGGATAACACAGTAGCAGTCGATCAGGCGATGAAATGGGGATTCGGCTGGGAGCATGGACCGTTTGAGATATGGGATGCGATCGGTGTAACGCAGTCTGTTGAAAAGATGAGAGCAGAAGGCGAAACGATCCCTCAATGGGTAGAAGACATGATCGCACAAGGAAACGACTCGTTCTATAAGAACAGTGAAGGTGATCAGTCTTTCTATCATGAAGGCGCTTACACTCCGGTTGTGGAGAACAAGAAAGTCATCCATTTAAGCAGGCTGAAGAAAAAAGGCAACGTGATTATGAAAAATGCCGGCTCCAGCTTAATCGACCTTGGTGACGGGGTGGCGGGACTCGAATTCACATCGCAAAACAACGCCATCGGGCCGGACATCATCATGATGATTCATCAAGCTCTTGATGAAGTGGAAAAGAACTACGAAGGACTTGTTATCGGAAACCAAGGAAAGAACTTCTGTGTCGGTGCCAACTTGATGCTGATCTTAATGGAAGCACAAGATGACAATTTCTTTGAACTCGACATGATGGTTCGCCAGTTCCAGCAGACGATGGGACGTGTCCGCTACAGCCGTAAGCCTGTCGTTGCTGCAAACTTTGGCATGACGCTCGGCGGGGGTGTAGAAGTGTCCCTTCCAGCAGCAAGACTGCAGATGGCTGCAGAAACGTATATGGGCCTTGTTGAAGTCGGAGTCGGACTCATTCCTGGCGGCGGCGGAAACAAAGAGCTGTATCAACGCCTTCTTGAACAGCTTCCAGAAGGATCAAAAGGCGATCTTCAGAAGGTGGCCAACCAGACGTTCGAAACGATTGCAATGGCAAAAGTGTCGACCTCTGCGCAAGAAGCAGCGAAGCTTGGATTCCTTCGCCCGCAGGACGGACTCTCTGTAAACGGAGACCACCTGCTGCATGACGCGAAAAATCAGGTACTTGCACTAGCCGCTCAAGGCTACCAGCCGCCGCAGCGCAAGAAACTGCCTGTAGTCGGAGAAGCGGGTTACGCAACGCTTGCACTTGGTGCACAAACGATGCATTTCAGCCAATACATCTCTGAACATGATTTGAAAATCGCAAAAAAATTAGCTTACGTGATCGCGGGCGGCAAATTGCCTGCAGGAACGCTAGTTGATGAACAATATTTGCTTGATTTAGAAAGAGAAGCATTCCTGAGCCTTGCCGGCGAACCGAAAAGCCAGGCACGCATGCAGCACATGCTCGTAAAAGGAAAACCGCTTCGCAACTAAAAGGGGGGAGAACTGATGATGTTTCAGGAAGCAGTTATAGTCGCAGGTGCCCGTACGCCTGTAGGTAAAGCAGGAAAAGGGTCGTTTGCACACACACGCCCAGATGAATTGGCAGCCATCACCATTAAAGAAACATTAAAACGAGCAGGCGGATATGAAGGGGTTATCGATGACCTCATCATCGGGTGCGCGGTTCCCGAAGCAGAACAGGGGATGAACATGGCGCGCTTGATTGGAGCTCGTGCCGGCTTGCCGGATCACGTTCCAGCAATCACGATTAACCGATTCTGTTCTTCAGGCCTCCAAGCCATTGCTTATGGAGCGGAGAAAATCATGCTTGGCCACGCGGAAGCGATCCTTGCCGGCGGAGCGGAATCGATGAGCTTAGTGCCCGTCGTCGGCCACGTGGTAAAACCGAACCCGTATCTTGTTGAGACGATTCCGCAATATTACATGGGAATGGGCCACACAGCAGAGGAAGTGGCAGCAAGATTCGGTGTATCCCGTCAGGATCAGGATGAGTTTGCGGTTCGCAGCCATCAAAAAGCCGCAGCTGCCATCAAGGACGGAAAATTTGATGACGAGATCGTACCAGTATCTGTCATGAAGCGCTGGCTTGATGAAAACCTCAAGCTAGTTGAGCGCGAAGTCGCGGTGTCCATCGATGAGGGAGTTCGTCCAGAAACGTCTGTCGATGTACTGGCAAAACTGCGACCTGCATTCACGCCAAGAGGATCCGTTACAGCAGGAAACTCTTCACAAACAAGTGACGGTGCAGCATCAGTCCTTGTCATGAACCGCTCCAAAGCGGAAGCTGAAGGATTGAAGCCGCTCTTAAAGTTCCGATCTTTCGCTGTCGCGGGCGTAGCGCCTGACATCATGGGTATCGGACCAGTCGCTGCGATCCCGAAAGCATTAAAAATGGCAGGCCTCGAGCTTTCAGACATCGGCTTGTTTGAACTGAACGAAGCGTTCGCTTCACAATCAGTACAGGTAATCCGTGAACTGAACCTGCCAGAAGACAAAGTCAACGTAAACGGCGGAGCCATCGCACTCGGCCATCCGCTTGGCTGTTCCGGAACAAAACTCACGCTCACCCTGCTTCACGAAATGAAGCGCAGAAACGAACAATTCGGCGTCGTAACCATGTGCATCGGCGGCGGAATGGGCGCAGCAGGAGTATTCGAACTAATCAACTAACAAGTAGTATCTTTTATAGATATTTGAAAAGTTCGGCAGTGTTGACCGCTTTAACATACTTGTCTGCAATAAATCAGCTTGAATTCATCTTCAATAAAATTGATCGGAATGTAAGGCGCCGACTCCAGCGGGATGAGTGAGACAGGTGAGACCCTTCAAAGGCGCTTGGCTAGCGAAGGAGCTCACCTAGTCCAGCAGAAAAGGCTAGCCCCTCGAGGTCAAATGAGTAAGTGCCCAATAAGTCAAAGAACGATCTTCTCAGTCCCTTCCTCATTTGCTTGCCCTAGGCTGAACGAAGCTATTCCTGCTTTTCGGCTCACACCAAGGAAAGCGTGCGCCTGTAATGTAGATCCATGCTACATTGATTCCTAAACAGCAACAAAGCGTTCGGAAAAGTAATTTATAATTTTAAGGAGGAAACACTCATGTCTAACACAATCGAAAAAGTGTTCAAAGGCGGCGCATTTTTAGTTGAGGATATCGAAGCTGCGGATATTTTCACACCAGAGGACTTCTCAGAAGAGCACCTCATGATCGCGAAAACAACAGAAGAATATGTTGTGAAGGATGTTGTGCCAAACATCGAAGAAATGGAAAACCATAACTTTGATGTATCACGCAAGCTTCTAACAAAAGCAGGAGAACTCGGTCTTCTTGGCGCAGACGTTCCAGAAGAATACGGCGGTCTTGGCCTTGATAAAATCTCTTCTTCCTTGATCACTGAAAAATTCGCGCGCGGCCGCGGATTCTCAATCAGCTACGGCGCGCACGTCGGAATCGGCTCCCTGCCAATCGTTCTTTTCGGTAACGAAGAGCAAAAGCAAAAGTACCTGCCAGAGCTTGCAACAGGTGAGAAAATTGCAGCGTACGCTCTGACTGAGCCAGGATCAGGTTCTGATGCACTTGGTGCACGTACGACGGCTCGATTGAACGCTGAAGGCACACACTATATCCTTAACGGCGAAAAGCAGTGGATCACGAACTCTGCGTTCGCAGATGTTTTTGTAGTCTACGCGAAGATCGACGGAGAGCAGTTCTCTGCCTTTATCGTTGAGCGTGGCTATGACGGCGTTTCTACAGGACCAGAAGAAAAGAAGATGGGAATCAAGAGCTCTTCTACACGTACCCTTATCCTTGAAGATGCTTTAGTGCCGAAAGAAAACCTTCTTGGTGAAGCGGGCAAAGGCCACGTTATCGCGTTTAACATCTTGAATATCGGCCGTTATAAGCTGGCATTGGGATGTGTTGGAGCAGCTAAGCGCGGACTTGAAGTGTCTGTTAAATACGCGAACGAGCGTCAGCAGTTCAAACGCAAAATCAGCTCGTTCACATTGATTCAGGAAAAATTGGCAAACATGGCAGTACAAACATACGCGGCCGAGAGCTCCACGTACCGCACGGTTGGATTATTTGAGAACCGCATGGGCGGTCTGTCTGACGAAAAGCAAAAAGACGGCAAAGAAATTGCTAAATCCATCGCAGAATACGCGATTGAGTGCTCATTGAACAAAGTGTTCGCTTCAGAAGCTTTGGATTATGTAGTCGATGAAGGTGTCCAGATCCACGGCGGATATGGCTTCATGGGCGAATATGAAATCGAAGGCATGTACCGCGATTCTCGCATCAACCGTATTTTTGAAGGAACGAACGAGATCAATCGCCTCCTTGTACCAGGTACACTCGTGAAAAAAGCAATGAAGCAAGAGCTTCCATTGTTCCAAAAAGCGACAGCTCTTCAGCAGGAGCTTATGATGCTTATGCCGACAGAAGTGGGAACAGAGCTGCTTGATCAAGAAAAGTACCTTGTTTCTATGGCGAAGAAAATTTTCCTCATGACGGCTGGTTTGTCTGTTCAGAAATACGGACAGAAACTAGAGCAGGAGCAGGAAGTATTAGCGAATCTTGCGGATATCATTTCTGAATTATACGCGATGGAATCGGTCGTACTTAGAACGGAAAAAGCAATCAGCAAATCCGGTGCTGACAAAAACAGCCAAAAGGTCCTTCTGACAGAAGTATTCTGCCAAGAAGCCTTCAACCGCATCGAGGCACACGCGAAAGAGTCCATTATTGCAGCTGAGCAAGGCGATATGCTTCGTATGATGCTCTCTGCTCTGCGCAAGCTGACACGCCATACACCGATCAATGTGATTTCAAAGAAACGCGAGATCGCTGCTGTATTGCTTGAAGAAGAACGCTACACGGTTTAATTTCTAATAACACGCATTGCCTAAAAAAACTTCTCTTTTCCCCCGTAACTGGGGGACTTTTTTTTTCGCTGGCGTTTATTTAAAGCACGCTCCTTTTTTCACAAGTGCTGTTTATGGTACTATAAAAAGGGAGGGATGAATGATGACGATTACCTTTTACGAGTACCCGAAATGCAGCACGTGTCAGAAAGCAAAAAAGTGGCTGAAGGAACAGGACATTATCTTTGAAGCCGTACATATTGTCGAGAATCCTCCTGAAAAAAAAGAACTGAAGCGCGCAGCCGAACTGTCCGGGCTTGACTTGAAAAAGCTGTTCAATACGAGCGGTATGAAGTACCGTGAATTAGGACTTAAGGACAAGCTGAAAACAGCCAGTGAAGAGGAAATGCTCGAATGGCTTGCTTCAGATGGAATGCTTGTGAAACGCCCGCTGGCAATAGATACGAACGCAGCAACGGCTGGCTTTAAAGAGGATACGTACGAAAAAACGTGGAAATGATGGAATCTGTGAATAACTATAATTTCTTGATTATAGTTACGATAAATTAACAAAAATTATCTGGAGGGATCAACCAATGGAATTTCCAAAAGAATTGCGTTATTCAGAAGAACACGAATGGGCTAAAAAAGAAGACGGAAATAATGTTCGCATTGGAATTACAGCATTTGCACAGGATGAACTTGGCGACATCGTTTTCGTAGAACTTCCTGAAGTGGGAGATGAAATTAAAGCGGACGAGCCGTTCGGCAGTGTAGAATCTGTAAAGACGGTCTCTGAGCTCTATGCCCCGATTTCAGGTAAGGTTTTAGAAGTGAACAGTGAACTCGATGACAGCCCTGAGCTTGTGAATGAATCTCCATATGAAAAGGCTTGGATGATCGTAGTAGAAGCTTCTAATCCTTCTGAAGTGGATGAGCTGATGACATCTGATCAGTACGAAGCACTAATAAAAGAAGATTAATTCACGGGTAAAATGCATCCTTTCTTGGAAAGACTAGTAGAGATACTACCTTTTCAAGGAGGGATTTTTTTATGCAGCAAAATCATCCAGATCGGGCTGATGTGACTTCACGCGTTTACGGAAAATTAGATGGCGGGTATATGTCTTTGTTCATGGATAAGGAATCAATCGGAAGAATCAAATTTACAAATCAAGGAAACCACTATGAGATGGCAGAAGGCTTTGAATTTGAAAACGAAAAATTTTACAAAAAAGTTCCTAAAAGCGATCAAAAAGTGACTGACCATTTTGTAGACGGCTGTGATAAAGGCTGGTGCTAAGGTGAAGCATAGAAAAGAGTGCCGGATATAGGATTTCCGGCACTCTTTTCTTTTCGCTGAATTAACGGTTTTTGTTTTTATTATTATTGCCTCGGCTGTTTCCGCCTTTTTCTCCGATTTCCCTGTAAAACTCTTTGTCGTGATTCTCAGACGTGGCTTCCCCGCCTTTTCGCCCAATTTCTTGGTAAAAATCTTTGTCATGATTCTGCGACGTGGATTCGCCGCCTTTTTTTCCGATTTCCTGATAAAAATCTTTGTCATGGGAGGATGCGGTAGCGTCTCCTCCTTTTTTTCCGATTTCTTGATAAAACTCTTTATCGTGTGATTGGGAAGTAGCTTCTCCGCCTTTTCGGCCGATTTCCTGGTAAAATTCCTTGCCATGTGTTTTTGCTGTTTTTTCTCCACCCATACGTCCTGCCTCTTCACGGCTCATGTTTCCATTACCATTGTTGGAATTGCTGTTTCCTCGTGCCATTGTTGAATTCCTCCTCTTTAGCAGTCAGGTAGTGCCGGTATATGCCGGCCTAGTACAGAAAATAACCTGTAACGACAAAGTCTAAACGTCATTATATAAAGATAGTAATTTCAGCTTGCTTAGCTAATTCCCTGCAGGAGTAAGGATAGAATGAGGCAAATATGGGGTATGTTAAATTTAAGTCATTTTATACAAAGAAAGTTTATTACTTTTGTTGGATGAATGACCACGTATAAAATGAGAAACAAAGAAAGAACCATCTATGAAGGATTTTAATAAAATATAGCAAATAAATAAGTATACGAAACGTTATCCATTCCATTAACTGTCTTCATACAGGTAGGAGAGATGATCATGGATGATTCGATGCATAAAGTCATTATTGTTGAGGGCAAATCAGATAAAGAAAAATTGTTCTCTATATTAGATGAGCCTGTAGAAATCATTTGCACGAACGGTACGCTCGGCAGACATAAGCTGGAGGAGATGGCAGCTGCAATCGAGCACCGCGATGTCTATATTCTTGTCGATGCGGATGATGCCGGCGCAAAGCTGCGCAAGCAATTAAAACGAGAGCTTCCTAATGCCGAGCATCTTTATATCCATAAAATGTACCGAGAAGTGGCAACAACGCCTTTAATGTACCTTGCTAAAGTGCTGCTCGGCGCAAGATTTAACATTAATAAAAATTGTCTCGGATAAGTAAGGGGGTTGGAATGATTAAGCGTTTTTATGCGGCATGTGCAGCCATTATCTTTGCTTCAGGCTGTTATAGCGGGGAAACTGATGCGGTAAAGGAAAAGCGGAAAGCCGATACCATTACAAAAAACTTGTCTGCTCCATGGAATATTGCACGATCTGATAAAGAATGGTGGATTACAGAGAGAACAGGTAAAATCGTTTTAATGAATAAAGTCGACTACAAGAAAACCTCCTTCACTCCGTCATTAGCAAAGCCTTTGCATGTGTCCGGAGAGGGAGGTTTTCTAGGTTTCGAACTGCATCCCGATTATCCAAAAACGGCAAAAGGCTATGCTTACTATACATACATCGAAGAAGGAACGGCATATAACAAGATAGCGGAGCTTACACGTGAAAAGGGCAAATGGATCGAAACGAAAGCGTTATTGGGAAAGATTCCAGCTGGAACGATTCATAATGGAGGACGCATTAAGTTTGGACCTGACGGAATGCTCTATGCCACAGTAGGAGATGCAGGAATACCTGAAAACGCCCAGAATCAAGCCTCTCTTGCCGGAAAGATCATCAGATTAAAGTCTGATGGAACCTTTCCTCAGGACAACCCATTTTCAGGATCGCCTGTTTACAGCATGGGTCATCGTAATCCACAAGGGCTCGCATGGGATAGTGAGGGAAGGATGTTTGCATCGGAACATGGACAGAGCCATCATGATGAAATCAATATCATAGAGCCTGGTGCGAACTATGGATGGCCTTTGGTGGAAGGGGACGATACGCACAAGGGATACACTCCCCCATTCCTCCATTCTGGCGATGAAACGTGGGCGCCTTCTGGAATGGCAGTGTTAGGAGGAAACCTTTACATCGCATGCCTTCGAGGCGAACAAATATTAAAAGTTAACATTAAACAAAAAAAAGCTGCGCCTTTTCTTACAGGAATGGGACGCATGCGTGATATTCTTTTAGAAGAAGTGACTTTATTAGCGCTGACCAATAATACGGATGGAAGAGGGGTGCCGAAAGAAGGCGACGACCGGCTTCTGCAGATCGAAGTACGGTAAGCCTTAAGACGAAATGATTCTACAGCTGACGAAAGAACGATATAAAGAGGCTGCTCAGGAAAGTATAAGCAAGCCAATATTTATTTATTTTGAGACCCCGCTGTGCGGAACGTGCAAGATGGGAAAGCGAATGCTTGAAATTGCTGTTCAAACGGCAGCAAATAACACGCCGAATTTATCCATTTATCAATGTAACATTAATGAGTTTCCAGATCTTGCCAGAGCATATGCCATCACAAGTGTGCCGTGCTTGACGGTTTTAAGAAGAGGAGTAGCAACGAAACAAGTGTATGCCATGCAATCTGCAGGACATTTGTACAGCATACTTCTTTCAGAAAGTGCTAAATAAAGGTAGTCAACAAAAAATGGGACCGCATGACTCATATGCGGTCTCATTTTTATTACTTTATGAATGTATAGCTTTTTAATAAGTGAGGGAGTTGCTTAACGTCTGCGGCACCTTCACTGTCTCAATGAAGTATTCAATGGCGGGAACAATGTTTACGAAAAAGAGCTTTATATATTGAACTGAAAAGGCTCTTTTTTTATCTATGGTTCTGCAATGAAGCAGATTTTAAGCTGATTATTGTCGAATGCTGCGAGTGAATTTGAATTTTTTTATTTTTTGGGGGCACATTTTTTGTTAATACATTCCAATATCATTACTGTTTTCATGATGATTGTAACATTTACAGAAGGAACGCCGACTAAGCAAATGGATGGGGCAAACCCTTTAATAGCATGGATTGAAGAGGATGTGAAGAGGTCTGATGTCTTTTCATTCCTTTTTTTGTTTTTTCAGTAAAATAACAGATTCGTTACAAATGTTATTTATGCTGTAATATTGTTATACAACTGTATCCTACAAACGTGATTTTCAATGGTATAACTGTAAGGGAGAGCTTGTTGCATGTTTGCTCCTTATTGAATAGTGGTATATACAAATGGCTGACTGAAGCTAACTAACTAACTGACAAAATCAAACAATCGGAAAACGTATATGAGGTGAATATAGATGAGTTCAATGAACATGAACGCAGTGTTTCCTTCATTCTCTTCTAAATTGGCTAGCATCGAAGACAAGGTAATGAAGATTCAGGAAGGCAATGATTATTTAAGAAACGAATTGATCGAGGCATATCAGCCTTTTATTAAAAAAGTAACATCAAAAGTCTGCTCTCAATATATTGATCGAACAATGGATGAATTTAGTGTAGGTCTATTTGCATTTAACGAAGCGATTGACCAGTATCAGGAAGGTCAAGGAAGCCGGTTTCTATCCTTTGCTGATATGGTCATCCGCCGCCGTGTGATCGATTATATTCGAAAAGAAGTTCGCCAAAACAGGCTCATTTATCTTCAGCCTGATGAAGAAGATGAAGAAGGCCGACTGGAAGAAAGCTATGCAGAGCAAAAAGCGGCACTTGATCATTATGAAGAAAAAATTCAAGCAGAAAATCGAGTGTTTGAGATAGAGGAATACCAAAAGCTGTTGAAAAAGTTTGGACTGAATTTTCAAGTGCTGAGCAAACATTGCCCTAAACATGTGGATGCTCGTGAAAATGCGAAAGAAATTGCACGCCTTTTATCCGAAAACAGTGATTTATCTCAATTTCTAATGGAAAAGAAGCAATTGCCGATAAAAGATTTGTTAAATATGGTATCCTGTAGTCGTAAAACGATCGAACGCAACCGAAAGTATATAATAGCAGTATCTTTAATTTATCTGGGCGAGTTTCAGGCGCTGAAGTCTTATATTCAGCCCTAGGTGAAGGTTATCGGTTGAAGTGATGGGGCTATTCTAGAGCACCGAACATGAATATCGAAGCGGATCCTGCGACTTGCGGGAGGGATTACCATGAAAACCGGCATTGTGATGGAAATATCAAAGGGAAAAGCTGTTTTGTTGACGAAAGAGGGCACTTTTGTCACTTATCGTATCCCAAAAGGCAAAAATCCTAAACTTGGACACGAATATGCATTTGATTTCTTTCGTGATCCATACCGTTATCAATTTCTTTTTCCATCGTTCTCTATATCGCTAGCAGCCGTTTTAACCTTTATTTTATATCATGGCTCTATGCCATTAAGCCGCGCTGAAACAGTCGCGGCTTATATCAGTTTTGACGTAAATCCAAGTCTGGAAGCTGCCGTCGATCAAGATTTACGCATTCTTTCTGTAACTGCACTTAATACGGATGCAGAAGAAGCGGTCAAACGCATCGGCGATGTGAAAGGCTATACACTGTCACAGTTTGCCGAAGAACTGATGATGGATTTTGAGCGCGAGGGTTATCTAGCTCCTAATCGTGAACTGATGATCACCGCCGCTAAAACGAAGGATGCCTCCTCTGCTGCAAACGAAAAGATTGAACGATCAGTGAAAGCTATCGCGGAGAAAACAAAGGAACGCCATCATTTGGCCGTATCCTTTGCCTCTGCTCCTATAAAAACGAGAAACGAAGCCAAGAAAAAAGGGATTACCGCCGGAAAGTTCACGCTTTATTTACATGCAAAAAAGAAAAACCATAAAATAACGGTCAGACAAGCTGAAAAAATGACTGTCACTCAGTTGAAAACAGAGGCTGCACGGGTAAAGAAACGTGAAGTGGTAAGAGCTGAAGAGGTCGAGATTCCTGTTTCAGTTAAAAAGGAAACACCAAAAAGAACGAATGCGATAAAATTTCAAACATCCACTGAAAAGCAAAAGGTGCGCGAATTTAAGCAGCATGCAGAAAGATTTCCTTTGCAAAACAAGCAAAACAAGCAAAAAAAGGACAAAAATCTGCAAAAGAAGTCAGTTGTCAAAATCAAAGTAAGAGGGCCTGTCCAGACTTCTACAATAAAACGCAGTGAAAAGAACCATGTACACAAAGGGAAGGGGAAAGAAAAGCGTAAAGAAAAATCTGTCAGATGATAGGGTACGAAAGATGCCCGCTGTCGAAGGCTTTTGGCAGGGATAACCATAGCGTTCCCCGAAATCGGTGTTATAACGGTTTGGGGGGATTTTTCATGTTGAATGCATCGTGCTGGGAGAACCAAATTGCTAAGAGTCCATATTTGCCATTGTTCGGAATTAAAGAGCGCCCTTTATTCTTTATGGAAAGTGAGACCAAGGTGATCATCAGGTATAAAGAAGACACGATTCCGATGAAAATTTCCATTTCAGGAGAAGCAGAGAACCTGTCCCTTTTGTTTGAAGGGAAAGAAAAGCTATCCAAAATGCTGAAAGACGGGCGGCTGGAATTTGACGGAGCATTCAAGCAAAGGCTGAAATGGGAAGCTGTTCTGTTCCTGGCATCACAGTGGGAAGAGCTGAAAAGTACTCTTTTATTCAGTAAATAAAGATATTGGCACGTATTGTTTGACATCATTCGGCATGGGTGCTACAATTCAACACAGTTAAATAAACAAGAACAACTTGTTCTTATCGCGAGAGGTGGAGGGACTGGCCCGATGAAACCCGGCAACCGCCAGCATTATGCTGGAAAGGTGCCAATTCCTGCAGAGTAAGAAATTTACTTTGGGAGATGAGAAGAAGGTGCATAGATAATATTATGCCTTTCTGCTCATTTTAAGCAGGAGGGCATTTTTATTTTTGCAAAGAAGGCAGGGGATGATACCGTGATCACATTAGAATCAGTCAAAAAAGTGTTCCGCACTAAAGATGGTGAGGTAAACGCAGTTGACACGGTCGACTTACATGTTCAACAAGGAGAAATATTCGGCATCATCGGATATAGTGGCGCGGGGAAGAGTACACTTATTCGAATGCTTAACATGCTGGAACGTCCAACAAGCGGAAACGTGACGGTAGCAGGAAAATCATTGTCTCATCTGTCCGCTGGCGAACTAAGAAAAGCTCGTCAGGAAATCAGCATGATATTCCAGCATTTCAATTTATTATGGTCACGCACCGTTAAAGAAAACATCGCTTTTCCTCTTGAAATTGCAGGTAAGTCCAAGGCCGAGATCGATAGTCGAGTCAATGAGCTCATCAAGCTTGTCGGGCTTGAAGGCCGCGGCGGATCTTATCCGTCACAGCTGAGCGGGGGGCAGAAGCAGCGGGTCGGCATCGCTAGAGCACTGGCAAACAATCCGAAAGTCCTGCTGTGTGATGAAGCGACTTCAGCACTTGATCCGAAGACGACAGAAAGCATCTTGGATCTTCTAGTAGAGATTAATCAGAAGCTGGGACTTACTATCGTTCTCATCACACACGAAATGCACGTTATTCGAAAAATTTGCCATCGTGTTGCGGTGATGGAGAACGGGAAAGTGGTCGAGCAAGGTGAAGTACTAAGTGTTTTCAGAAATCCGTCGCAAAATATTACGAAGGATTTTGTGAAACAAGTAACAGAGCCGGAAGAAACAGTGGATACGATTAAGCATTTGGTAGAAGAGTTTCCTGAGAGCAAGATCATCCGCTTAACTTTCGTTGGTGGAAGCGCTGAACAGCCGGTCATCACCCAGCTGATCCGTAAATTTGATCTCTCCGTTAATATTTTGCAAGGAAAGGTTTCACAGACTCAAAATGGCCCATATGGTTCATTGTTCATTCAGTTAGATGGCGAGCAGGAATCAGTGGATCAAGCAGTTGCCTTTCTTCATGAGCATCAAGTAGAAGTAGAGGTGATTGATAATGCTTAAAGATTTATTTCCGAATGTACAGTGGGATACTATTCTTACGGCAACTCTTGAAACACTTTATATGTCGGCTGTTTCCGTCGCGGCAACATTTGTGCTCGGACTTTTTCTCGGGCTGGCATTGTTTCTTACAGGCAAGGGAAACCTTTGGGAAAACGCGTTTCTTAATGGACTGATTGCAGCGGTCGTGAACATCTTCCGTTCCATTCCATTTATTATCTTGATTATTTTATTAATCCCATTCACGAAGATTCTAGTCGGGTCCATGCTGGGTGCCTCTTCGGCACTGCCCGCATTAATCGTGGGTGCAGCGCCGTTTTATGCGCGTATGGTTGAGATCGGATTGCGTGAAATCGATAAAGGTGTCATCGAGGCTGCGCGCTCTATGGGAGCGACAAACAGCCAGATCATTTTTAAAGTACTGCTTCCTGAAAGCATGCCTGCACTTGTTTCTGGCATAACGGTTACAGCTATCGCGCTAGTCAGCTATACTGCTATGGCAGGTGTGGTCGGTGCTGGCGGTCTCGGAACATTGGCGTTCCTTGAAGGGTTCCAGCGAGACAATACGGATGTAACATTTGTCACGACTGTTTTAATTCTTGTCATTGTGTTTGTCATTCAAGTCATCGGGGACTTTGCGACCCGCCGTCTTGATAAACGATAAGTAAACATTTAGGAGGAAATCACATCATGAAAAGAATTCTTTCTGTTTTAATCATTGCTATGCTGGCTGCAGCACTTGCTGCTTGCGGCAAAGATAGCGGAGAAGTAAAAGACGATAAGCTAGTGGTAGGTGCTTCGAACGTGCCTCACGCTGAAATACTTGAAGAAGCTAAACCATTATTGAAGGAAAAAGGCATCGATCTTGAAATTAAGACGTTTCAGGACTATGTAATGCCTAATAAGTCTCTTGCAGAAAAAGAAATCGCAGCGAACTATTTCCAGCACGTGCCTTACTTAGAGTCGCAAATGAAAGACCATGACTACAAGTTCGAGAACGCTGGCGGCATTCACATCGAGCCGATCGGCATTTATTCTAAGAAGTACAAATCATTAAAAGACCTTCCAGAAGGTGCGACCGTCATCATGTCCAACTCTGTTGCAGACCATGGCCGTATGCTTGGTCTTCTTGAAAAAGAAGGCTTGATTAAAGTAAAAGAAGGCAAAGGGACAGAAGCACAGATCAAAGACGTTGTGGAGAACCCGAAAAACTTAAAGTTCAAAGCGGATGTAGAAGCTGGTCTGCTTCCTAAAGCGTATGAAAATAATGAAGGCGACGCAATTCTCATCAACACCAACTATGCGATCGATGCTGGATTAAACCCGCAAAAGGATGCAATCGCGCTTGAAGATTCTGACTCGCCATTCGTCAATATCATCACAGTTCGTGAGGGTGATAAGGACAAGAAAAGCATCAAGACGCTTGTAGAAGTACTTCGTTCTAAAGAGATACAAGACTTTATTAACGAGAAATACAAAGGGGCCGTCGTGCCTGTAAGCGAATAATAACCTATAAAGAACAGCCTGTGATTACGGGCTGTTCTTTTTTATTTTGACTGTCCATACATATGTAAGTAAAGGAGGTGTTCTTTATGAAATCACCAGCTGGGTTTTGGATCAGATTGGGAGCAGCACTGCTCGACGGCCTTATTATTGGTATCCCGCTTGCTTTTCTGTCTTATCTTGTTACTGGAGATTTGAATTCATCAAACCCTGGAGACACTTGGTGGGTGAATGGTCTCTCGCTGCTTTATGCCGTCCTATTGCCTGTCAGGTGGCACGGGTATGTAGTGGGCAAAAAACTAGCCGGCATTCGCATCGTAAAAGCCGATGGATCTGCTGTTAATGTTGGAACGATGCTACTGCGGGTCCTTGTGGGAGGACTGGTCTATGGCATCACATTTGGTGCTGCACTCATCGCCAGTGCCATCATGGTCGCAGCAAGAGCCGACAAGCGCTCACTGCATGACTTGATAGCCGGAACCTATGTGACCAGTCTGCCTCCCGCAGCAAATGAAGAATTAAATCATTAATGCTGGCTCATACTAATCCTGTCTAAATTCTTTGACAGGAGGCAACAAAATGGAACATCAAGACCACAGCATGCCTGGCAGCAACTCGACTCAATCTCATCTGATCCGCTATAAAGAAGGGCTCGGAAAGTATAACGAAAACATGCCGGAACTGACACACGCATATAACGAATTCACCCGTCATTGCTTTAAAGAAGGCGAGATTTCTGAAAAATACAAGCAGTTGATCGCGCTTGGAATCAGCATCTATTCACAGGATGAATATTGCATCATTTATCATACAAAAGGCTGTCTAGACCAAGGCTGCAGCGAAAACGAAATTTTGGAAGCTGTCGGTGTGTCCGCAGCATTCGGCGGCGGAGCCGCGATGAGCCAAGGAGTTACACTCGTGCAGGAGTGTATACAAGAGCTGAATAAACCAAGACATTAAGAACCCTGCTTTCGGGTTCTTTTTTTACTTTAAGAAAGTATAACTTTTTTTTAACAAAGGAGAAATACGATGCAGTCAATAAGTTTAGGAAAAAAGGATACGTTCAACTAAGGCTGACTTAAAGCCATGGCGTAAGAAGTTTTCTTTAAATAGCCAGCAGCGCGTGCGGCTCGTTCATAACTTTGAGCTCAAAAATGGGCACTTTCATTTTTTATGAAAACCGGTTTGAATAGTGTTTTCTTAATGACCTTTGACTGTCGGACATTGTAAAGATGGGCACAATAGACGAAAATATAGAAAAGGGGGTTTGGGTGATGGAGATTACAGCCCAGCTAGGCGATATGGTATTAAACAAACTGAACGGTCTACTGCCTTGTTCTGTCAACATTATGAATATCGAAGGCCGCATCGTCTCCAGTTCTGATCCTTCTCGTATCGGAAACATACATAGCGGAGCGCTTCATGTATTAAGAAACAATAAGCCGCTCTATTTATATCCTGATGATACCGACGCTTTTGCTGGAACGAAAGAAGGCGTGAATCTTCCACTGACAAAGAACGGAAGGAATATTGGCGTGATCGGGATGACGGGTCATCCAGAGAAACTCGTGAATGTCATGCAGATCACTAAAGCAGCGGTTGAACTTCTTATCGCACAGCATCACAGCGCCATAGAAACGATGTGGCATGAACGCGGTCTTTCTTTATGGGTTCAAGATGTCATGTATGGAAGATCGGAGACGGATGTATCACTCGATTCCTACGCCCTCACCCATTTTCAAATCAACACCTCAAGCAAGTGTAGCATTATCCTGATAGAGTTTGATCAGGCAGGTGAGAGTTATCGTCATGTTCGAGAAAGAAGAAGCCGCCTCGCCGCTCTTTTAATAAAGCATATTCCTGTTCACTTTTCTGCCTTTTTACATGAACGTCTCCTTGTTCTCGGAGTGCGGAATGAAAACAAGTTCGAAAGCGGAGATCGGACGATTGAAAATTTGATCCTTCACCATGCGGACTCACACGGTGAATCTATCACAATAGGCGTAGGTTTTCCTCGATGCGGTGCGTCTGGTTATAAGGTGTCTTTTGAGCAGGCGAAGAAAAGCCTTGAGCTGCGAAGGAAGCTGGATCTAAGTGGCTGCATTTTTCATATTCAGGATTTTGGCATTCACAGACTGACGACAGAAATTTCTGATCGATGGATTGAAGATTATTGGGATATTTATGGGAGTAGGATTAAAGAGCTGGATATCGTTTCTATAGAGACTTGCACCACTTTTTTTGAGAAAAATTTTAACGTCAAGGAAACAGCCGAATCATTATTCATTCACCGCAATACGCTGCTTTACCGACTAGAGAAAATAAAAGACAGAATAGGCTTAAACCCGAATCTATTTCAAGATGCTGTCATCCTTTCACTTCTGCTTTCTGTACATAAATTAAAGATCAAATAATCCACTGCAGTATACCATTGTGCAATTGTCTGAAAATATGATCATTTTCCATGTTTTCTTTGGGCATCTGTCTATTGTGTGGAATGGTTCAGCAGTTTAGTATGAATGATAACTTAATCAAAGGAAGTGGATTTAAATGAAAATCGTCATGGCTCCTGATTCATTTAAAGGAACACTTTCTGCCGTTCACGCAGCATCTATCATGAGAAACTCGTTTCAGAAGGTGCTGAAGGATTCTGAGTTCATAGAACTCCCCATGGCAGATGGAGGAGAAGGGACGCTTGATGCGTTGCTTTATGCAACGAAAGGTAAGCGTTTACAACTTAATCTTATGCGTCCTGATGGTGTGACGGCAGAAGCACATACGGGAGTACTAGGAGATGAGCGAACGGCTGTTATTGAAACGGCTGCAATCGCTGGCCTTAACCTGATCCCGAAGGAAAAACGAAACCCGATTCTCGCTACTTCTTATGGTGTAGGAGAAGCCATTAAAGCAATGCTCGATCAAGGGTACCGGACTTTTCTTATAGGGCTTGGCGGCAGTGCCACCAACGATGGCGGCATGGGGATGCTGCAGGCGTTAGGTGCGCAGTTCTTTAATAGCAGCGGGACACAGCTTGTACCAGGGGTGTGCTCTGTTATTCAAGCAGCAAAGGTAACGCTTGCTGAACTGGATGTAAGATTGAATGATTGCACGTTCATTATCGCTAACGATGTGCAAAACCCGCTTTGCGGCCCAAACGGTGCAACGGCTGTATTTGGACCTCAAAAAGGTGTAACGAAAGATGACATTACTACAATTGATGAGGGGATGAACAGGTATAGCACCTTGCTCGAAAAGGCGTTCAACGTTTCAGTCAAAGAGTTGCCTGGTGCTGGTGCGGCAGGAGGGCTAGGTTTTGCTTTGCTGTGTCTTGGCGGGAAGATGAAGCTTGGTGCACATGTTGTGGGACAAGCTGTCAAATTGAGCGAGGCATTGATAGGGGCCGATCTCGTCATTACAGGAGAAGGGCAGAGTGACAGACAGACGCTGTTTGGTAAGGTGCCATTTTATATCGCAGAAATGGCAAAAGAAAAAGGAATACCGTGCATTCTCTTATCTGGGGCGCTTGGAGATGGGTGGCAGGAGCTTCTAAGCTATTTTGACGGATGCTTTTCAACCGTTCACAAACCAGAAGATTTAGAAGAGTGCCTGTCACGAGCCGAACTGAACCTTCATCACCAATCATTGAATCTTGCTAACTTTATTTTGAAAAACAAGGAGTGGAAACGTTCATGACAGGAATAGGTCTTATTCTCGTTATCTTGGTTGGTGTTATTTTCATTGTCGTTGCGACAGCGAAATGGAAGCTTCATCCCTTTTTATCGCTGCTTTTTGCTTCGTTTATTGTAGGGATCGCGGCAGGCCTGCCATTTAAAACGATTATTGAATCATTAAACAACGGTTTTGGCGGATTGATGGGATATATAGGAATCGTAATCGTCTGCGGAACCATTATAGGTACCATTTTAGAAAAGTCGGGAGCCGCTTTCAGGATGGCTGAAGTTGTACTTAGGCTTGTAGGCGAAAAAAGGCCCCAGCTCGCCATGTCACTCATCGGTGCGGTCGTAAGTGTACCTGTTTTTTGCGACTCCGGTTATGTGATCTTATCCTCGCTAAAAAAATCACTGGCTAAACGTGCGAAGGTGACCATTGCCTCCATGTCCATCGCTCTGGCCACAGGGCTGTATGCGACACACGTTCTTGTACCGCCTACACCTGGCCCTATCGCTGCTGCCGGAAATTTAGGAGCAAGTGATTACCTTGGCACTGTGATATTACTAGGTCTCATTGTTTCAATTCCTTGTATCATTGTCGGTTATCTTTGGGCATTGAAAGCTGGATCGACGATTTCCGTAGAAGGTGAGGACGAAGAACAGGCAAGCTATGATGAAGTAATTGCCGGGTTCGGAAAAATGCCTTCGACGTTTAAATCATTCGCGCCGATCGTAATCCCGATCCTGTTAATCGGACTCAGTTCTTTTCTTTCGTTTTTAGAATGGAAATCTTGGGCAGCTGACTTCTTCTTATTCATTGGACAGCCGGTCGTCGCGCTGATTATTGGTGTGCTTGTATCATTTTCACTTCTTCCCGCCTTTAATGAAGAAACACTGACAGGATGGATCAATGAAGCGATTAAAGATGCAGCGGGCATCCTTTTAATAACAGGAGCGGGCGGAGCGTTCGGGGGCATCATTAAAGCGACTCCTGTTGCGGATTATATTCAAAAAATAGCGGATGGGGGAGAAACAGGGGGCATCGCCTTCTTGCTGATTGCGTTTGCTATTGCTGCGGCATTAAAAACGGCTCAAGGTTCATCAACGGCGGCACTTGTTATTACATCTTCTCTCATTGCACCTCTTCTTCCGGTTCTCGGTATTGAAGGTGCCGTTCCTCTCACTCTCGTTGTGATGGCAGTTGGGGCAGGAGCGATGACGGTGAGTCATGTGAACGACAGCTACTTTTGGGTCGTCACTCAATTCAGCGGGATGAAAGTGACAGATGCATACAAAGCCCAGACGACGGCGACATTGCTGCAAGGGATAACAGCCATCCTAACGACCGTCCTTTTATGGGTGATTCTAGTATAAAGAAGTAAAACTAAGCATATGAACGTATTTTAAGGAATGTAAAAGAAGAACAACATTATCCACTTTATACACCTTGAAAATAGTTAAAAAAAATGCCTGACAACGATTGTCCGATCTATCAAACGGTGTTAACATAGCGTGTGTAAAGGATAAAAAAAGCGATTTGAAAGGACTGATCTGTTATCCATACCATAAAGGTAAGGCACACATCAGAAATGGAGAAAGCGATGCATCAAAACCACGGGATCGGCTATTCCGAATATGAAAGAAATCTGTATAAGCGCCTGGAAGTGGAAAAAGAACGTGACAACGAATACAAAAAAGCACGGCAGATGCATGAATAAGATCAAAACAGAACGATAATAAAGCCAGCGGAAAAATCCGCTGGCTGTTTTCAATTTGCCTCCTTCTGCAAATCTAGAATGATTGGCTCTGTGAACTAGGCCTAACATGAGCCGTTCATGATTTTCTGCTCATCCCTCAGGATAAGCGTGCACCTGTAACGGAGAGCGCCACATTCTTGATTTCTAAAAAGCACCAGAGAGGTTATACGGCAAAAATCGGAAATTAAAACCCGTTCCTTGAATACAGATACTATTTGTTATAAAATTAGAATGAGAATAAATTGAGAATGAAGGGAATTTCATTCTTTATTTTTTTGCTTTTGTTTCTATACTTAAGATTTTATATATTGGAGGTCGTATTATGTCAGCACCAAACTTAAAGATTGAAGATCTTCGCGTTTCCATTGAAGATAAAGAAATCATTAAAGGTCTTAACCTTGAAATCAACGGTGGAGAAATCCACGCGATCATGGGACCGAACGGAACAGGTAAATCGACTCTTTCTGCAGCACTCATGGGTCACCCGAAGTATGAAGTAACAGGCGGAAAGGTATCCTTTGATGGAGAAGATCTGCTGGAGATGGAAGTTGACGAGCGTGCAAAAGCCGGTCTATTCCTTGCGATGCAGTACCCGTCAGAAGTAAGCGGCATCACGAATGCAGATTTCCTTCGCTCTGCGATCAACGCTAAGCGTGAAGAAGGCGAAGAAATCTCACTTATGAAGTTCATCCGTGAACTGGATAAGAAGATGGATACACTTGAGATGGATAACGCATTCGCACACCGCTACTTGAACGAAGGGTTCTCCGGTGGAGAGAAGAAGCGTAATGAAATTCTCCAAATGATGATGCTTGAGCCGAAAATCGCGATCTTGGACGAAATCGATTCGGGTCTTGATATCGATGCGCTCAAAGTTGTAGCTAAAGGTGTGAATGACATGAGAAGCCCGGATTTCGGATGCTTGATCATCACTCACTACCAGCGTCTTCTTAACTACATCACGCCTGATAAAGTTCACGTGATGATGCAAGGCCGCATCGTAAAATCAGGCGGTCCTGAACTCGCACAGCGCTTAGAGGCAGAAGGCTATGACTGGATCAAGGAAGAACTAGGAATCAAAGACGAAACTGTCGGACAAGAAGCTTAAGCAAGCAAGGGGGATTAAACATGTCAGTTGAAACGAGCCTGCGATTTGATAAGGACTACGTAACCCAATTTTCAGGCAGCAGACAAGAGCCTGCCTGGCTGCTGGAGCTTCGTCTGCGTGCATTGGAGCTCGCGAACGAGCTTCCGATGCCAAAGCCTGATAAGACGAAGATCGACAATTGGAACTTTACAGAGTATAAGCATGAAACTTCTGGCTCTGCTCTTTCGTTTTCTGAGCTGCCTGAAGAAGTGAAAGAATTGATCGGTTCTGAAAGTGACGCGGTAAACACGATCGTTGTATTAAACGGAACACCAGTATTTTCTGCGATTGGTGAAGAAGCGAAATCCAAGGGCGTTATTTTTACCGATATCGCAACAGCGGTTACAGAACATAGCGAGCTTGTACAAAAATACTTCATGAAGGCAGTAGCGGTTGACGAACACCGTCTGACAGCTCTTCATACCGCTTTGTTCACGAGCGGAGCGTTTTTATATGTACCTAAAAACGTAGAACTTGAAACACCTTTCCAAGCGGTATTCTTCAATAACGACAACGAAGCAGGGCTCTTTAACTCTGTGATCGTTGCAGCAGAAGACAACAGCTCTGTCACATACGTGGAAAACTTCCTTTCGCAAAACAATGATACAGCATCTGTAGCGAGCGCTGTTAGTGAAGTGTTTGCAGGAGCTGGTTCTAAAATCGTATACGGAGCAGTGGATAATTTTGCGAAAGGCATGACAAGCTACGTGAACCGCCGCGGCCGTGCAGAGCGTGATGCACGCATCGAATGGGCGCTCGGCCAGTTTAACGATGGCAACACGGTTTCAGACAACACGACGCACCTTATCGGAGACGGATCGTTCACAGATACGAAGACAGTGACGATCGGACGCGGCGACCAGAAGCAGAACTTCGTGGCACAAATCTTCAACCACGGAAAACATTCTGAAGGCTATATCCTCACTCATGGCGTGATGAAGGACAGCGCAAGCTCTATCTTTAACGGCATCACAAAGATCGAGCATGGCGCAACAAAGTCACACGGGGAGCAGACAGAGCGTGTGCTAATGCTTAGCGAAAAGGCCCGCGGTGACGCGAACCCGATCCTATTGATCGATGAAGATGACGTTACAGCAGGACACGCAGCTTCTGTCGGCCGTATTGATCCGATCCAAATGTTCTATCTGATGAGCCGCGGCATCCCGAAAGCGGAAGCAGAGCGCTTGATCATTCACGGTTTCCTTGCACCTGTTGTAAACGAAATGCCGCTTGAGTCGGTGAAAAAACGTTTAGTCGAGGTTATTGAAAGGAAAGTTCGATAATGAACGCTTCGGAACTAAGACAGCTGTTCCCGATTTTGAACCAGGAGGTCAATGGGAAGCCGCTCGTGTATCTTGACAGTGCGGCAACTTCCCAGAAACCGGTTCAAGTCATTGAAGCGCTCGATAAATATTACCGCGAATATAATTCCAACGTTCACCGAGGCGTCCATACGCTCGGCACGAAGGCGACAGACGGCTATGAAGGGGCGCGCGAAAAGGTCCGCCGCTTCATTAATGCCAAGTCGACACAGGAAATCATATTCATGCGCGGGACGACGACCGCCATCAACACGGTGGCAAGCAGTTATGGTCTTGCCAACTTGAAAGAAGGCGACGAGATCGTCATCACACCTATGGAGCATCACAGCAACATCATTCCATGGCAGCAAGCAGCACGTGTTACAGGAGCCACATTAAAATATATCCCGCTTCAGCCGGACGGCTCGATCTCGCTTGACGATGTAGAAAACACGGTGACAGCAAACACGAAAATTGTTTCTGTTATGCATGTATCAAACGTTCTAGGCGTGATCAACCCGATCAAGGAGATTGCAGAGATCGCCCATAAAAACGGCGCCGTGATGGTCGTGGATGGAGCTCAGAGCACACCGCATATGAAGATCGACGTGCAAGACCTGGATTGCGACTTCTTCGCATTCTCCGCTCATAAAATGTGCGGACCGACAGGAATCGGAGTCCTCTACGGTAAGAAGGCCCTGCTGAATAAGATGGAGCCGATCGAGTTCGGCGGCGAGATGATCGATTTTGTCGGATTGCAGGAATCGACATGGAAAGAGCTTCCGTGGAAGTTTGAAGGAGGCACGCCGATCATCGCAGGAGCGATCGGTCTTGGAGCAGCCATCGACTTTTTGACAGAAGTCGGTCTGGATGCGATTCAGCAGCACGAGCATGAGCTTGCACAGTATGCAATGGAGCGCATGAGTGAAATTGAGGGACTCGTGATTTATGGTCCGAAGCACCGCGCCGGCCTTGTCACGTTCAACCTTGATGAGGTACATCCGCACGATGTGGCGACTGTTCTTGATGCGGAAGGAATTGCTGTCCGCGCCGGCCACCATTGCGCCCAGCCGCTCATGAAATGGCTGAACGCGACGGCGACCGCACGAGCAAGTTTTTACCTTTACAACACGAAAGACGAGATTGACACGTTCGTGAAGGGATTAACGATGACAAAGGAGTATTTCGGCCATGTCTTCTAATTTGGACCAGCTTTACCGTCAGGTGATCATGGACCATTATAAGAATCCCCGTAATAAGGGTGAAATCACCGATGGTTCCGTTACGATCAACATGAATAACCCGACATGCGGCGACCGCATCCAGCTTCATTTGAAAGTGGAAGATGGCAAGATACAGCAAGCGAAGTTCGACGGTGAAGGCTGCTCGATTTCTCTTGCCTCAGCTTCTATGATGACACAGGCGGTTAAAGGTCTTAGTGTCGAGGATGCGATGAAGTTAGCCACGATTTTTTATAGCATGATGCTCGGTAAAGAGTATGATGAAGAAAACTTTGATTTAGGCGATATTGAAGCGCTGCAAGGCGTTTCGAAGTTTCCTGCCCGCATCAAGTGCGCCACGCTCGCGTGGAAAGCGATGGAGCAGGGTGTTGGAAAGAAAGATGAAGCTGACGAATAAGCTTCAATAAGAACCATTCCTTTAAGGAGGGGATTGTGTCATGGCGAAGAAAATGCCTGATATTGGTGAATATAAATACGGCTTTCGAGATAAAGACGTGTCGATCTTCCGCTCTAAGCGCGGGTTGACAAAAGAAATCGTGGAAGAAATTTCACGTATGAAGAGCGAGCCGCAGTGGATGCTTGATTTCCGCTTAAAGTCGCTTGAGCAGTTCTACAAAATGCCGATGCCTCAATGGGGCGGAGACTTGAACGACTTGAACTTTGACGACATCACGTACTACGTTAAGCCGTCCGAGAAGTCTGAAAAATCTTGGGATGAAGTTCCGGCCGAAATCAAAGCAACATTCGATAAGCTAGGAATCCCTGAAGCAGAGCAAAAGTACTTGGCAGGTGTATCTGCTCAGTACGAATCAGAAGTGGTATACCACAACATGAAAGAAGACTTGTCTGATCTTGGCATTCTTTTCACAGATACAGATACAGCACTTAAAGAGCATGAGGAAATCTTCCGCGAGCATTTCGGCACGATCATTCCTCCTACTGACAACAAGTTTGCAGCATTGAACTCAGCAGTATGGTCGGGCGGATCGTTCATCTATGTGCCAAAAGGCATTAAATGTGACACTCCGCTGCAGGCATACTTCCGAATCAACTCTGAAAACATGGGTCAGTTCGAGCGTACGCTTATCATCGCGGACGAAGACAGCTCTGTACACTATGTAGAAGGCTGTACAGCACCTGTTTACTCAACGAACTCTCTGCACAGTGCGGTTGTTGAGATCATCGTTAAAAAGAACGCATACTGCCGCTACACGACGATCCAGAACTGGGCGAACAATATCTACAACCTCGTTACAAAGCGTGCGGTTGCAGAAGAGAACGCGACGATGGAATGGATCGATGGCAACATCGGCTCCCGTCTGACAATGAAATATCCAGCGGTTGTCATGAAAGGCCGCGGAGCGAAAGGTACGATCCTTTCTATCGCGATCGCAGGCAAAGGACAGCACCAGGATGCTGGCGCGAAGGTACTTCACCTTGCACCTGACTGCTCATCGACGATCGTTTCGAAGTCGATTTCAAAGCACGGCGGAAAGGTGACATACCGAGGTATCGCTCACTTCGGACGCCGTTCTGACGGATCAAAAGCGAACATCAAGTGTGACACGCTCATCATGGATAACGAGTCAACGTCTGACACGATTCCATACAATGAGATCCTGAACAACAACATCACTCTTGAGCACGAAGCAACTGTTTCCAAAGTATCGGAAGACCAGCTCTTCTACCTCATGAGCCGCGGTGTTTCTGAGCAGGAAGCGACAGAAATGATCGTAATGGGCTTCATCGAGCCATTCACGAAAGAACTTCCAATGGAATATGCAGTTGAAATGAACCGCCTCATCAAGTTTGAGATGGAAGGTTCGATCGGATAATGCTCGAAAAGTCCTGGTATAGTCATATACCAGGGCTTTTTTTATGGCTCTTTTCTCAGAGTTTGTTGCGATACACTGTGCTTCATTGATAAGTTGAAGGAGATCTACCACTTCTCGAATTTCAAAAGCAACAATGTTTGCGAAAACAGCCTATACTTGAAGAAAAGTCATTAATGCGAATAATGTTATTTTTTAAACACAAGAACACTTAAATAATTCATAGATAAGATCTTAGTCATGGTATAATTAGGGAAAAGTATGGTGGAATGTAAGGAGTGGCCCAAAGGTGCAGCTTATAGGAAGAATAACCGGAAGTCTAGGAATGCTTGGATTACACTTTATATATATCTTTTATTATTATTATCGAGATACAAAAGTTGAAGCCCTCGACTTATATTCCACTCCCTTATTAATCTTAATTGGTTATTGGTGTGGCAAACAATATGATAAAGCTAAATTTCATTCCGAAAAAGATGAACTGACTGGCACTTACAATCGCAGATTTATTGTTCGTTCTTTTGAAAAATATACGAATATGGCACTACGATCCAATCATAAACTTTTTGTCATTCTTATTGACTGTGATAATTTCAAGAGCATAAATGACAGGTTTGGTCATTTAAAGGGTGATTTAGTCTTAACTCAAATTAGTCGTGCGTTAATTGGATCAACAAGGAAAAGTGATATTATTGCTCGATGGGGAGGGGATGAGTTTCTTCTAATCGGGCTGATTAAAGAGGACAAAGATATGGTCGCTATTATAAACCGTATTGATCAAGCCCTGCATTCCCTCAAAAGAGAAATAGGTATTTCTATAGGAGCGTCCATAGGTTCTGCCATCTTTCCTAGTCAATCTAAAGATTTAGTTGAGCTGATAAAAATGGCAGACCATAACATGTACACCATGAAGGCGTCAAAAAAGGAACCACTGTCTGTAAGGAAGAGGGTTTACGGACTTGATTATTAACCTCTAACGTATAAAAATGGAAAATTTAAATACAAGAAAATTGAAATATATGAAGAGTTCTTCCTATAAGCATGGTCCTTTATACCTGACTTATTCCTCATTTCATTCATGATTGATTTAAGTATCCAAGAATTTGCCGATAAGAGAATGGGGTAAATTTAAGGAGGGTACTTTATGTTTAAAAAGATTCAAACAAAAATCATGCTGTCAGTCAGTGTATTAGTGGCGGCTGCACTCATCTCTGCATCATTGTTCTCCTATTTTCAAACAAAAAATCAGTTGGAGAAAAATGTGAAAGAACAATCAACGGGTCTAGCGCAGGATGTGAAAGCTTCCACTGAATTATATCTTCAATCTTTCGGTGGGTCGATTGAACGCTATAGCCAGGACAGCAGGATTATTGATTACTTGAAAATATTAAAAAAAGATGAAGCTAAAGGATTAAATGAGTCTTGGCCTGTAGTCGACCAAGACTTTAAGCATTTTTTAACGTTAAACAAAAATGCAGCTGTTCTTTATATAGGAGCACAAACAAAACAGTTCAAAACGTCACCGGCATTGGAACTTCCAGAAGGGTTTGACCCTACAGGACGCCCTTGGTACCAGACAGCCATTCAATCGCCTGAAAAGCTAATGTGGACGGAGCCTTATAAAGATGCGAGTTCAGGTGAATATGTTGTTACAGTCGCCAAATCGGTTCTAGATCCAGAGACTAAGACCGTTTTAGGCGTGGTGGGACTTGATTTAAGCCTGGCAGGCCTGACAAAAATGATTAATCAAACAGAAGTGGGATATAATGGCTTTCCTATCCTGCTTGATAAAAAAGGAATGGCGCTTGTCCATCCAAAAGAGCAAGGAAAAAGCTTACATGATAAATCTTTCGTAAAAACGATGTCTAACGATGATAGAGGTAGTCTTTCATTCGAAAATAAGAAAGTAGAGCATGAACTTTATTATACGACAATTGGCCAGACGGAATGGAAACTAGGCTTTGTCTATGAAAAGAAAGAGCTCTTGAAGGATGCTCAGCAGTTATTTCAAATGATTTTAATCTTCGCTTCTGTTTCAGTAGTTATTGCATTAGTGGTCACTTATTTCCTTGCAAAGAGCATCTCAACGCCAATCCAACATTTGCAAAGACAAGTGCAGCTTGTAGCTGAAGGAGATCTTACGGTTTCTGTTGGAACGAAATCCAAGGATGAAGTAGGAGCTCTTACCCATCATTTTAACGAAATGGTAGAGCATATGAGAGGGCTCATAAAGTCGGTCATGCAATCTGTTGATACGGTTAACGAATCTACTTCTAATCTAAGTGCGGTATCGGAAGAAACGATTGCGGCAAGTGAAGAAGTTTCCAGAGCTGTGGCGGAAATCGCAACTGGTGCAAGCAGCCAGGCAGAAGACGCAGACGAAACGAACCGGAGAACCATGGATTTGTCATCTCAAATTGAAAAGGTAAACGAACAGACAGAGCAGATGGTTCGACTATCTGTACTAGCTGAAAACGCAAATAACAAGGGTCTATCGCAAATGCACGCCCTTCGCGAAAAAACAAGCGAGAGCAATAAGGTGCTTCAACATATAGAAAAAGTGATTGCAGGATTAGCAATAAAAACGGAAGAAATTCAAGAGGTTACGAAATCAATTGCTGAGATCTCTGATCAAACCAACTTATTAGCATTAAATGCAAGCATTGAAGCAGCTAGAGCAGGTGAGAGCGGAAGAGGATTCGCGGTTGTTGCTGATGAAGTGAGAAAATTGGCCGAACAATCAGCGGTAGCTGCTGAAAAAGTAAGACAGACCATCACTGGCATTGGAGTGGAATCGGCTCTGGCTGTAAAAGAAATGGAACAAACAAAGCAAATTGCTGATGAGCAAAACACTACGGTAGAAGATACAGAGCGCGCCTTCAGCGAGATTGCTGATACGATGAGTCATATGGTCAAGTCCATTCACCAGATTACGAGTGAGGTAGAAGTGATTAATAATTACAAGGATGAAGTGGTCGCTTCCATTCAAAGCATAGCAGCGGTAGCAGAACAATCAGCTGCTGCAAGTGAGGAAGTGAGTGCATCCTCTGAAGAACAAGTCCGTGCGCTTGCATCTGTGACACAATCAGCTGAGGAATTGAACGATGCTTCACAGGCTCTGTCTGATATGATTCACCATTTTAAAATTTAAGATTTCAGCCACGGCCCTGCGAATTGCGGGGCTTTTCTCTTGCTCTTTGGTTTTATACGCGGTGGAAATCTGTCAGAACTAGGTCCGCATAATGAAGATGATTAAAATGAACGCATGACAGAAAATAAGGCGCGTTGTTCTTTAAAGGAGAATGGTGTTGTTTTATTGAAATAAAGAGTACAGCAAAAAAAGAATTGCTCGGATTAACCGTTGTCGAAATAGATGCTTTACAATTTAGTAGTAGAGAAGAGCTGATTATGATCTTCTTGTGCATGAGCTACTTCAACCCGTTCATTATTTTAAAAAATCATGAGTTGTTGTATGAAAATTACAGTGGAGGATATCTCACATGAGTGACATTACGTTGATTGAAACCTACAAGCATTTTTTGCAACAGTACTCTCAAGAGCAACTAAGACATATTCCTGAAGTTGGAGTGTGGTCGATATGTCAAATGTATGACCATCTTATTGTCGTGGCTCATGAGTATGTGGATTGTGTGGAGAGCTGTGCGAACGCCGTGGAAGAACAGAATAAGGGTAAGACGGAGTTTGGTGACTATTTGTTTAATATCGGCTGTTTTCCGCCGGTGAAAATTAAATTACCGCCTGATCTTGACGGCCCGCCCGATAATACCAAAAGCAAAGAGGAAATTACATTTGAGCTTGATAAACTGATGGATAGAATGAAAGTATGGGAAGTGAAAGCAGTAGATATTAACCCGAACATCAAAGAAAAGCATGGTGGATTTGGCTGGCTGAATGCACAGGAATGGCTTGCGCTTGTTGGGATGCATTTTCGCCACCACCTGCGTCAGAAATACGAACTGGATCAAAAGCTTGGGTTACAAACAACTAGTTAGCCAGCGATGAAAGCTAGCTTAATAGCATATAGAGCTGTAATGGGAGGATTGTAGATGAAAACAATGAATAAGGTCCTGTCTATAGAGGACCGAGAAACGATACTTAACACGTTGAAAAATCGTTTTGAGAAAAATAGGCACCGCCATGAAGGAATGGAATGGGAGAACGTGCAAGAAAAGCTGGAAAACGATGCTGAAAAGCTATGGTCGCTCCATCTCATGGAAACGACGGAAGGGGAGCCTGATGTTGTAGGTCGAGACGAAAAGACGGGTGAATACTTATTTTATGATTGTTCAGCAGAAAGCCCGAAAGGCCGGAGAAGCTTATGCTACGACCAAGCGGCACTAGAATCAAGAAAAAAACATAAACCTGAAAATAGCGCGATGAAAATGGCTGCAGAAATGGGCATCGAGCTTTTATCAGAGGTAGAATACCGCGAGCTTCAGAGTTTAGGAAAATTCGATCTGAAAACATCCAGCTGGATCAAAACACCTGAAAACATTAGAAAACTTGGCGGAGCTCTTTTTTGTGACTGCCGCTATGACACTGTTTTCGTTTATCACAATGGAGCAGATTCCTATTACGCGGCAAGAGGGTTCCGAGGGTCGTTAAGGGTTTAAGTAGAAAAAATGCTTAAATTGGTACAAAAGAAAACTTAAGTTGCAAAGAAAGTTAATGCAGACTGGAGAAGAGGATGAATCTGGACCGATATTTTTTGGAGCTGGCACTCGAAGAAGCGGAGCTATCGTTTAATGAAGGTACCTATCCTATAGGCGCCGTTTTAGTGGATGGTGATGGAAAGATCATTGGCAGAGGCCGGAACCGCGTATTTACTCATCTTGATCCTACGTGTCATGCAGAAATGGATGTAATACGGAAAGCGGGATCGTTATTAATGGATCCTATGTATCGCCAGACGTGCACGCTGTATACATCGGTAGAACCGTGTCCGATGTGTTCAGGTGCTTTAATCTTGGCGGATATAAAACGAGTCGTTTGGGCCCTGAATGATGATTATTTAGGTGCTCTAAGGAAAATGAAAAAAGGCGACCACTTTCGGCAAAAATTCGATAAAATCTCGATAACGGCTATGCCTTATCCTGATTTAGCTATGCGGCAGCAGGAATTGCATAAAGCGTTTGATTTTAATCGAGGCGTAGATTATTCGGTCAGCAATCTTGTAAAGTAGAATGAAAAGCGCAAAACACTCAGGTATGTGAATTTAAATACCAGGGTGTTTTTTCATTCGTGTCATTAATTGATCTATGCTACGATTTTATTAACTAGCAAATTTCACGGTTCATTTTAATTGGAAAGGAGACCATCTATGTCCTCTTTTGTAGATCGTTCTAATGGCCGTTTTCATTCTGTCTGTTCGTTGGACTGTCCCGATCAATGCGGACTGATCGTACATAAACGAGACGGAAAAATCACGAAGATTGAGGGTGATCGAGATCACCCTGTAACGAAGGGGTTTATTTGCAACAAGGTCCGGCATATGGCAGATCGTATATATGATGAAAAGCGGCTGAAATATCCGATGAAGAGAGCGGGAGCGAAAGGCGAAGGGCAATTCGTCCGCATCAGCTGGGACGAGGCCGTTGATACAATCATCACACGCTGGAAAAGTCTGCTGCAAAGTGACGGACCAGAAAGCATCCTGCCGTACAGCTTTTACGGAAACATGGGCAACCTGAGCGCTGAAGGAATGGATCGTCGTTTTTTCAATCGTTTAGGAGCTTCTCAGCTTGATCGAAGCATCTGCAACGCGGCAGGTGCTGTAGGCTACAAGTACACGATGGGCGCAAGCTTTGGGGTGGATCCGGAAGATACAATACAATCAAAGCTCTTTATCTTCTGGGGCATCAATGCGGTGAGCACGAATATGCACCAAGCAACGATTGCTCAGCAAGCCCGTAAGCAGCACGGCGCTAAGATAGTCGTCATCGACGTGCATCAAAACAAAACCGCCAAACTGGCAGACTGGTTCATCCCTATTTTGCCAGGTACAGATACGGCTCTCGCGCTCGGCGTCATGCATGTGCTTTTTTCTGAGAACATGACGGACGAAGCCTTCTTAAGGGAATTTACGGTCGGCTATGATGCCCTGCGTGAGCATGTGGTGCAATATGACCCGCATACGGTATCAATCATTACCGGCGTCCCGGCAGAGGATATCGTCCGGCTCGCCAGAATGTACGGCACGACGTCGCCTTCTTTTATCCGCATCGGGAACGGACCGCAGCATCATGACAACGGCGGTATGTTCGTCCGGACGATTTCCTGCCTTCCTGCACTAACAGGGCAGTGGAATGAAAAGGGCGGAGGGGCAATAAAAGGAAACTCGGCGTACTTGGCATACAATACAGATGCCCTGCAGCGCCCAGAACTGTTAAAAGATCCAAACACTCGCATGATCAATATGAATCGTCTTGGTGAAGCCTTGCTGTCACTGGAGCCACCGGTAAAATCACTGTATGTGTACGGCACCAATCCAGCCGTTGTCGCGCCATCTTCACAAAAGGTGAAAAAAGGATTGCTGAGGGATGACTTGTTCACGGTCGTCCATGATCTGTTTATGACGGAAACAGCCAAATACGCAGACATTGTACTGCCTGCGACGTCATCCTTTGAAAACATAGATTTCTACACGTCGTACTGGCATCATTATGTCCAGCTGCAGCAGCCTGTGATTGAGCCATACTTTGAAGCCAAATCAAACGTTGACGTTTTCAGGATGCTGGCGAAAGGAATGGGCTTTGCTGAATCGGCTTTCGATGAGACAGAAGAAGAGATGATCACGCAATCGCTCGAAAACCCGCAAAATCCTTACTTGAAAGATATCAACTATGAAACGTTAGCAAAACATCAATATGTTAAAGCGAATGCGTCCTTTCCAAAAGTGCTGCCGACTCCGAGCGGGAAAATTGAGCTGTACTCCGAAAGAATGAAGAAGGATGGATATCCGCCGCTGCCGACGTATATACCCTTACAAGAAGAGGCGGACCATCACTTTCAATTTATTGCGGCGCCGAACCATAACTTTATGAATTCAACCTTTGCTAACCAGTCCAAACACACATCATTAGAAAAAGAACCGCTCATCGTCCTGCACCGCCTGGATGCCGAAATGCTCAACATCCGTGACGGGGAACAAGTACGGGTCTGGAACGCTCAGGGAGAAGTGTGGCTAAAAGCGGACGTCGGTGACAGTGTCCTGCAGGGAGTAGCTGTCACCCAAGGGCTATGGGAGAACGATCAAGACAGCAAACGCCTTGTCAATACGCTCACTCCTGACCGCATCGCAGACATGGGCGGGGGTGCCGTCTTCTTTTCAGGGAAAGTATCGATAGAAAAGATAAAATAGTGAACAAAGTGGCCTTGGGACGATAACGAGGCCATTTTCTTTGCATGGCACTTGAGCCCATTCAGGTGAAAAGGGAAACCCGTTATGCTAGATTATAGAAAAACAATAATGGAGGCGGTACACATGAACCAAACCATTGAAACGATTCTTTCACACCGGTCGATCCGAAAGTTTAAAAACGAGACGCTCGATCAGAAGACGGTAGAAACGCTCGTGAAATGCGCGCAGGCTGCTTCCACTTCAAGCTATCAGCAAGTGTATTCAATCATCGGAGTCGAAGACAGCGAGATGAAAAAGAAGCTTGCGGTGTTAGCAGGAGGGCAGGACTATGTAGCGGAAAACGGCTATTTCTTTGTGTTCTGCCTCGATTATCACCGTCATATGCTATCAAGCGTCATGACAGGCGCTGATATTACAGCGACGGTTCAATCAATGGAAGGGTTCATCGTCGGAACGGCGGACGCTGCGCTTGCCGCACAGAACATGGCGGTGGCAGCGGAATCCCTCGGCCTTGGCATCGTGTATATCGGCGGAATCCGCAATAACATACAGGAAGTGTCAGATCTGCTGAAATGCCCTGATCATGTAGTACCGTTATTCGGTCTTGCTGTCGGCGTGCCGGCTGCGAACCCTGGAACGAAACCAAGACTTCCAATGAATGCAGTTTTTCATCATAACACCTATAAAAGTGACGATGAGCTCAAAAACGAGCTGCAGAGGTATGAGCAGGAAACGGCCGCATATTATGCTGAGCGCACGGACGGAAAGAGAACGGCCGGCTGGGTCAGCCACATGATGGCTGCGATGGAAGTACCGAAACGAACATTTATGAAGGATTTTCTGAACAAAAAAGGGTTGAACAAAAAGTAATGCTGCAGCTTGAAAAACGGGTTTACACTTGAAAAAAGGAGGTGCCGTGATGATCACAATAGGCGTTACAGGCTGGGGCGACCATGACACGTTATATCCGGACGGCACTCCGCCACGGGACAAGCTGGAAGTGTACGCGGGGCACTTTCCTGTCGTAGAAGTAGATGCTGCTTTTTACGCGGTCCAGCCTGTCCGGAATTACGAACGCTGGGTGTCGCAAACACCTGAATCGTTTTCATTTGTCGTCAAAGCGTATCAGGGCATGACAGGGCACGCACGCGGCAAAGTGCCGTTTGAAACGACGAAAGAAATGTTTGACGCGTTCAAGGAATCAATCAAGCCGGTTACTGAAGCTGGGAAGCTCGATATGGTGCTGTTTCAGTATCCGCCTTGGTTTGAATGTGACAAGGAAAGCGTACAGATGCTGCGCTTCACAAAAGAGATGATGGGAGACATCCCGTCAGCGGTCGAGTTCAGAAATCAATCGTGGTACTCGCCAGAAGTACGGGATAAGACACTGACCTTTGTGAGAGAGGAAGGATGGATACATACGATATGCGATGAACCGCAAGCTGGATCAGGATCTGTACCTCTTGTCCCATTTGCGACCGAGGAAAAGACGCTGATCCGCCTTCACGGCCGGAACGTGCATGGCTGGAACAGCCACGGCCAGGCAAACTGGCGCGATGTCCGGTATCTTTATCGGTACAATGAAAAAGAGCTGCTAGAATGGAAAGCACTCTTAGAGAAACTTAAAAAAGAGACGAAACAGATTGTGATGCTGTTTAACAACAACTCTGGCGGCGATGCAGCGGATAACGCGAAGCAGATGATTGACTTATTGGGTATAGAATACGAAGAACTCGCACCCAGACAGCTCGATTTATTTTAGGAGGAAACCATCATGTTGTGGCTGTTGCTTTTTCTTTTAGGTCTTTCTGCTGGCACGCTCGGAAGCATCATCGGTCTTGGAGGCGGGATCCTGATCGTGCCAGGGCTTTTATCCGCTGATCAATGGTTTTCCCAGCTGCCTGATTTTACACCCCAAACGGCAGTAGGCACGTCAATCGTCATTTTGATCGTCACAGGACTTTCGGCAACGCGCTCGTTTATGGCGGACAAGCGCATCGATTTTAAAAGCGGCTGGCTCTTCTTCTTAGGAAGCGGACCCGGATCGTTCGCAGGCGCTGCGTTTAATGAACGAGCAGATGAAGGCATATTCTTTATCTTGTTCGGGTCCTTTATGCTATTCGTTTCCCTCCTGCTCATCGTCCGTGACAAGCTGCCGAAAGCACAATTTTCCCGAGGGTGGGAAAGAACTTTCACAGAAGCTTCCGGCACTGTTCATACATACCGTTATCCGCCTGTCGTCGCGCTTCTTATTTCGTTTGTGGTCGGTGTCGTCTCTGGTCTTTTTGGCATCGGCGGAGGCTCGCTTATGGTCCCGGCGATGATGCTTCTATTCGGCTTTCCTGTTACAGTTGCCGTGGCGACGAGCATGTTCATGATCTTTTTATCCAGCATTACTGGCAGCATCGCCCACGTCTATTATGGCAATGTGGTGTGGCAGGCCGTAATTGCGCTCGTGCCAGGAGCTTACTTAGGCGGGCGGCTTGGGGCATACATCCATAAGAAGCTGCCAGCGGGGATCGTCGTGACGATGCTGCTGCTCATTCTGGCAGGTCTCGGTCTCCGTTTCATTATTTTAGGAGTGTAGCACACACTTTTTCTTTCTCTTTTCATATCATGTGAGAGAAAGGAAGTGGGATGTTCATGTTAGAGATGAGCCCTATTTTAATAGATGGCATTCCGTTTACTGCAGTCACGCTGCGGCTGCCGAAAACGAACTTTATGGCCGTGTTTAATGATAACGGATACATTATGTGCGGAGCGCTCGATGTAGCCCTGCTTAACGAAAAGCTCGCTGACCGTAAAATCATCGCCGGCCGTGCTGTCGGTGTAAGGACGATCGATCAGCTGCTGGATGCGCCGCTCGAGTCGATCACACACGAAGCGTACGCGATCGGCATTGAAACCGGGATGAAGGGGCGAGACGCTCTTTTGAAGATGGTATAAAAAAATTCGGATAGCCTTTAAGGTTATCCTTTTTCTATGGTAGGATTAATGCATGAAGATTTTCTGGCAGGGGGGAATAACGAAATGAAACAGTACTTACATCTATTACAAGACATCCTAGACAATGGAACGGTGAAAGAGGACCGCACAGGCACGGGAACGATCTCGGTTTTCGGACGCCAGATGCGTTTTAACCTGGAAGAAGGATTTCCCGCTGTGACGACGAAAAAGCTGCACATGCGCAACGTGATCCACGAGCTTCTTTGGTTTTTAAAAGGTGACACGAACATCGCTTATTTAAAAGAAAACAACGTGAGAATTTGGGACGAGTGGGCGGACGAGAACGGAAACCTCGGGCCGGTATACGGCTATCAATGGCGCTCGTGGACATCACCGGACGGACGCGTGATCGACCAGATCGCGAACGTTGTAGATGACATAAAGAAGAATCCAGATTCAAGGCGCTTGATCGTGACCGCGTGGAACCCGGCTGATGTGCCGAACATGGCACTTCCTCCATGCCACCTGCTGTTTCAGTTTTATGTGGCGGACGGAAAGCTGTCGTGCCAGCTGTACCAGCGTTCTGCCGACACGTTCCTTGGTGTGCCGTTCAACATCGCTTCCTATGCGCTTCTGACGATGATGGTCGCACAAGTAACGGGCCTCAAGCCAGGTGAATTCGTTCACACGATCGGTGACGCCCATATCTACAGCAACCATTTGGAACAGGTGAAGCTGCAGCTTTCACGCGATCCTCATCCGCTGCCGCAGATGAAAATCAATCATGATGTGAAAAGTCTTTTTGATTTTACATACGATGATTTCGAGCTTGTCAATTACGAGTCACATCCTCATATAAAGGGAGCGGTTTCGGTATGATTTCATTTGTCGTAGCGATGGACAAAAACAGGCTGATCGGCCGAAACAACGAGCTGCCGTGGCATATGCCGAATGATCTGCAGTATTTTAAAAAAGTGACGCTGGGTAAACCGATCGTGATGGGCCGCAAAACGCATGAATCGATCGGCAGGCCGCTTCCGGGACGTGAGAACATCGTCATGACGCGCGATGAGCGGTATGAAACAGAAGGATGCACCGTCGTGTCGTCTGTTGATGACGTGATATCGAGGGATGATGCGGAAATCTGTGTAATCGGCGGATCTGACATTTTCAGCCTATTCATGCCGCATGTGACAAAAATGTATGTGACTGAAATTCATCACGAATTTGAAGGAGACACGTATTTTCCATTCTTCTCAAAAGAGGATTGGACAGAGGTGTCTCGTGAAAAAGGCGAGACGGATGAAAAAACAGTCTATCCTCATGACTTTGTTGTCTACGAAAAAATATAGTAAAACGTGCTGCTGGTCCTCGTAATCAGCAGCATTTTTTGCATTTTAAGAAAGTATAAAATGAACTAAGGTTGGCGTCAGCCAAGTTTTCTTTATGTGGCAACCTTTATACGTAAATCCTGCCCTCTCTGCATACATATGTAGAAGAGAGGGGGTTATCTCTTTGTTTAGACGGCGACGGAAGATCAGAATGCGGAAGGGACCGCTTCCTATACGTTACGTGCTTTCCATGAGCTTGATTATTTTTATGGTGATGACCATCCAAGGTCTTTGGATCGTGAACAAAGGGATAGAGCCGACGCTTATTCATATAGCCGAAACGAAAACAGATGAGATCGCCTCACAGGCGATCAACGAAGCAGTCATGAACAAAATCGTCGAAACCGGTGACATGGATAATGTGGTGAAGTATGTGAAGAACGATAACGGAGATATCATATCAGCCTCAATTGATCAAAAGGTCGTCAACCGTATCATGTTTCAGGCTGGGAAAATCGTTCAAGCTTATTTGAAGAATATAGAAGAAGGCAAACATAGTGATTTTGGGTTGATGAGCGATGAACTAGAGGAAGTAAATGATTATAAAAAGCCGCCTGGGCTGGTAGCATACATTCCGCTTGGTCAAGCAACCAAAAATGCTCTTTTAGCCAACCTAGGACCGAAAATACCTGTTAAATACACCGCTATCGGTGATGTGGATACCGATGTTGAAGAAACATTTGAGGAAAAAGGAATCAACAATGTCAAACACAATGTCAGTGTTATCGTCAAGGTAAAAGTTAAAATCGTCATCCCGTTTGCCACAAAAACAGCCATAGTCGTTCGTCCCATTCCGATAGCGTCTTATATACTTCCAGGCGAAGTCCCGCAATACTACAACGGCTCACAAAACGGATCAGGCTCCACCATCCAGCCATCTGTCCCGCTTGAACCGAACAAAAAGAAAAAATAGAACCAAACAAAAAACCGGCAGATGCCGGTTTTTTGCTTGTTAATAATTTCTCCGACTCCTTTTAGTGGGGGCCGGTACCGTTAACGGATTTCCATTCCCCCCAAGTCATAATCACGGTACCGAACCCCCATTGTTTAAAGCCACCTTCGTCATTGTGTGAAGAAAACAGAGTTAGAGAGCAAAAAGTCCTTAACATATGACAAATTTCGTCAAAATGTTTTGACATTTAGACAGCGAGCATATATACTAACAACAGAATAATCAGAAAAGACAAAATACTCAAAAGTTTTAACTTTTGAAGGGGGACATCATCATGGAAAACCGTCAACAATTTGCCAGCCGCTACGGTTTTATAATGGCAGCTGTCGGTTCAGCGGTAGGGCTCGGAAACATCTGGCGATTCCCGGCTGTAGCGTATGAAAACGGCGGAGGGGCATTTTTAATTCCTTATTTAATCGCACTACTGACGGCAGGAATTCCGCTTCTTATTTTGGAGTTCACGATGGGTCACAAATACCGCGGTTCAGGGCCGTTATCTTATTTCAGAATGAACAAAGGTGCTGAGTGGCTTGGCTGGTGGCAGGTGCTGGTAGCATTTGTTATTTCTACGTATTATGCAGTCATTATCGCTTGGGCATTATCGTATACTGTTTTTTCGTTTGATTTAAAATGGGGAGATAAGCCGGATGCTTTCTTAGTCGGTGAGTATTTAAAAGTTGCCGATCCTGGGGTGTTTGGAAGTCTTGTTCCTGGCGTCCTAATTCCACTGTTAATCGTTTGGATCGTCACGATCGCCGTGCTGTTTAAAGGCGTTGCAAAAGGAATTGAAAAGCTGAATAAAATCTTTCTTCCGCTTCTGTTTATCATGTTCACATTGATTGTTATCCGCGCCATCACACTCGATGGTGCAGCAGAAGGGTTGAACGCATTTTTTGAACCTCGCTGGGACTTGCTTACTTCCGGCAAGGTGTGGGTAGCAGCGTATGGACAGATTTTCTTCTCGTTGTCTATCGCATTCGCGATCATGATCACGTACTCTAGTTATCTGCCGAAAAAGTCGGATATTAACAACAATGCATTTATCACTGGCTTCGCGAATTCCGGTTTCGAGCTTCTTGCTGGTATCGGTGTATTCGCAGCACTAGGCTTCATGGCTCAGCAGCAAGGTGTCCCGGTAGATGAAGTCGTTAAATCGGGTATCGGGCTTGCATTCATGGTCTTCCCAAGCATCATCAACTCGTTCCCAGGGTTGAATGAAGTGTTCGGCGTCTTGTTCTTCTTGTCTCTCGTATTCGCGGGCATGACATCCTTAATTTCTATCGTAGAAGTGTATGTCGCCGCATTACAGGACAAGTTCAGCATCAGCCGCTCTAAAGCGGTATTGTTCGGCGGTCTTGTATCAGCGTTGTTCTCACTTATTTACGCGTCAAACGGAGGTTTGAACTTCCTTGACATCGTGGACCATTTTATCAATACGTACGGAATTGTCCTTTCAGGATTGATTGAAGTCATCCTTATCGGCTGGGTGTTCAAGAAGCTTGGTGAATTACAAAACCATGCGAACAGCCTTTCCGATTTAAGAACAGGCAGCTGGTGGGTGATCTGCCTAAAGTTCGTTACACCTGTACTGCTTGGCTATATGCTCATTCAGCTTGTTATCACCGAGTTTAAAGAACCGTATGGCGGTTATCCAGTAGACGCACTCATTAAATACGGGGCGGTGACATCTGTCACAATCATCCTTCTAGGAGTGCTGCTTTCTTTCTTAAAATGGGATAAAAACAAAACGGCCAAAGAACATAAGGAGGCGATGTAGCATGTCTGCAAGTGCAATTGCCATGATGTTAGTCGGTATGGGCATCATTTGGGGCGGACTTGCTCTTAGCATCCTGAATGTTGTCAAAGTATCGAAAAATAAATAAGCAAAAGCAAAACCCTCGCTGCAGCTCGGCGAGGGTTTTGCTGTGCTGTTACCTTCTTCTTGATGCCATCCGCTCCTGCCTCTCCCAAGCTTTCAGATAAGGGTATGGATCGAACGCCCACTCGGTGAATCCATTATCGCGGTACATGCCGAAATGAAGGTGCGGCGGAAATTTCCCAGAAGTTCCTGGAGGCCCGTAGCCAGAACTCCCCACATAGCCGATTACGGTGCCTGGTTCAACAATAGAACCCTTCTCAACCCCTTTGTTAAAGCTTCCAAGGTGAGCGTAATAATGATACACATTATTGATGTCACGGATTCCGATCCGCCATCCGCCAAACCGGTTCCATCCTTTAATTTCAACAACACCATACGACACCGCTTTAACCGGTACGCCGTAATCCGCAAAGATATCGGTTCCTTCATGAATGCGTAAGCCGCCGAACCCTCTGCGGTCGCCCCACGTGTTGCGATAACTGTAATTCGATCGGAGCGGGACGATAAAGCTGTGCTGGTCCAGGCTCACTGTTCCATAAGATTTGTAGATCGCTGCGTTCTCTAAAATGATGCCGACCGCTTTATCGCGTTGATAATAATTCCAGAGGCCGATTTTAAAATTTTCTTCGTCAAAGCCATTTTTTCCGATAAGCGATGCAAACGTGAACAACACATCCTCGTCGTTCTCCCGGTCAGCAAGACCATCACTGTTGCCGTCTTTTCCAAGACCGCCAAAAAGCGAAATGGAATTGGCATTTTTATCTTCCAAATCAGGATTCAGCGGGCCAACCCATTGAGCGGGGGAGAAAAAGATGCCGGTAAGTCCAGTTCTTTTCGGAAGGTCCGTTCTCGCTCGTCTGACACTCCGTTCATACTGATCGGCTCCGGCAAAGTAATACCAGGGTATCAGCGTGGTCGTCTCCATTTTTTTATATAAGGCGAGGCGGTCGACATCTTCTTTGGAATAAGAAGGAGGCTTCTTGTTTTCAGCCGCTTCCCCCTTATTGGGGCATTGAAGAAGAAGTGCGGCAGCTGCAATCAGGACAATGCCCGCTTTTAACATGCGCCCTCCAGCTCCTTTCGTTGTTTTCAATTAGCATTAGTTTGTGGAAGAGAGCGCTCTTTATGAAAATTTTTTGTTGGAAAGTGGTGGGTTTGGCTATTTTTTCGCGTTATGATAAGGTAATAAAGGTGAATGTTTTAATCACATTAATTGGTTTTATACTAAAAGGTCTTTATAATTACCTCTATAGGAATGCGGAAATGGAGTGGTAAGAGTGGCAAAGCAGGAAGAACACTTACGTAAGCCGGAGTGGCTGAAAATAAAGCTCAACACAAACGATAACTATAAAGAATTAAAGAAAATGATGCGTGAGAAAAAGCTGCACACGGTATGCGAAGAAGCAAGATGTCCGAACATCCATGAATGCTGGGCAGTCCGCAAGACGGCAACGTTCATGATATTGGGCGATGTATGTACGCGTGCATGCCGTTTTTGTGCCGTCAAAACAGGACTTCCGACTGAACTGGACCTGCAAGAGCCTGAGCGTGTAGCAGAATCTGTGGAGCAAATGGGTCTTAAGCACGTCGTGATCACGGCGGTTGCCCGTGATGATTTAAAAGATGGCGGAGCGTTTGTTTTTGCTGAGACAGTCAAAGCCGTGCGCGCCAGAAATCCGTTCTGTTCCATCGAAGTGCTTCCATCAGACATGATGGGTATAAAAGAGAACTTAGAAATGCTCATGAACGCGAAGCCAGACATCATGAACCACAATATTGAAACGGTGAGACGATTGACACCTAGAGTCCGTGCACGCGCTACATATGAGCGTTCACTCGAATTCCTGCGCCGCGCAAAAGAGATGAACGAGCGCATCCCGACGAAGTCCAGCCTCATGATTGGGGTTGGTGAGACGTGGGAAGAAATCATCGAAACGATGGATGATCTACGCGCGAACAACGTCGATATCATGACGATCGGGCAATATCTTCAGCCGACGAAAAAACATTTAAAGGTACAAAAGTACTACACACCAGAAGAGTTTCAAGAATTGAAGAAAATCGCGCTCGGCAAAGGATTCAAGCATTGTGAATCTGGACCGCTCGTTCGTTCTTCTTATCATGCGGATGAGCAAGTCAACGCCGCACAAGCAAACACAAGCAGCCTATAAGAGCTGCTTGTGTTTTTATTTTCCGGACATTTTGCCCCTCATATTGTTGCTCTCACCGTTCATCTCGCCGTTTTCATTTTCTCCATAGTTCCATTTCTTTCCTTGAGGAGCTTGTTTCATCTGAGCGATCAGCTCGTCAATAATGCCTTCAATGTTTTCCGTATCATTATTTAAGGCCTGGTATTGCTCAATTTTATCGATCATGCCTTTTTCATCACTCACGTACACATGATAATACCGCGGCACAACAGCAAAAGCGGTCATCTTGATTTGATCAGCGGCAGCATTTCTGTCCTTATTCGTTGTCCGGTAGGCGATCAGCACTTCTTCATCTGTCACATATGTTCCAACATCCTTAATGCCAGGCAGCTGCAGCGACATGTCTGAAATCATATCTGCGAGCTTTTGTCTGTTTAAGTATGGGACGCTGTTCCCTGTTTTCACTTTGTCGCCCTCTTTATGGCGCATATAACCAAAATCGCTGTAATTCATGTTTTGGCCGATACGGTTCTCATCGGTCACGTTCATTTTTGAAAACTTATATTCATCACCGGCTTTTTCTTTATCATTGCCGCCGCAGCCTGATAAAAGCAGGGCGGATAAAAGAAAACCTGTTATATAACGCATCATCTTCACCTCCTTATCCTTAGTGTCACCAGAAGACATCGTTTCCTTGTGAAGAAATTGTTGGCTGTTAAATAGAAACTCATGGTAAAATAAAACCAAGTGAGGTGAGCGGAACCTTGATTACAATCGGAAATCATTCATATGAAATGGTAGAAGATTTTCGTGAGGCGTTTGATGAAGAACAGTTTAAAGCACGCTACAGCGAAATTTTGCATAAATACGATTATATCGTTGGAGATATCGGCTACGAACAGCTGCGTCTGAGAGGCTTTTTTGAAGATCATCACGACAAAGCCACGTACGATACGAAAATAAGCACATTGCCAGAGTACATTTATGAATACTGCAACTTTGGCTGCCCATACTTTGTTATGAAGAAAGTGAAATAAACCCCTGAAACGAGTTCAGGGGTTTATTTCTTTTGGCGTTCTGATACTTCAGAGGTGCTACTGAACATCCTCATAGGGCGATTGCGTGGAGCGGCCAGGATCATCATGTGCCGGGTGAGCACCAGGGTACTTGCGTTCAATGCCTTCATGCAGCGATTTGTTTTCATAATTGAAGGCACTGTAATACCGCTGGTCCTCTTTCCATGGCGTCGATTTTCCGAGCTTCCTTATGATCGGTGAACCATAAGGCCCTTCTGGAAAATCCTCAGGCAGAACAAAACGTCTGCCTGTCTCGACATTAGAAAAGTCCGTATATTTGTTTTCCTTTTCATCAGACAACAAAAACCACCCTTTCTCTCGCAGCAGCCAGTCGGGCAAAAGCCCTAACCGTAGTCTGCCCAGAAGGATGGTTTTTTCTTTACGAGTTTTAAATTACACCATTATGTATAGCATGAGGTGTTATAAGCTTTTCAGAATGATGGAAGCGCTAAGTTTTTTAAGGCATCTTGAATCCCTCTTTGATAAGTTGATCTTCGTCTCAGGTGCCGACTCCTCGAAAATGAAAATCACATTTTCTTGCGTTGGATGTCTTGCTGCGTAGCTTTCCTTTGAGCCAGTGCCCAATAAGTCACAAACCGATTCTTTAGGTCCCTTTCTCATTTGCTTGCCCTAGGCTGGACGAGCCATTTCTGCTTTTCGGTTTGTCCAGCAGAAATGGCTAGCCCCTCGAGGTCAAATGAGCCAGTGCCCAATAAGTCACAAACCGATTCTTTAGGTCCCTTTCTCATTTGCTTGCCCTAGGCTGGCCGAGCCATTTCTGCTTTTCGGTTTGTCCAGCAGAAATGGCTAGCCCCTCGAGGTCAAATGAGCCAGTGCCCAATAAGTCACAAACCGACTTACCGGTCCCTTTCTCATTTGCTTGCCCTAGGCTGGACGAGCCATTTCTGCTTTTCACTTCACCCCTCTGGATAAGCGTGCACCTGTAACGCAGATCAACTCTGCTTCATTGATTTCTTAAAGCAACAAAAGTTACTTACACCACCTCGTACAAAAACTCCCTCAACTCCTGAGCATCCTCTTCGTTCAAATTAAACGCATGCTCCAAATAGCCCTCTTCCTCTAAATCATCCGTCCCGATTATCGCGAAGCGGTTGCTGAGCATGTTCAAGATAAGGAGTTTTCCGTAATGGCGCCCTGTCTTTACGATCGCTAAATCAAAGCGCGTGTTTCTGCCCATAAAGCTGACAAACCGAGTCTGTGACTGCTCTGTATCATCATATAAAAAAAATCGTTCATTACTCATCGTCATCCCGCCTTTCGTTCTCCTAACAATCTAATGATAGCAAAATTCGGTACTGTATTACAGTCTGGCACCGCAATTGTGGTAAACTATAGTGGTTAAAAATAATGAAAATCAGGTGAGATCATGTATTTTGTGGACCGCAAAAAAATGGAACAGCATCTGCAATATATTGAACAGCTGTTAAAGGATTTTAATGAACTAAAACAGATAAACACCCCATCTAATTGCTATGCGCTCGAGAGAATCGGCCATCTGTTGATTGAATGCATGATGGATGCCGGCAACAGCATTATCGATGGCTTTATCATGAGAGATCCAGGAAGTTTTGACGATATTCTTGATATCTTGGATGATGAAAAGGTGCTTCCTTCATATGATGCTGCCGCTCTAAAGAACGTTGTGGCTCTTAGAAAACAGCTTGTGCAGGATTATATGGACATCGAACATGAACAAATCCGGACCGTTATCCAAAAACATATTGAAGTCCTTGCATCCTTTCCGCAGCATGTTCGCAACTATTTAGAAAATGAACTTGGACCGGTTTCCGCTTTTCTGCCATAACCAAACAGCGATTTATACATCAAGGAGGGAACGGCTATGAACTATAAAGGCTTTTTAATTGATCTAGACGGAACAATGTACAGAGGGACAGAACGGATTGAAGCCGCTGTTGCTTTTGTAAAAAAACTGAAAGAAAAAGGGCTGCCTTATTTATTTGTCACGAACAACTCGTCCAAGACGAAGAAACAGGTTGCAGAGGTGCTCAAAAACTTCGATATTCCTTCTACGGAAGATCATGTGTTTACAACAAGCATGGCGACGGCAAGCTATATCGACCAGCTGAAGCCTAATGCCTCAGCTTATGTGATCGGGGAGGACGGCATTAAAGAAGCGCTGCAGGAAAAAGGCATCACACTGACCGAAGATTCCCCTGATTTTGTTGTGATGGGAATTGACCGTACGATTAATTATGAGAAGCTCGCCCTAGCTTGCCTTGCGGTCAGGGGAGGAGCGACGTTTATCTCGACGAACGGTGATATTGCCATACCGACTGAGCGCGGCCTGCTGCCGGGGAACGGCTCTCTTACTTCTGTTGTAGCCGTTTCTACACAGACAGAGCCTGTTTTTATCGGCAAGCCGGAGCCAGTGATCATGGAGATGGCACTTGCTGCGCTCGGCACACCGAAAGAAGAAACGCTCATGATCGGCGATAATTACCAGACCGATATTATGGCAGGCATCCGCACAGGACTGCATACTCTGCTCGTGCATACAGGTGTTACCCAGCCTCATCATTTAAAAGAAATTGACCTTCATCCAACATATGTGGTAAACAGCCTAGATGAATGGGAAGTGTAATAAAGAAAACGCCGCAGCTGCGGCGTTTTCTTTATTCTGTATTCGCGGCTCTGTGAGCGAGCCGGCTAGATGCGGCTGCGGCAATCGCACCCACAATGTCATCCAAAAAGGTGTGAACTTTTCCTGATGATTTGTCGTTCAGCTTCTCTAAAATGCCAGGCTTCTGTTTATCGATGTAACCGTAGTTCGTGAACCCGATTGAGCCATAAATGTTAACAATCGACAGCGCGATGATCTCATCAATGCCATACAAGCTTTCGTCCTTTTCAAGGATTTCCTGAAGCGGCCCTTCCAGCTTTTTTTGTTCTGCCAACACATCAAGAGCAATGCCAGTCAAGATGGCATTTTGCACCTCACGCTTAGCAATGACGCGCTCTACGTTATGCAAACAAACATCCACTTTAAGCTCTGGATGATAAGGGACTTGAAGGAAATAGACAAGCTCAGCGATATCTTTCAGCGTAACGCCTCTCTCCAGCAGCATCCTTCTTGCAGCGGCTTCTACATTTTCTACTTTCTTATCAGGCATATGTGCAGTCTCCTTTTATCATCCCATTAGTAGTTTTTATAGTATATGTTCAGGTGCTGAACTTATGAATTTTAGGCAAACCGCTAACAAGACAAGGCATAGGAGCATATGATGCATAAGACGCTTGCATAGGCAGATGCTCATGTGCGGGCGAACGATGAAAATGGTGGTGGATGCCATGTTTGAACGAGATATATATCATAATTATCAGCTGGTTTGTGAAGCCAAGAAACTCGACCGTGGTTTCCGGACGTTCTGGAGCAGGGGAGAGCGTTACATTGTTGTGCCTCAGCGCAATTTTTCATTTGAAGAGATACAAGAGATGGTGTATGTGAGTGAGTGCTTGAAGCAAGCGGGGGAAACGGGAATCGCTGAGCTCTGTCCGACGGTTTCCAGCATGCCGAATGCCTATATTGACGGAGCGGCCGTCATGCTGTTTAAGCTCGACACAAGCGAGCGCGCGCCGTCACAGCCGATCGGTGAGGAATTAGCCCAATTTCACAAACGGTCGAAGAACATTCATCATTACCACCCCCTGCAGCGCACAGCATACGGACAGTGGGCAGAGCTTTGGATGAAGCGGATGGATGACATGCATAAGCGGTATTACGATGTGAAGCAAAGAAAAGAGAAAAATGACTTTGACCGTTTGTTTCTCACATCGTTTCCGTATTATGAAGGACTCGGAGAGAACGCGATACAATATATCGTCGATCACGGTCTTGAAAGGGGGCCGGCTGGTCTTGGATCATCAGCCGTGTGCCACGACCGGTTTACAGAAGGAGCGTGGGTGGACGTGGACGGTTCGCTTGCCAAGCTTCCAGTAGGCTGGATCGTCGATCATCCTGTACGAGATCTTGCGGAGTACATCCGCTCCAACATTTATCAGGATCACTTCCGGAACAACCAAGTGCTCGGTTTCATCGACGATTATGAAAAAGTAAAGCCGCTCTCCAAAAGCTCATGGAGGCTGCTATATGGACGCTTATTGTTCCCTGTGCACTATTTTGATATGGTAGAAGGCCATTACGAAAACGAACGAGATATCGGCAAGGAGCTCTTTGTAAGAAGCTTTCACGATACGGTCGGAAAAGAGCATCAAAATGAGCTGTTTTTGCGCTCGTTCTACAGAGCAATAGGGCTTCCAGTCAAAGAACTCAATATACCGGTCGTCGACTGGCTGTCGACACCTTACTAGGAAAGAGAGCGGAAAACCGCTCTCTTTTTTAGTCGGGGTCCGGTACGTTTCTCAATGCGCCTTACTACAGGGCGCATGTTTCATTTGTGTACCGGACCGCGACATTGTGATGAATCACTTTGCAGGGAACAGCAGGACATGCGAAAATAAATGAAAGGAGTGAGGAATTTTGAGTAAGCCTTATGTGTATGTTACAAGAAAGCTTCCCGAGCATACGCTGACTAAATTAGCTGATATAGCGGAGATTGGCATGTGGGACAGCGAGGATACGGCGGTACCACGCGATGTTCTTATTAAAGAAGCAAGAAGAGCAGACGGACTTCTTGTTATGCTGTCCGATAAACTTGACGATGAAATTCTTCGTTCTCCGTCTTTAAAAATCGCAGCGAACCTTGCTGTCGGCTACGACAATATGGATACAGCTGCAGCAGAAAGACATGGCGTCGTAATCACCAATACTCCCGATGTGTTAACGGACACGACCGCTGATCTCGTGTTTGCACTCATTCTCTCTTCCGCCAGGAGAGTTGTGGAAGCGGCGCAATATGTAAAGAATGGGGATTGGAAAAGCTGGAGCCCTCTTCTATTGGCAGGAGCGGACGTCCACCGCAAAACAATCGGCATTTTCGGAATGGGACGCATCGGGGAAGCAGTAGCACGGCGTGCGAAGGGCTTTGACATGAACGTTTTGTATCATAACCGTACGAGAAAAGAGATTACAGAAACCCTAGTCGGGGTCCGGTACGCAGCATTAGACGAACTGCTGCAACACTCTGATTTTGTTGTGAACCTCGCTCCACTGACAAAGGAAACAACGAAAATGTTCGGTAAAGAGGTTTTCTTGAAAATGAAGAAATCGGCTTTTTTCATCAACGGAGGAAGAGGAGGATCGGTGGACGAAGATGCATTGTTACACGCGCTGCAGCAGAAAGAGATTGCCGGTGCGGGACTGGATGTTTATGAAGTAGAACCAATTGATCCGAATCATCCTCTATTAACGATGAAAAACGTGACAGCACTGCCGCATATCGGAAGTTCAACAATCGAGACACGCTGTGCGATGGCACGTTTGGCGGCTGAAAACATTGCACTTGTCCTGACTGGAAAAGCCGCCAAAACACCGATCTTGTTAAGGAGTGAATAGATGAATCTGCCACTCAAAGGAAAGACCGCCCTTGTTACAGGAGCGGGAAGGATGGATGGGATAGGCGCCGCTGTCTGCCTGCTGCTAGCTGAAAAGGGAGCGGACGTTTTCTTTACATATTACGAGCCGTATGACTTGGACGAGGAATGGAAGAAGAGTTCATTAAAAAGCACCGAGCAGCTGAAGAGAGGCATACGTGAGAAAGGAAGAATAGCATGTGCAGCCGAGATTGACCTGAGCCAGCCTCAGGCTGCCCATGACCTGTTTGAACGGGCAGAACAAGAAATGGGTGTGCCGGATATTCTGGTGAACAATGCGTGTTATTCGAAACGCGACAGTATCCAATCACTGACAGAAGAAAGCATCGACAAGCATTACGAGGTAAATGTCAGGTCTGTACTGATGCTATGCAAAGAATTTGCACTTCGTTACAAAGGAAAAGAAGGAAGGGTCATTAATCTCACGTCCGGTCAGGGGCTTGGTGCGATGGCAGGTGAAATCGCATACGCCGCCACAAAAGGGGCGATACAGGCGGTTACTGCGACGCTTGCTGCTGAACTGGCGCCGCTGCATATGACCGTGAACTGCGTCAATCCCGGGCCGACTGATACAGGATGGGTGGATGACAACCTGCGTGAGGCGCTATTGCCCAAATTTCCTTTTGGAAGGCTCGGCATGCCTGAAGATGCGGCCAAAATCATCGCCTTTCTCGCAAGCAGTGACAGCCAATGGATCACAGGACAAACGATTCATTCAGAAGGCGGATTTTTAAGACAATAACACAAATATGGATTCAAAAAGATGCTGAGGATTTGGCATCTTTTTTATATGTGTTTTCTCAAAGTGACTCAGGAAACAAAAAATCTGAATAACTCACAAAAAAACTGTCATAAAAAACATTGGAATTTTTATAAATATACAGTTGAATTAATTTTTATTCAAGTTATAATGAGAACTATCATTGTGAAAGAAGGTGGCTGAATTGGAGATTGGCATCATTGGGGCAACGGGATTCAGCGGCGTTGAGCTGTACCGGCTGTTGTGCAGCCATCCAGAAAAGCCGGCCGTCACCCTTTTCTCTTCCTCAAGAGATGGGCAGGACATAACCGAAGAATACCCCCATTTAAAAGGCATATCAACGAACAGCACGCTCAAAAAGCTGTCGCTTGAACATATAAAAAGGATGGATGTCGTATTTTCCTGCGCTCCGTCTGGCGTATCGAGAGAACTATTGCCTCCGCTGCTTGAAGCGGGAATTAGAGTCATTGATCTTGCAGGAGATTATCGGCTGAAAGACAGTGCATTATACGAAAAATGGTATAAAAAACCGGCGCCGCCGGAAAGGTGGCTTCACGAGGCCGTTTATGGATTATCAGAATATAACAGAGAGAGCATCAAACAGGCACAGCTGATCGCGAATCCCGGCTGCTATCCAACAGCCGTCCAGCTCGCTCTCCTGCCGCTGCTGAAGAATAACCTGATAGATCCTCTTTCACTTATTACTGATGCCAAAAGCGGTCTGTCAGGGGCGGGTGCGAGTCTATCGAAATCGTCGCATTACGCAAACGCGAATGAAAGTCTCTCGATTTATAAGATGAACGCGCATCAGCATATTCCGGAGATGGAGCAGTCGTTTGCTCAAATTGGAAAGTCGGAAGTAATCATGACGTTCAGCACGCATCTTGTTCCGATGACACGCGGTATTCTGGCGACAATGTATGCAGACTTGCTGCCTGGCGTTACCACAGAAATAATCTACGAGACATTACAGCAGCACTATGAAAACGAACATTTCATCAGAGTACATCAAGAGAACACACCGCTTTCCACCAATCAAGTGTCCGGCTCCAACTATTGCGACATCAGCTACTCGCTTGATGAGAGGACCGGGCGTCTTACCGTATATTCTGTGATCGACAATCTATTAAAAGGGGCAGCAGGCCAGGCTCTTCACAACATGAACATCATGATGGGCTTTAACGAAACATCAGGTTTACCGCTGATTCCACAATTTCCTTAGGAGGATACTATGATCGCATCTGCAAGCTCCATTCAGAAAGTGACCGGCTTTAACATAGCGGCGCCAAAGGGGTTCCGCGCGGGCGGCGTCCATTGCGGCATCAAACATAAAAAACTCGACCTCGGATTGGTTGTGAGTGACCTTCCTGCCTCAGCAGCAGCGGTGTACACGACCAACCAAATACAAGCAGCACCGCTGTTCGTGACAAAAGAAAGCATCAGCAAAGAGCAGAAGCTTCAGGCATTGATCGTGAACTCAGGCAACGCCAACGCGTGCACAGGCGCACAAGGTCTGGCTGACGCCTACGAGATGAGAAGCCTAATCGCGCAAAAGCTCAGCATAAGCGAGCACATGGCCGCTGTTGCTTCGACAGGTGTAATCGGCGAGCTGCTCCCGATGGACGCAGTCAGAACAGGAATACGCACGGTGGAAGCCTACGCCTCTTTAAAGAGCTCGATTGATTTCTCACAAAGCATCCTAACAACAGACACGGTCATGAAAAATACCACGTACCGTATGGCACTGGATGATAAAGAAATTACCATCTCAGGCACCGCCAAGGGATCTGGCATGATTCATCCGAACATGGCAACGATGCTCGGCTTCATCACAACCGATGCAAACGTAGAACCTGCTGCCCTGCAAGGAGCATTGAAGTATGCAGTCGACCGCACGTTCAATTGCATTACGGTAGACGGTGACACATCCACGAATGATATGGTGCTCATTTTGGCAAACGGATGTGCAGGCAACAGCCAGCTTCAGCCTCAGCATAAAGAGTGGAGTACTTTCATCGAAGCTCTTCTCCTCGTATGCGGTGATCTAGGAAAAATGATCGCAAAAGACGGAGAAGGAGCGACGAAACTTATCGAAGCCGTCGTAACGGGAACAGAAGATGATGAAGGTGCTAGAAAAATAGCCAAGACGATCGTCGGTTCGCCTCTCGTGAAAACGGCCGTGTTCGGATGCGATGCAAACTGGGGCCGCGTGATGGCGGCGGTCGGCTACAGCGGTGTGCCGTTTAACATTGGCAGTCTATCCATCTGCATTGGTCCGGTTTGTGTGGTGAAGGACGGAATGCCTGCTGACTTTTCAGAGCAGGATGTGATTGACTATTTGAAGCATCATGAAATCAAGATAGAAGTGAACGCAGGAAATGGCAGCGGAACCGGCACGGCATGGGGCTGTGATCTTACGTATGATTATGTGCAGATCAATGCCAGCTACCGCACGTAGGGAAGGAGTGAAGAGATGAGACATGTTATTAAAGCAGGCGGCAGTGTGCTGTCTCGTTTGAACACACCATTTTTTGAAGCGCTCAAACAGTTAACTTCGATCGGCCATGAAATTATTATCGTACACGGCGGAGGGCCTCACATTTCAGGAAGATTAGAAGAATGTGGCATACCGTTTGTAAAAGTGGACGGCATCCGGGTGACGACCAAAAAAGCGATGACCATCGTAGAAGAAACGCTTGCGGGAAACGTCAACACCTCGTTCGTTCGTACGCTGAATCAAGCCGGATTTGAAGCAGTCGGCCTGTCAGGCTATGACGCCAATCTTTTTCAATGCACATTATTAAACGAAGAAAAATACGGTCTTGTCGGCAAAGTGGAGATGACGAACGGAAGACTGCTTCGTCACATGCTCAAAGGCGGTTTCATTCCCGTCATCTGCTCAGTCGGCGTCGATGAGAACGGAGAACCTGTCAACATGAATGCCGATGCGGCGGCAGAAGCAGTAGCACGTGCAGTATCTGCGGATCAGATCACGTTCGTATCGGATGTGGACGGCGTGCTGCACAGCGGGAAGCTTATCGCTGCAGCGACACGAATGCAAATAGCAAGCCTGATGCATGACGGCACGATCTACGGAGGCATGATTCCAAAAGTGGAGGCAGCACTGAACTGTCTGGATAACGGTATCGAGAAGGTATGCATATCTGGGCCTGCACTTAATGGAACGTTGATTGTAAAGGAGGAATGTGCCGTATGAGCGCTTTATTTCCAACATATGCGAGGAAGCCTCTTTCTTTTGTAAAAGGAGAAGGTACCGTATTAACTGATGATAACGGAACAGAATATCTTGATTTCACGAGCGGAATCGCTGTTGTGAATCTAGGTCACAGCCATCATTCACCGCTTGAGGCGCTGCAGAAACAAAGCGGGAAGCTCTGGCATGTGTCCAACCTTTTTGAAAACAAACTGCAGGAAGACCTGGCGGCTATGCTCGTTGATAACACTCCGCTCAATCTGGCTTTTTTTTGCAACAGCGGTGCTGAGGCGAACGAAGCGGCGATCAAGCTTGCGAAAAAGCATACAGGCAAAAAGAAAATCATTACGTTTCAGCAGTCTTTTCATGGCCGGACGTTTGCCGCGATGTCAGCGACGGGCCAGGAAAAAATTAAAACAGGTTACGGTCCGATGGTGCCAGAGTTTGATATTGTTCCGTACAATGACAGCTCGGCGCTCTTGCACGCAGCAGACGCTCAGACTGCGGCCATTATGCTTGAAGTCGTTCAAGGAGAAGGCGGCATCATAGCAGCTGAACCGGGCTTTTTGCACACGATTAACAGGCTGTGCAAGGAAAAGAACATCCTGCTTATCGTAGACGAAATTCAGACAGGTATGGGTCGCACAGGCAAGCGCTATGCGTTCGAGCACACCATTTTGGTGCCCGATATAGTCACGCTTGCCAAGGGTCTTGGAAACGGATATCCAATCGGGGCGATGCTCGGTAAAGCGTTTCTGAAAGATTCATTCGGGCCTGGCAGCCATGGAACGACCTTTGGCGGGAACCATCTGGCATGTGCTGTCGCGAGCTCCGTCGTACAGACGATATTTAACGAAGCGTTTTTGAAAGAAACAGAGAAAAAAGGGGCGTTTTTTATGCACCTTTTACAGAGCTGCTTGCATGATCAGCCACTGTTCAAAGAGTTAAGAGGAAAAGGCCTACTAATCGGAATACAGTGCAGCAATGTCGCGGCCCCAATTGTTGAAGAACTTCAGAATAACGGCTTGCTTACTGTTCCAGCCGGAATGGATGTTATCCGCTTGCTGCCGCCATTGACGGTATCGCATGAGGAGCTGCAAAAAGCGGCAGCTGTCATTAAAGGCGTGTTTGTGTCTCATAGTAAGCTGACTGAAAAAGTTTAAATTTTTTTGCATAAGACTGTATAAAAATTCATATTTACGGTTTTTTATTAGAAAGGAGCAGCCAAGATGAACGGAATACTTAAACTTTCCAACGGCTCTGTGTTTGACGGTCGATGGGAAGGCGGGGAGCAGGCGGTTAGCGGAGAGGCGGTCTTTTTTACAGGGATGACTGGGTATGAAGAAGTGCTGTCTGATCCATCTTACAAGGGGCAGATTGTCGTGTTTTCGTATCCGCTGATTGGCAACTACGGAATTTCTGCAGAAAACATGGAATCCGCACATATTCAGCCTGCCGGTGTAATCATAGCAGACGGGTACAGCGGTTTTATTCCTGAAAAGAAAACATCGCTTCTATCATTCTTAAAATCGGCCGGTGTTCCCGTCATGACGGGTGTAGACACACGCAGTCTCATTCAATCAATTCGCACAGAAGGTTCGATGAAAGCATGTATGAAACCGGAATCGGCAGGCGAGCTGGAACTGGACAACACCGTTCCATTCAAAGTGAAAGAAACGGCAACATCCGGGTTTGTGGCTGCTGGCAGGGGTGACTATCACGTGGTTCTCATGGATTTTGGCTACAAACGGTCCATTCTTCAGTCCCTGCTGGAATTGAACTGCCAAGTGACAGTTGTACCGTTTGATACACCGATTCAGCATATTAAGAAGCTCAACCCGGACGGGATATTATTTTCAAACGGACCCGGAGATCCTAAACAGCTGAAACCATGGTTTGGCGTGTATAAAAAGCTGGCCGAACAGTACCCGTCATTTGGAATCTGTCTCGGCCACCAAATTCTTGCCCTCGCTTTTGGCGGAAACACACGAAAGCTGAAGTTCGGCCATCGCGGAGCGAACCACCCGGTCATGAATACAATGACAGGCAAAGTGAGCATGAGCTCGCAAAACCACAGTTATGTAGTGGAAAGTGACAGCTTGCATAAAACAGGATTTGATGTGAGTTTCAAAAACGTGAACGACGGCAGTGTGGAAGGACTGTCTCACCGGTCGCTGCCTGTGTTCTCTGTGCAGTTTCATCCGGAAGCGGCGCCGGGTCCGCGTGAACATCTGGAGCTTTTCCACGACTTTATATCATCGATGAAAAACAGCCAAAAGAAGGTGAAGCAATATGCCTAAAGATAACGCTCTTCAAAAAGTGCTTGTGATCGGGTCGGGCCCGATCGTCATCGGCCAGGCGGCAGAATTTGATTATTCCGGAACACAGGCGTGCAAAGCCCTGAAAGAAGAAGGATTGTCCGTTATCCTGATCAACAATAACCCGGCGACAATCATGACCGACTATACTTTCGCCGATAAGGTATATTTTGAGCCAATGACCGTTGGAAGTGTGGAACAGATCATCCTAAAAGAACAGCCGGACGGTATCTTAGCATCTGTAGGCGGACAGACAGGCTTGAATCTGGCGATGGAGCTTCATGAAAAGAACATACTGCAGCAATACAACGTCAAGCTTCTTGGCACGAGCGTCGAGTCCATCATGCAGGCAGAAGACCGTGACCAGTTCCGCGCGCTCATGCACAAGCTGAACGAGCCGGTTCCAGAAAGTGAGATCGTGACAACGGTACAAGAAGCCATCACGTTTGGTGCGCAGGCAGGCTATCCAATTATCGTGCGCCCCGCCTACACGCTTGGCGGTTTCGGCGGCGGCATCGCAGAGAATAAAGAACAACTTTCACAGCTAATCAGCCAGGGCCTCTCAGCAAGCCCGATTTCACAATGCCTGGTCGAAAAGAGCATCGCCGGCTATAAAGAGATCGAATATGAAGTGATGCGAGACAGCAGCGGCACGTGCATCACGGTATGCAACATGGAGAACATGGATCCAGTCGGGGTTCACACAGGCGATTCCGTCGTAGTGGCGCCCAGCCAGACACTCGATGACCAGGAATATCACATGCTTCGATCAGCCTCTATTAAAATCATTGAAGCATTAAAGATCATCGGCGGTTGCAACATCCAGTTCGCGCTTCATCCCTCAACAAAAGAATATTTTCTGATCGAGGTGAACCCGCGCGTGAGCCGTTCTTCTGCTCTCGCATCTAAAGCCACCGGGTATCCGATCGCGAAAATTGCAGCAAAGCTTGCAGCAGGCTATCAGCTTTACGAGCTGAAAAACCCGGTCACCGGCACGACGTATGCGAGTTTTGAGCCGGCACTCGATTATGTGACAGTCAAGATTCCAAGATGGCCGTTTGATAAATTTCCCGAAGCCGACCGCAAACTGGGCACACAGATGAAAGCGACAGGCGAAGTGATGGCGATTGAGCGGTCGATGGAGAGCGCTTTTCAAAAAGCCATCCGTTCGCTTGAACTGAAAACAAACGGGATGTTTCTCAAACGGCTCGGAAAGATGAAGGAAGTAGAACTGCTTCACTTGGTCCTCTCACCGGCAGATGAGCGGCTGTTCGCTCTTCTTCAGCTGCTTTACAGCGGCTATGATGTGCAGAAACTGATCAGCGCAACCGGCATCACACCGTATTTTATGTACGTTTTGCAAACACTCGTTCAGATGCAAAAAAAGCTGGAACACTATACTCTTCAAGATGCTGATGAAACGATTTTAAAGAGAGCAAAACAGATGGGATTCAGCGATCTTCAGCTTTCTGAGATGTGGAACTGCTCGGAATTAGACGTACGCAGAAAGCGAAAGAAAGCGAATATTACTCCTTCCTATAAGATGGTCGATACGTGTGCGGCCGAGTTCGAAGCGAGCACATCTTATTATTATTCCTCATGGTCGGGTGTGAGCGATAAGCAGCCGGGTTCTGGAAAAAAAGTAGCCGTCATCGGTTCGGGACCGATCCGCATCGGCCAGGGTGTTGAGTTTGATTATTGCTGTGTGCACAGCGTGATCGCCGCTCAAAAAATGGGCTATGAGACCATTATGATCAACAACAACCCTGAAACGGTCAGCACCGATTATGAAATTGCCGATAGTCTTTATTTTGAGCCGTTAACAGCTGAGGATGTGCTGAATGTGCTCGAGTTTGAAGGCATCACACAGGTTATTCTGCAATTCGGCGGACAAACATCGATCAATCTTGCAAAAGACCTTGAAGCTGCGGGGATCGAAGTGCTTGGGGCAGGGGCGGAAATCGTCGATCAAATGGAGGACCGTGAAAAATTTTACGCATTTTTAGAAGCATGCGGCATCGACCGGGTGCCCGGCAAGACAGCGGCTGCCGCTTCTGATGTTCTTCCGTACGCAAAAGAAGTCGGCTATCCTGTCCTTCTTCGTCCGTCTTATGTCATTGGCGGAAGCGGTATGAAGGTGTTTCAACATGAAGAATCATTAAAGCAGTATGTCGACACAGAAAATATTGATTATCCTGTGCTAGTCGATCATTTTTTAACAGGATCCGAGGCGGAGGTAGACTGCCTCACAGATGGCAGCTACGATTTTATTCCCGGTATATTTGAACATCTAGAAGGAACCGGGGTTCACTCCGGTGACAGCATTTCTGTTACGCCGCCCGTTTCTCTTTCAAACAGCGTTCAAGAAAAAATACGGCACATGACGGGTGCGATCGCTCGGAACATGCCGTATAAAGGGTTGTTCAACGTCCAGTTTGCGATAGAAAATGATCGTGTTTATGTGCTCGAGATCAACCCGAGGGCTTCCCGGACGGTTCCGATCATCAGCAAGGTGACAGAAGTGTCTATCGTACAAAAAGCAACCGAGCTTTTATTGGGAAGCGATTTTTCAGAGCTCAAGATTAAGAGCTCATACAACAGCCAGCCATACTATACCGTAAAAGCCCCGGTCTATTCTCATATCAAGCTCCCAGGACTGTCGCCTGTTTTATCCCCGGTCATGACGTCAACCGGAGAGGTGATCGGAACCTCGGCACATTATCAGGAAGCACTGCATAAAGCGCTGAAAGGTTCTGCGCCTCAGCTGGTCGACCTTTTTGGCGGAAACAAAAGCATGTATGTGGACGGAAAATTGGAGAACGAAGAAGAGTGGAAAAAGCTTGGATTCACCATTTTCCAATGCGAAACGACGGACTTCATGGACTGGATGAAACAAGAAAACAAGGCAGTGTTTGTTTCGCTAAGAGGCATGAGAGATGGGGTACAGGAATCTCTTGCCGCTCTGAACCGTCTTCATGTGTGGACGCGTAATGAAACAGCCGCCGCTTATCTTGCAGCACTGCAATATGAAAAATCTCTAATGAAGGATGGGATTGTGGATGGCGCTTATTCAGCAGTTTAAACCGAAATGGAGCAAGAAGGATTTTCTGGCATTAAGGGATTTTACATCCAGTGAGATCATGGATGTACTCCATTTAGCACTGGAACTGAAAAAACAGGGAAAGATGGCGCAGCCGCTTTTAAAAGGGAAGATTTTGGCGATGATATTCGAAAAATCGTCCACCCGCACCCGTGTGTCATTTGAAGCTGGCATGCTTCAGCTCGGCGGGCATGCGATGAACTTATCAACGAGAGATATTCAGATGGGGAGAGGCGAAACAGTAGCGGATACAGCGAAGGTACTGTCTGGCTATGTGGATGGCATAATGATCAGAACGTTTGATCAGTCTGTCGTGGAAGAGCTGGCAGCAAACAGCTCGGTTCCTGTTATCAATGGCTTGACTGACGATTTTCACCCCTGTCAAGTTCTCGCCGATCTGCTGACAGTCCTTGAAATAAAGGGATCGTTTCAAGGAAAGAAGCTCACGTATGTGGGAGACGGCAATAACATGGCGCATTCGCTTATGATGGGAGCCGCTAAGGTCGGGATGGACTGCACGATTGTGACCCCAGAAGGCTACAAACCGAAAGAGGTGTTCTTAAAAGCAGCGCAAGAAGCGGGGAAACTGACTGGAGCTGAAATTGTCTGGACGTCCGACCCGGTCGCAGGTGTTGATGGCAGCGATGTAATCTATACCGATGTTTGGGCGAGCATGGGTCAGGAGGAAGAGACGGCAGCACGCAACAAAGCGTTTGCTGGCTATCAAGTGAACGCCGAACTTGTCTCACATGCGAAAAAAGACTACACGTTCATGCATTGCCTGCCTGCGCACCGCGGTGAAGAAGTAACCGCTGATATTATCGACGGACCGCACTCTGCCGTGTNAAAAAACGGCTGGCTCAAGGATCCCCTTGAAGCCAGCCGCTTTTATTCATTAAAATACTTGCTCTAGTTCAACAACGCCGGGCACTTCTTCAAGAAGCGCGCGCTCGATGCCTGCTTTCAGGGTAATCGTGGAACTCGGGCAGCTTCCGCATGCTCCCATAAGGCGCACTTTAACTACACCGTCCTCAATGTCCACTAATTCTACGTCTCCGCCATCACGAAGGAGGAACGGACGCAATTTATCCAAAACTTCTTCCACTTGTTCATGCATCGTTGCATTTTCAGCCATGTTTTTTCTAGCTCCTTTCATGAAAAACCTTACTCTTATTATAAGATAACACCATGAAAAAATCCATGAACGAGTATCACGGGTTCTTGAATACTATCCGAAAGTCTGGAAATACGTTAAAATATAAGCAGCAGAACAGAGTGTGAGGTGGAACGGTCATGGAAATCAAAGAAGCACTGATCAAAGTGTACGGAGCAGAACATAAATGTCCGAGCTGCGTGAACTTGCCGTCATCAAAAGAAACAGCAGAATGGCTGGAGGCGGCGATCTCAAGAAAATTTCCTCAGCAAAAATTTGAGATCTCGTACATCAACATGGAATCCCCGCAAACAGGGAAAGACGCTGATTTTGTGAAGATGATGATAGAAGAGGATTTATTTTATCCGGTAGTCGTGTTAAACGGAGAAATCGTGGCAGAAGGCAATCCTCGCCTGAAGACGATATTTGAACTGATGGAAAAAAGTGGATACAAAACAGCAGGGTAAAAAGGGCGGAGTTAAGCCCTTTTTTTGTTGCGTTTGAGAGCTGGCTAGACGGGGTTCTAAACAAAAAACAGGTAAACGAATGCCCTTTTTTCTGAGAAACTGGGTTTGTACACATGCCTGTTTTGTACGGGTGAATATGATGGAAGGGATAATAAAGGAGGAACACTCTATTGCATCCGAAAAAAGACGAATCTTCTTCATCAGCTCAATACGGCATCCATTATACGCATCAGCATAGTCATTACCATATGCTTTGCCAGAAACATATGGGCAGGCAGGTAGAGATTGAAATGCAGGACGGCAAGGTGTACACTGGCAAAATGCACAGTTTTGACAATGATAACATGTACCTTGCTATGCAAGGCCAAACAGACCGGGACAGCCGCATCTTCTTCGCGGGGCCTTGGGTCTATCCAGGCTTTGGCGTATTCGGCTTCCCGTTCTTTGGCGTCCGCCGCTTCCGACCTCTTTGGTGGTAACAACAAAAAGGCTGAACCCTGCAAAGGTTCAGCCTTTTTGTTTGTTTCCTATACTTGATACTTATAGAGCCAAAGAATGCCTGATTTCAACAGTCTTGGAACGCGGCCGATAAGGGCTGCTGTTCCCATGGTGCCAAATCCGCTTTTCTTTCCTAATGACCCCATGACGCCCTTTAGCTTGATTTCGCCAAGCTCTGGCATCGGTTCATTGTTCCATTTTGCGATAAGAACTTCTGCGATCTGCTCTGCTTGCTCTTCGGCAAGCTGCGCGCTCGGTGCAAAAGGCAGGCTAGCACAATCTCCGACAACGAATACCGCGTCATTTTCAGGCAAGTGATGATAAGGAGAAAGCACGACGCGGCCTTGTGCGTCCTTTTCAATATCTAGCTCTCTGACGATACTATTCGGCTGGATGCCGGCTGTCCAGACGACTGCGTCACAATCCACTCTTTCATCATGATTGTAAAGACAGCCTTCCTCCACTTTTGTGATGTTGGAGCGGTTAATGACTTCCACGCCATGTTCGATAAACCAGTTTTGTACATAGTTGCTCAGGCGCTTCTTAAAGGCAGGGAGAATGATCTCACCGCGGTCGAAAAGCTTGATGGAAAGATCAGGACGGCTTTCGCGCAGTTCAGAAGCAAGTTCTACTCCGCTCAGTCCTGCTCCAACCACTCCAACGACAGCATTGGCCGGAAGGTTGTTTAATATTTGATACGTCTGTCTGGATTTATCGATCGTTTGGATGCTCAACGTATGCTCATGTGCACCTGGTACACCGTGGTACTTGTCTTCGCAGCCTAAGCCGATGATCAGGTCATCATAATAAACAGGATCTTGACCTTGCAGAGTAACGGCCTTTTCAGAAAGCTGAATTTCCGTCACTTCGCCATACACGATTTTCAAGCGAGGGTGATCTGGAAAAGGAACGCGAATATGATGGTCTGAAATTGTTCCCGCAGCTAACGCATAATATTCTGTTTTCAAGCAATGATATGGGACGCGGTCAATCAGAGTAAGCTGTATGTCTTCCGGAAGGCTGGATGATTGGAGCAGGCGCTTTAACGCGCGCATGTTGCCGTATCCTCCGCCTAGCAATACGAGTTGCTTCATGAGGCATTTCCCCTTTTCTCTTACATCATTAATCCAATACTTGTTGTATACCCTTTCAAAACCCACTATAAAAGAAACCGATTCCATAATTCAGTCAGTAATAAGTATAGCACTTCAAGGCGAATAGACAACACTTTTTGTCGAATAATAAGCCTTTGAAATTGACGGGCTGAGCTGAAACAGATAGGATAGGAATGATGAAGAGGTGAAGACAGCGTGAAGCCAATAATTGAGTTTTGTATAAGCAACCTTGCGAATGGGTCACAGCGTGCTCTCGAGCAGCTCGAAAAAGATTACGATTTGGATGTAATCGAGTACGGCTGCCTTGGCTATTGCGGCCAATGCTCACGTTCACTTTTTGCGCTTGTAAATGGTGAAGTGGTGACAGGCGAGAATCCAGATGACCTCGTCAGCAAGATTTATCAATTTTTAGATGAAAACCCAATGTTTTAAACGCCCGTCCTTGAGTGTTAAGGATGGGCGTTATTTGTTTTCATATCAGAATGGGATCAATTTATTTGGGAAAAATAACTAGGTGAATGAATTTCATAATTCCCGACCCTAGAGTACCAGGGTTTTCAGAACACGAAAAAAGGAGTACCTCCCCAAAAACTCGAATTTGTTAAGTACGACCAAAACAA